>JAZKFM010000173.1:0-3815 GCA_040386415.1 Pseudomonadota bacterium
CATAGCGCACGCCCTGACGGCCGGCGGCGTCCAGCACCAGGGACGACACCGGCACCTGGTGGGCCGGGCCCGAGCCCGCGGAGATCTTGACGGTGGCCGACAGGCCCGAGCGGACGCTCATGCTGGGGTTGGCCACGGCGACCTCCACGCGATAGGTGCGGGTCTGCGGATCAGCGTCCCGCGAGACATAGCGGACGCGGCCGCTGAGGCTCTGGCCCGACAGCAGCACGGCGGTGGCCGGCGCGCCGACCCGCAGCTTGCCCGCGTCGCTTTCCGGCAGGTCGCCGACGATCAGCAGCGGGTTCAACTCGATCATGGTGCCGCAGGCCTGGCCCGGCGACAGATAGGTCCCGATCTCGGCGTCGCGCTTGTCGAACACGCCGGAGAAGGGCGCGCGGATGTTCATCTGCTCGACGCCGATCTCGGCCTGGCGCACCAGGGCCGCGGCGTTGTCGAGGTTGGCCTGGTCCTGCAGGACCTGGGTCTGGGAGCGGAAGCCCTTCTTGGCCAGTTCGACCGAGGCCTGCTGGCTGAGCTGGCGCGAGCGGAGGTTGGCGCGGGCCTGGTCGAGGCTGGCCTGGCGGGCGTCGATGTTCAGGCGGCAGAGGACGGCGCCCTTGGCGACGAAGCTGCCCTCGGTGGCGGGGGTGGAGGCCACGGTGCCGGGCGACTCCGATTTCACCACCACGGTGCGCGCGGATTCCGTGCGGCCACGGATGACCACTTCGTAGCCATGCTGGCTCTCAGGGGCCAGGATAACCTGGACGGAAGGCAGGGCCTGGGCGGCCACGGTCTTGGCCTCGGCGCCGGCCTTCTTGCCGCTGCCGCCGAAGATCGTGCCGATGATGAAGTAGAGCGCGACAAGCAGCCCGATTCCGGCCGCAAACAGGTAAGAAGATTTAACGCGCATACAGCCGTTTCCCCGAGCGCAGCAGTCGTTTGGCGACCGCGCATGAATCGGTCGCTCACCCCAGTCCTACGTAGATAGGTTGCAGCGGCTTTTGATGCCACCGTTCTGCCAGCGCAAATGAAATCGCGGACAGGATGTTGTAAGGCCGCATATTGTGCCCGCGAAGACGCAGGATCGCGGCACGACCGTGCCCCTTTGGGACAGGCCGCGACAGCGCCTACCCTAGATTGAATCAGAGAGAACCGTCCGATGAAGTACCTCCACACCATGGTCCGCGTCGCCGACCTCGATGCGTCGCTGGCCTTCTATTGCGACAGCCTGGGCTTGAAGGAGATCAGCCGCGTGGAGAACAAGGGGGGCCGGTTCACCCTGGTCTTCCTGTGCGCGCCGGGGGACGAGGAGGCGGCCCAGAGCGCGCGCGCCCCCACCGTCGAGCTGACCTACAACTGGGACCCGGAGGACTATCAGGGCGGCCGCAATTTCGGCCACCTGGCCTATGCCGTCGATGACATCTACGAGACCTGCGCCCGGCTGCAGGCGGGCGGGGTGACCATCAACCGGCCGCCGCGCGACGGCCACATGGCCTTTGTGCGCTCGCCGGACGGCATCTCGGTGGAGCTGCTGCAGGCCGGGCCGGCCAAGGCCCCGGCCGAGCCCTGGGCCTCCATGCCCAACGTCGGCGCCTGGTGATGGGCGCGCGGCTGGCGGGCCGGACGGCCCTGGTCACCGGCGCGGCCGGCGGCATCGGCCTGGCCTGCGCCGAGGCCTTCGCCGCCGAGGGCTGCGACCTGGCCCTCATGGACATCGACGAGAAGCGCCTGGCGGCCGCGGCCAGGGACCTGGCCAAGCGCTCGGGCCGGAAGGTCCACGCGGTGCCGTGCGACGTGTCCGACGCCGCCCTGGCCCAGAAGGCGGTCATCCGGTCGGCGGCCCTGCTCAGCCGCATCGACATCCTGGTGAACAACGCCGGCATCCTGGCGGCCGGCGACATCCTGGACTGCGAGCTGGCGGACTTCGACCGGGTGATGGCGGTGAACCTGCGCGCGCCCTTCGTGATCGGCCAGACCGTGGCCCGGCACATGGTGGATGCGAAGATCAAGGGCTCGATCATCAACATGTCCTCGGTCAACGCCGTCCTCGCGATCCCCAACCAGCTGGCCTATGTGACCTCCAAGGGGGGCATCTCGCAGCTTACCAAGTCCATGGCCCTGGCGCTCGCGCCGCACGGGGTCCGGGTCAACGCCATTGGTCCGGGCACCATCTCCACCGACATCCTCAAGGGCGTGATGGAGAACGACGACGCGCGCCGCCGGGTTCTGGCGCGCACGCCGCTGAAGCGGTTCGGCGAGCCGTCCGAGGTGGGCAGCGTCGCGGTGTTCCTGGCCAGCGATGACGCCTCCTACATGACGGGCCAAACCCTCTATCCGGACGGCGGACGCCTGGCGCTGAACTATACGGTGGCGGTGGATTGAACCGCGGCCGGGGCGGCCTATGTCAGTCCGTCCCTCTTCGCCGCCGGAGCTTCCCATGACCGCCCAGACCTTCCTGAAGCTCAATGACGGCCGGCTGATGCCCCAGGTGGGCCTCGGGGTCTGGCAGAGCCCGGCCGACACCACCGCCGACACCGTGGCCACGGCCATCGAGGCCGGTTACCTGGCCATCGACACGGCCTCGGCCTACCGCAACGAGGCCGGGGTGGGGGAGGGCGTCAGGCGCTCGGGCGTCGCCCGCGACAAGCTCTTCATCACCACCAAGCTGTGGAACGAGAACCAGGGCTATGACGCGGCCCTGGCCGCCTTCGACAAGAGCCTGGAACGGCTCGGCCTGGACTATGTCGACCTCTACCTGATCCACTGGCCCGCCCCGGCCCAGGACCTCTATGTCGACAGCTGGAAGGCGCTGGTGCGCCTGCGGGAGGAGGGACGGGCGAAGTCCATCGGCGTCTCCAACTTCAACATCCCGCACCTGGAACGCGTCATCGGCGAGACCGGCGTGACCCCGGCCGCCAACCAGATCGAACTGCATCCCCGCTTCCAGCAGCCGGAGCTGCGCGCCTTCCACGCGGAGACCGGGATCGTCACCACCTCCTGGAGCCCGCTGGGCCAGGGCAAGCTGCTGGAGGATCCGGTGATCGCCGGCATCGCGGCCAAGCACGGCAAGACCCCGGCCCAGGTGATCATCCGCTGGCACGTGGACCTTGGCTTGACGGTCATTCCGAAGTCGGTGACCCCGGCGCGGATCGTCTCGAACCTGGACGTCTTCGGCTTCGCCCTGGACGCCGCCGATCTCGCGGCCATCGAGGGCCTGCACGCCGCCGACGGCCGGATCGGCCCCGACCCCGCCAGGTTCGGCTAGCGGGTCACGCGGTCAGGAAGTCGTAGGCCACCTGCATCTTCTTGGAGGCCCATTCCTCGGGGTGGGCCCTGCAGTGGAACATGCCGCGGCTGTCATTGACCCAGCTCGACTCCACGATGAAGCCCGCGTCCACCAGCATCATCTCGCAGCACTTCGGATTGGGCGCCCAGAAGTTGGTGTAGTCGGCGTTGCTGGTGTCGACGGGCAGGTACTCGGCGAAGGGCTCGTCCTCGTGCTTGCGGCTGACCAGGGTCTCAAGGATCAGCCTGCCCTTGGTGTACCGGCGCAGGGCCCAGAGCGCCCGGCACATGTCGGGCAGGTGGTAGAGCACCCCCAGGCAGATCACGACGTCGAAGGGCTCGATGGGCAGGGTGTCCAGCTCATAGACATTGGCGCGGATGAACCGGAAGGGCCGCTCGGCCAGCTTCTCCATGGCCGCGAAGCCGTAGAAGTCCTTGGCGGCATAGTCGACGGCGGTGACGCTGGCGCCCCGCGCCGTGAGCATCTTGGTGAAATAGCCGTCGGCCGGCCCGATCTCCAGGACGGTCAT
>JAZKFM010000174.1:0-3412 GCA_040386415.1 Pseudomonadota bacterium
CCAGCGCTTCGCACACCGCCATCGCGCCATCGCGCGGCGGGTCGATCAGCATGCGGTCGAATTTACCCAGCGCCATGAAATCCTCGGCCGTCACCTCAAACAGGTTGCGCACCGCAAAGGATGTCTTGCCGTCGAGCCGATTGATCCGGTACTCCGGCCGGAAGGGCAGATCGTGCTCCACCGCATAGGTCCACTCGTCACCGATGCGGGCGCGGTCGCGCGGATCGATGGTGACGCTGGTGTCGGCGATGAAGGCGTTGGTGTCGATGTCCTGGTCGAAGAAGGTCTCCGCCGCCCCATCGGTTTCCAGGGTCATCTTCGTATAGTCGATCTCCCAGACGTGCAGGTCGGCGATCTCGACGGCCAGCTTCAGCCGCTGCTCAGAGCGCGCCGTGCGCTCCAGCGCCTCCACCACTTCGGTGATATCCAGGGCGGCGACGATGATTCCGCCCACCTCGCCTCCTGAGTCGTACCAAGGGGTCAGCTCGGCGCGGAGGAAGCGCACGGTGTCGTTGGTTCCAGGGCTCGGGACCCGCTCGGCATGAATCCTCTCGCCCGCCAGGGCGCGGTCGTAGGCCCGGCGGAAGGTCTCGAAGAAGGCGGGCGCGATATCGTAGATCGAACGCCCACGCGCCTCTTCCAGGGTCAGGCCAAAGGCGTCCAGCCAGGCGGGGCTGGCTTGCAGCACCCGCATGTCGCGATCTGAGACCATCACCGAGGCTGGGACGGCCTTCACAAAGGCCGAGAGGGCCGACTGGGTCTCCTCAAGCTCCAGCGCGCCGCGCTGTCGGAAGCACTCGTCGGCCACGAACTCCGCCAGTTGCTCCAGCAACCGCAGCTTGGCCGCATCGAAGGCCTTTGGCTGCAGGCCCACCACGGAGAGCACGCCGATCACCGCGCCGTCGCGACTGAGGATCGGGACGCCAAGATAGAATCGCAGGTGGCCGCCGCCCGCGACAAGCGGGTGGGCCGCGGAGACGGGGTAGTCCGTGAGATCCTCGACCCACAGGGGCGCGCCCGAGCCGATCACCCGTTCAGCCAGCACGCTGGTCTTCGGCAGCCGGCCCTCGGGATCGCGGCTGCGCCACATGCGACCCTGGTGGACGATGGCCAGGGCCGCGGCATAGCCGTCGAACATGGCCACAGCCATATCGGTCGCGCGGTCGAAGACGGGCTGTGAGGACGCCAAGCCGAAGGGAAGGCCACGATGCGGAGGTAGATTTGCCGACACCCTGACGCCATCCCTTCCCGATACTCGCCAAGTCTATGATCAGGATGATTAATTCGGCGTTCGTCCACCCCGGGGTCGGCTGCGGCGCCGGGTCGCAACGCTTCAGCGGCATGCGGGACGTCACTCCCTTGGGCGGCAGGTGGGTGATGACCCGTCGGGCGCGGCGCCCTAAGGGTGGAGCCCTCTTGAACGCCCAGGACCTGTGACCCCGATGAGTGACCCCACCGCCCAGCGCCCCGAAACCCTGGCCATCCACGCCGGCGCCGCCCCCGATCCCACCACCAAGGCGAGGATCACGCCGATCTATCAGACCGCGTCCTATGTCTTCGACGACAGCGACCATGCCGCGGCCCTGTTCAACCTCGAGGCCGGCGGCAATATCTACACCCGTCTGGGCAACCCGACCCAGAGCGTGCTGGAGGCTCGCGTCAGCGCCCTGGAAGGCGGGATCGCCGGCCTCGCGGTGGCCAGCGGCCATGCGGCCCAGTTCCTGGTGTTCCACACTCTGATGGAGCCGGGCTGCAACATCGTCGCCTCGCGCAAGCTCTACGGCGGCTCCATCAACCAGCTCTCGCAGAGCTTCAAGAAGATGGGCTGGGGCGTCACCTTCATCGACACCGATGACGCCGCCGACTACGCCAAGGCGATCAACGACAAGACCCGCGCTGTGTTCATCGAGTCCATCGCCAATCCAGGCGGTGTGGTCTCAGACATCGCCGCCATCGCCGACGCCGCCCACGCCGCGGGCGTGCCCTTGGTGGTCGATAACACCCTGGCCTCGCCCTATTTGTGCCAGCCGTTCGCCCACGGCGCCGACATCGTGGTTCACTCCCTTACCAAGTTCCTCGGCGGGCATGGCAATTCCATCGGCGGCATGATCGTCGACAGCGGCCGCTTCGACTGGACGGCCGGCGGCAAGTACCCCTACCTCTCGACGCCCAATCCCAGCTATCACGGCAAGGTCTTCACCGAGGCCTTTGGCCCGGCCGCCTTCATCGTCGCCTGCCGCGCGCTTGGCCTGCGCGATCTCGGGCCCGCAATCTCGCCCTTCAACGCCTTCATGATCCTGACCGGGATCGAGACTCTGCCGCTGCGGATGGAGCGCCACTGCCAGAACGCCCTGGCCGTCGCCCAATGGCTGCAGGCCCACCCCAAGGTGGCCTGGGTCTCCTATGCCGGCCTGGCCGGCGACCGCTATCACGCCCTGGCCCAGCGCTACGCGCCCAAGGGCGCCGGGGCTGTGTTCACCTTCGGCTTGAAGGACGGCTACGCCGCGGGCGTGAAGCTGGTGAGTTCGGTCAAGCTGTTCTCGCACCTGGCCAATATCGGCGACACCCGCAGCCTGATCATCCACCCCTCCTCCACCACCCACCGGCAATTGGAGGAAGCCGACCAGATCGTCTCCGGCGCTGGCCCAGACGTGGTGCGGCTCTCGGTGGGCCTGGAGCACATTGACGACATCATCGCCGACCTGGACCAGGCGCTGACAGGGCTCTGATCCGGCCCGCCGCAGGACGACGGGCCTAAGCTTCGTCGTCCTGCAGCACCAGCAGGACCTGGGCGGCGACGGAAACAGCGATCACTTCGGGGGCGCGGCCGTGGAGTTCCGGGATGCCGATGGGGCATTTCAGGCGGGCGATCTGGTCAGGCGAGACGCCGGCCTGCGATAGGGCCGCGAGGATTTCGTCGCGCTTTCTGCGCGACCCGATCATGCCGCAGTACCGGAACCGCCCGGCCGCCAGGACGGCCTGGGCGATGCGGCCATCCAGCTCATGGCTGGCGCTGGCGATCAGGACGTAGTCCCCCGCCTCAAGGCAACCGGCCACCTCCACCAGCTCGTCCTCGCTAAGGATGGTGGCGTGGCCGGCGTTGTGGGGCCGGGTGTCGTAAGCCTCCACCTCGAAGGGCAGCAGGGCGAACTGGCGGGCGAAGGCCGAGCCGGCCGGGCCGGCGCCGAAGATAGCCAGGCGCGGTCGGCGGGGCGGCAAGGTCATGGCGCGCCCCGCCCTAGATCACGATGGTTTTGGATCGAACCGATCCAAAACCATAAGACGTGATCGACTCTTTGTATCTGGAACGGGATTGAAGCGAAAAACCGGTTCCCACTTTTTCGCATCCTGCTCCAGTGCTATTCCGCGACCATCATGGCAGGCCGGGCGGCCTGGGCCAGGCGGGCGACCA
>JAZKFM010000175.1:0-2596 GCA_040386415.1 Pseudomonadota bacterium
AAGGTTGGCGATGGGCGCTGACACGAGCGTATGGCGGGCAACCGTGCGGCCGCATCGAAGTGAGATGCTCCTTGCGATAGTATAGCGTTCCGCTGCGTCGCTTATTAACTACGGCTGGCCCAGCTTCACGGAGGATAGGTCATGACTGAGGAACGTGCTGTACTCGCAGGAGGCTGCTTCTGGGGCATGCAGGATCTGATCCGCCGCTATGACGGCGTGATCTCCACCCGGGTCGGCTATTCCGGCGGCGATGTGAAGAACGCCACCTATCGCAATCACGGGACCCACGCCGAGGCCATCGAGATCGTCTTCGATCCGGCGCGGATCAGCTACCGCGCCCTGCTGGAGTTCTTCTTCCAGATCCACGATCCCACCACCAAGAACCGCCAGGGCAACGACATCGGCCTGAGCTACCGCTCGGCGATCTACTACACCGACGAGGCCCAGAAGCAGGTGGCGCTGGACACCATCGCCGACGTGGAGGCCTCGGGCCTGTGGCCGGGCAAGGTGGTGACCGAGGTCGAGCCGGTGGGCGACTTCTGGGAAGCCGAGCCGGAGCACCAGGACTATCTGGAGCGCATTCCCAACGGCTACACCTGCCACTTCGTGCGGCCGGCCTGGAAGCTGCCGGTCCGCGCCACGGCCTAGCTCACAACGTCGGTCGCGGTCAGGGCTTGGCCACCTCGAGGTCCAGCCTCTGCAGGGTCACCTCGCGGGTGGGCGCCAGCAGCAAGCCGCCCTTGATGCGCCCGTGCTCGCAGGTCCAGGTGAAGGTCGCCTCCATGGCGGTCAGGGGCGTCACGGCCTCGGTGGTGGAGCAGGCGCCGACCTCGGCCTTCAGCCGGGCCAGGTCGCGCGCCCAGCGCGCCTCGTCGCGGTCCATCAGGAAGTTCATCGCCAGGGCGGGCCTGGCGCCGGCGACCGTGCCGGCCGCCCAGACGCCACGGGCCACCTGGTAGGCTTCCCCTACGCCCGCGCTCACCGGGACGGACCGGTCGGGAATCGCGTCGGCCTCGGCCAGCGCCAGGGCGGCCCTGAGCACCGGCACGGAGGGCCCGGCATAGGTGCGGTTGGACAGGGCGAAGATCCCGATCCCCCGGTCGGGCAGCAGCAGGACGTTGGACCCGTAGCCGGGATAGCCGCCGCCGTGGGTCAGGTAGCGGCCCAGGTCGCAGTCGTCGATGACGATCCAGCCCATGCCATAGGCGCGCGCGATCCGGCACGGCGCGCCGGCGGCGGCCGCCCGCATCACACCGCGCGGGAAGTTGGAGCCCTCGACGATCTCGCGCACGGTGGCCCGGGCGATGGGGCCGGTGTCGGCGTCGTCGCGGGGCGGCCAGGCCGAGAGCAGGAAGCCCAGCCAGCGCGCATAGTCGTTGGCGGTGGTCTCCACGCCGCCCATGGCGCCGAACGCGCCGTCGGCCATGTCCGGCTCGCGGACCCAGGCGTCGTCCTGCCAGCGGTAGCCGATGGCGCGGCGGTCGGCCGGCGACTTGGCGACGTCGTAGCTGGTGGACGCCATGCCGAGCGGCGCCTGGATCGTGTCGCGGATATAGGCCTGATAGGGCTTGCCCGAGACATTGGTGATGATGCGGCCCAGGGTGGCGTAGCCAAAGTTGGAATACTCCATCGCCAGGCCCGACGACCGCGCGAAGGGCACGCCGGTCTGCAGCATCTGGGTGAAGGCGGCCTCCGACAGCGGCTGCTGGCGGTCGCCCCAGGGATCGTCGGTGACGAAGCCGGCGCTGTGGTGAAGCAGGTCGCGGACGCGGATCTTGCGGCTGTCGCGGGTGGGATAGGTCCAGCCCCGCATCTCAGGCACATAGGTCTCGGCCGGCGCGTCGAGGGACAGCTTGCCCTCGTCGCGCAGCTTCAGGATGGCGAGCGCCGTGAAGGCCTTGCTCATCGAGGCGATGCGGAAGCGGGTGTCGGCGGTGACCGGCGCCTTGGTGGCCGGGTCCTGGACGCCCAGGCTCCTCACCGCCACCAACTTGCCGTCCTGGACGACGCCGTAGACGAGGCCGGGCACGTGGGAATCCAGCCGCCAGGTCTCGAAGATCTGGTCGATGTCCTTCAGGACCGTGGGGCTGGGCTGGGCTTGCGCCGGCGCGGACAGCAGCATGACCGCCAGGGCCGCCAGGGCTCCCAATCGCTTCGACATCCACCTGCCCCCTGTGCGCGCCGGACGCCCCCGCCCGGCCAGGCTCCCAGGCTAGCCGGGGATCGGCGGGGCGGCCACCCTGCGGTTGACTTCGACACCGGCCGAGGCGCCATTCCCTGCGCGTGACGTCGACTGCGATTGGAGATGCCGGATGAACGAGCTGGTCCTCACCACCTTCGACTGGGTCCCGGATGGGCCGCGGGGCTATGTGCGGGACCTGCGCGTGCGCTGGGCCCTGGAGGAGGCCGGCCTCCCCTACCGCGTCGAGAGCACGCCCTTCCAGGATCGTCCGGCCGGACACTTCGCCCACCAGCCCTTCGGCCAGGCGCCGTGGCTGACGGATGGCGACCTCTCGATCTTCGAGAGCGGCGCGATCCTTCTGCACCTGGGCGAACAGAGCCCGGCCCTGATGCCCACCGATCCGGTCGGCCGCAA
>JAZKFM010000175.1:2606-3527 GCA_040386415.1 Pseudomonadota bacterium
TACATGACCCGAGGTCGCGAGGACGAGGCTCGCGCCGCGCTCATCTCCGTCGAGATGGCCAGCCTGCCATGGTCGCTCCTGCAGTTCACCGGCGAGAGCCACGACACAGCCGCCTGGAAGCTCTTTGACTGCTTCCTGAAGACCAGCCGCCTCTCGCACCTGGAGCCGGTGCTGGCGGGACGCGAGTGGCTGGCCGGCGACTTCTCCATCGCCGACATCCTGATGGCCGATGTGCTGCGCCTGGTGAACCGCTTCGAAGGCCTGGCGAATTATCCCGCCTCCAAGGCCTACGTCACCCGCGCCGAGGCCCGCCCGGCCTTCGTGAAAGCCCACGCCGACCAGATGGCGCACTTCGCGGCGGCCGACGTCCTCAGGGGCTTGTGATCGGCTTGGCGGGCGGGCGCTAGGGGGATCGCGCGGCCCTCCAGGGCGCGGCACAAACCTCACGCACGCAGCCGCGCAGCCAGCGATGCGCGGCGTCGCCGTCCAGCCTTGGATGCCAGAGCAAGGAGATCGTGAACCGCGGCAGCTCCACCGGCAGGGGAAAGGTCGTCATGCCGGCGCGGAGGGCATGGGTATGGCGCTCCGGCACAGTCGCGATGAGGGCGGAAGCACGCGCCAGGGCGAGCGCGGCCGCAAAGCCGCTCACCTCGCTCACGATGGTCCGCGTCACCCCGGCGGGGGCGAGCCAGTCGTCGATCGGCGCCTTTTCGGATCCGTGCAGAACGACATGCACATGCGCGCCGTCGCCATAGGCCTGCGAGTCCCCGGGACCTGAGATCAGGGGATGGCCCTTGCGCACGACACCGACATAGCGGTCGTCGAACAATCGCTGGGCGCGCACTTCGGGTCCGATGGTCTGCTCGACGACACCGGTCTCCAGATCGACGCTGCCATCGCGCAGCGGCCCGCTCTCCTTGT
>JAZKFM010000176.1:0-4912 GCA_040386415.1 Pseudomonadota bacterium
CGGCGTCCGCGCCACCGAGCCCGTGACCTTCAGGGTCTCGCCCCGGAACTCGGAGATCCGGCTCTGATAGACGTTCTCGGCATAGGCCCGGAACACCGGGTTGAACCGCGCCCGCTCGGCTGGGGTGATGGTGCGCGCGTACTTGCCCAGCACGAAGTTGGTGATCTTCGGCACGTCGGCGATCTGGTCGATCAGGCGGCGGAAGGCCTGCTGCTTCTGCGCCAGGCTCAGGCTGCGGTCGGCCAGCACCGACAGCACCTTCTGGGCCTGGACCTCGACGAAGGCCTCAGCCTGCGGGTTGCGCGCGCTGCGCCGGGCGCCCGGCTGGGCGGACGCCGCGCCCGCCAGCCCGGCGAGCGCCAGGGCGCCGCCCAGGCCGGTGAGGATGTGGCGGCGGGCGGGTCGCATGGTGTGTTTCCTCGGGTGGCGCACGGGGCTCATGGCCTAGTAGATCGGCTCTGTGACGTTGGTGGCCGCCAGGGCCACCGTCTCGACGACCGGCTCGGCGGGCGCCGGCATGTCCGGCGGGGTGTCGAAGTCGGGCAGGATCTCCGCCGCCCCGGTGGCCTCGCGCACCACCGACTCCCGGTTCTGCAGATAGGCCGACTGGATCGTCGCATAGGGGTCGGTGGCGTCCTGGGCGATCGCCTCCAGGGTGGCGTCGGCGCTCGACCTGTAGTCCAGGGCGGTCACCCCCAGACGACCGGCCCCGAAGTCGCTGCCCAGGCCGCCCGTCGCCAGGGATATGGGATCGGTCAGGGCGTCCATCACCTGCCCCACGCCGTCCCGCAGGGTCAGCGGCCCGACGAGCGGCAGATAGAGATAGGGTCCGGCGTCCACGCCGTAGCGGCCCAGGGTCTGACCAAAATCGGCGCGGCTGCGCTCCAGCCCCGCCCGGCTCGCGACGTCGAACACCCCCAGCACGCCGACGGTGGAGTTGATGACGAAGCGGGCGCCGGCCGTCACGGCGCGCTTGGGGCGGCCCTGCAGGCCCGCATTGATCACGGTCGAGGGCTCCCGCAGGTTATCCACCACCCGCGCCAGGCCCCGGCGGACCGGCGAAGGCGTGATCTTCATATAGGCCCGCGCGATCGGGCCGATCAGCGCCCGGTCCAGGAACCCGTTGAAGGCGTACGACCCGCGATTGAACCGCCGCCAGGGGTCCTTCTGCGGCCCTGGCGTCGCCGTCGCCGTCGCCGTCGCCAAGACGGGCGCGGGGCCGGGCGTGGCGTCCGACGTCAGGCCGGCCTCCGCGACGGCGCTCTCCTCCGCCGCCTGGGTCCAGGCCGCCCCGCCCAGGGCCACCGAGAGCGTCAGGCCCAACACCACGATCAGCGCCGTCCCCGCCCGGGGCCGGTCCCGGCCGGGCCTTGATTCGACGATGTCCCGCTTGACGGCCATGCGCATGGTCCCCCCAGACCAAGGCGAAGCTTAGGTCCGCCGCTCCGCGCCTGGAAACCTCCTTCGCGTGAAGGAAGAAGTCACTCAACCCAGGACCTGAGCTCCGCAATCCTGGGGATGTCCACGCGCCCCGCCGACCCCCGCCGGCCCTGTGCGGCGCCCCCTCAAGCCTTGCCCCGCGGGATCCGCACCAGCCTGTCGGGCACGCCAGGCGTGTAGCTGACCAGGGTGATATTCATCATCTCCACCTCCTCCTCCGGCGGCTCCGGCGCCTCGGGCGGGGCCGGCTCGACCGCCCGCTCATAGGCCTCGGCCAGCTCGGCCTTCAGCCCATAGCGCTTGGGCGCCAGGCGCGAGGCCTGCCAGCGGGCGGCGTCGATCCGCACCTTGGCCAGGAAGGCGCTATCGCGGTCGGCGGCCTCGGCGATCTCCCACACCTGGTCGAAGCGCCGGTGGGCCTGCAGAACCCGCGCCCGCCCATAGGCCTCCAGGAAGTCGGGATGGCGCCGCAGCCAGCCATAGACCGTGGTCTCGCCCGGCATCCCCTCCAGGGCGCAGGCCTGGCGCAGGCTCATCCCCAGGGCCAGCCGGTCGCAGATCAGCCCGGCCACGTGGGGGCAGTAGCTGCCCTCCCGCCCGCTCAGGGACCGCCCGTCGTACTGGGCCTGGACCACCTGGGCGGCGAACCCCGGCCGGGTCCGCCGCCAGGCCCGCACCGCCTCGCGGCACGGCATGCCCGGATCGCGGCAGATCGCCGACAGGCTCTCGCCGGCCGCCACCCGCTGACAGATCACCGCCCCCAGCGCCTCGGTGTACCGCCGCCACGGCCGCACGGTCCGTACGACGGTCCCTTGCGTCCCCGCCGGCCCCGCCGCCTCGTCCGGCTCATCGCCCGGCATGTTCCAGCTGGAATGGCGCCGCTCCAGGATCGGCGGCAGCTGCTCATCACCCATGCCAAATTCCCCGCGCGCTCCCGCGCCCGAGCCTCTGATTATGAACGGGAACACCAGCCCTCCGCGCCTCAGAGCGCAGCGATGACCAATGCCGAGAATGTCCCAGAAATGCGCGAGGCCGTCAAGAACAAATAGGGAACATTTTCATCACCCTCCTACGCCCCCTCCCCCGTCATCCTAGGCCTTGTGCCTAGGACCCCTCTCTCGGCGCACGCTGAGAGGCAGGCCACACCTTCCACCGCGCCGCCTCACCCCGCGTCTCTCGCGGACCGGAAGCAGGGGTCCTAGGCACAAGGCCTAGGATGACGGGGGTGCGGAGGACGGATGTGGGGGATGACGGGCGGCGCCGGAGGCGCCCTGACCCGCGCGAAGGTCTCCGGCGCGACACCCCCCACCGTCGAAGGCCGGGGTGTCGGTCGTGCCACCACTCTCCTTAGGCGTTCAGCTCCGGCAAGGCCCCGCTGGCGCGCAGGGCCTCGGCTTCGACAACCGGTCCATCGACAATCCGGCCGAGCAGGTCGGCCTGCGCCGGCTCAAGCGCCACAAGGCGCCCAAGCACATGGAGCACATTCAGCAACTCCGTCGTGTATTCGGCCAGCCAACCGTCCGGCTGAATCTCGCCGAGAAGTGACGGCGGCCTCCTATCGCCCATGATGGGACGGCTGCGGTCCTTGCCCCGATAGCTGAACCATTGGCGCAGGACCGGCTTGCCCGAAACCTCATAAGCCCAGACTTCCGGCGGCACGTTGTCTACATAGCCGGAGCCAACCCGCAGTTGGCGGGTCGCCGCGTCATAGTCGATGCTGTCGGGCATCTTGTCGGGATCGGTGGGAATCGCGCCGGCCTTGGGGATGGTTGGCCCATCGGCGGGCATCCGCGGCGGCCCCGCAGGACGACCCTCCGCGAAGCGCTCTCCAAAGCTATGCAGCCAGATCACTTCCCGTCCCAACCTCACGGCTTCCTCGAACAGGTCGGCGCTCGCCGTCAGAGGGATGCGCAACCCGGGCTGAACAAGGTTCTTGGCGAAACGGGCGATATAGCCTGGATGAGCCGTGATCGCCGCGACATAGGCGAAGATGTCCTCACCCGAGACCTCGCGTCCAAGGACCGCCGCCAACTCCGCCTGCAACTCCGGGCGGATATTGCTGACCGTGGCCTCCTGGTTTGCCCACAGAGGGAAAATGCGGCCGCCGAAGGACCCTTTATAGTGATCTAGGTCGGGGACCAATCCGGTGATCGTCGCGGCGGGACCGGTTGTTGGGGCGTAGCGCGAAAGAGCCGTGAGATAGACTTGCTTGGAAGAGTAACCAGCCCAAATGTTCGGATTTGGCTGGTTGATGAGCCTACTGTCGGGAATCAACCATTGGCGATCAAATGATCGGAACCCGTAGCGCACGGGCTCCGCTACGGCCCCTGTGTCCTTTGCAACCGCGAGAGGCCGGTGGGGGTGACCCGCCAATCCTCCAATCACGAGCTTGTCTACATGCTTGTCGCCCGGCCCGCCGTTTCGCAGGTGGGGATGGAACAGCATCGCCTTGCGTTCCGCACTTGGCTCCTTCGTTAGGCGCGCCCATCGGTCCTTTAGCGATTGCGCGTCCGGAGCTATGACCCAGGTTCGGCCGGGCATCACGCCCGAACCATCGTAGATGAAGAGTTCGTCCAACCCCGGATAGCTGCTCCAAGCCGTAGCCGCCTCAGGGAGGAATGAGGCCCGCCAGCCTTTCGCTGCATCCACCCACTCCCCATCGCCGAGAGCTAGCAGTGAAATCGCCGTGAATTTGTCAGCTCTAGCGCCGAGCGGCAACGCACGGAACCGCACGCGAGCTGGTTTGGTAGGATCATTCGCGGGCGTACGCGCAGCCAAGACAATGCAAATTGGTTGTTGAACGTCTTGGAAGATGCGGGTGCTGACTGCAGGCTGATGACCATCGGGCGAGCAATCGATCACCCAGATATGATCTGCGTCCCGACGGAGATCAGCACGCATCTTCTGGAAGCCCGGGCCGTTCAGGAATCCCGCCACGGTGATGTAGCAGATCACCCCCTTCTCGTCGCCCGGCGGGGTGCCTGGAATCTCTGAGTCGCCGAACACTTTCCAAGTCGCCCACCGCCAGAAGTAGACATAGAGATTGCGCAGGTGCTTGGAGTGCTCCCCGGCGTTCCAGCTCGGCGGGGGAAACCAGGTCGCCAGGGGGGCGTTCAGCCCGTCGTGACCGTTCTCGACCCAGTCGCCCAGGCCCTTGGCCTTTTCCTTGTAGGGTGGATTGCCGATCACCACGGTGATCGGCTCGTCGCGCTTGATGGTGTTGGCCGCGCGGCGGGAGTCGGCCACCGGCTGTAGCAGGGCCGGAATCCAGCTCATCTCCTCGTTGGGGTCGGCCAGGGTGTCGGCGACGTAGAGACGCAGGGGCGTGTCATCGGCGTCCTTCGCCTCCTCGTCCGTCAACTCGGCGATCTCGGCCAGCAGGCGCAGCTGGGCGACGGCGAAGGGGCCAAACTGCAGTTCAAAGCCGATCAGGCGCTTGAGCGCCGCCTTGATAATCGCGGGTACGGTTCCG
>JAZKFM010000176.1:4922-7008 GCA_040386415.1 Pseudomonadota bacterium
CCTCGGCCTTCAACCGCGCGCACAGGTCGGCGCCGCGCCGGTCTTGCCACACGATCGCATTGTACACCGCCGCCCCCGTCGCGCGGTCCCACACCACCAGCGTCTCGCGCTGGTTGGTGATCCCGATCGCCGCGACCCGCCCGCCATCGGCCTCCGCAGTGGCCGCGATCTTCCGCATGACCCCCAGCAGGAAGGTGCCGGTTCCCACAGCCGGGTCGGCGACCGTCACCTCCGGCGAGGCCAGCCCGCCGGCCAGGCCGAACAGACTTGGCGTCCGTAGGGCCTCGTCCACCAGACGCACCATGTGGGTCACGATCTCAGGCGGCGTGTAGTAGGAGCCGGTCTTCTTGCGAAGATCGTTATCGTAGACGCTGAGGAAGTGTTCATAGAAGTAAAGCCAGGCCTCGGGATCGCCCTTGCTGATCTTCGACCAGTCGACGACGTCGAGCACCCGGGTCAGGGTGCGAAGCGAGGTCTTCAGGGTCGCCTCCTCATCGGCCTCGTCGGTCAGCAGGCGCAGGGCCGAGCCGATGAGGGAGTTGCTCTTGCGCAGGCTCCTGGACACCGGTTCGAGGCCGGCCGACAGGTCGATATTGCGGGCCTTGGCCATCAGCAGGCCGAAGGTCACCGCCTGGGCGTAGCCGTCTGCGAACTCTTCATCGGACGCATCCGGAAACAGCAGTTTGCGCCAGTCGTCCTTGAGGTCGGTCAGGCCCTTGGCGCCCTGGGCCAACTGTTCGGCAACCTCTTCCCGCAGCAATCGGCAGAGCCGGGCGCTCGTCTCGGCTAACTCGCGCGGACTGCGTGGTGCGATGGGGTTCCACTGGAAGAAGTCCGTGAACAGGGCCGCGAGGTCGGAGGACCCCGCCAGCGCCGCGCCGGCAGTGTGAAGATCGCCTTCGAGCTGGACAATCGAGCCCTCAAGCTTGCCGTCGCGCCAAAGGCTGAAGGCCGCCCCATCGGTGTAGATCAGGTTGGGCAGGGATTTGAGTTTGTCCCACTGCGCCTTGTCGTGTCCGTCCGAGAACTTCCTGGGGTCAGCCCCCTTCCCGGGCTGCTTCACTTCAATAAAGCCGATCAGAGCGTCTTTGAGCGTCACCGCGTAGTCGGGTCGGGTCTTGAGGTCAGCCAGGGAGGATTCGCCCACCATCACGGCGCCGAGGGCTCCCGGGCCAATGACCGCGCAGAGGTCCGCCACCAGGGTCTCCAGGGGCGCGCGAAGCTGGTCCTCCGGCGCGCCCAGCGCCGCCGGATTGTTGAGCTTGGCCTTCACCAAAACACCGAACCGTGACACGGCCTCCGCGAGCGGGTCCTTGGCTGCCAACGATACGCCCCCTACGACTTCAACAACGCTCGCGCGTGACTGTGAACTTCGCACGCTCGGCGTCGCTTATATACCCGCACCGAATCACGCGATGGTACGCTGATGAGCCAGCTTGACATGTTCGGCGCCGCGGCGCCGCAGGCCTCTACGATCCCGAGCCCGGAGTCCATCCGCAGCCGCGTGGAAGCTGTCCTGAGCGTGCTGCGCACGGCCGATGAAATGCCTTGGACGGCGGCCGAAATCCGCAGCTGGTCCCTGGTCATTCCCCAGATGAGCAACTGGCTCCCGGAGGCCGAGCGCGACTCCGTCCGCGCCGAGTTCGCGACCCAAATGTCTCGGCTAGGCGCGGCCGTCGCCTGAGGGGCTTGCGGTAGATCAGGTCGACGGCCCGTTCGTGAGGTTCGTGTTTCCATCTTTTTTCACGTTGGGGGCCAGCCCTGCCCTCCGCCGTGTTTCCCGCCCACCAACCCCCAACCCCCACGCCCGTCATCCTAGGCCTCGTGCCTAGGACCCCTGTTTCCGATCCAGGGGAGCCGCCGGGTGAGGCGACGCGGTCGACACTGCGACCTGCATCGCGACGCCAGCCGACAGAGGGGTCCTAGGCACAAGGCCTAGGATGACGGAGGGCGGGGCGATGGTCGGGGCAGGTTCGTGTGGTTCGTGTGGTTCGTGGTCAGCCTTCTTGCACACAGCGGGTGAGCCCCGGCCTCGAAGGCGCTTCCCGCCACGACATCGCCGAGCCCCCAACCCCCACGCCCGTCA
>JAZKFM010000176.1:7018-7488 GCA_040386415.1 Pseudomonadota bacterium
CTCGTGCCTGGGCCCCCTGTTTCCGATCCAGGGGAGCCGCCGGGTGGAGCGGCGCGGTTGACGCTGCGACCTGCATCGCGCCGCCCGCCGACAGAGGGGTCTAGGCACAAGGCCTAGGATGACACTGCTGGGGGCGTGGGCGCTAAGATGGACGGGCGGCGCTTGGCGAGACGCACCGCCTGGCCTTAGATGCCGAGACGCTGGCGGCGCCAGCCCCGATGGATCGAGCCAATGCGGTTCGAGTTCGTCCGGCCAAGGCGCTTCTCCGCCCGACAGGCCACTCGCCAGGAGCGGAAGCAGTACGAGGAGGGATCGAGGACATGAAAGACGAGTACGACTTTAGCGGCGCTGAGCGCGGGCGGTTCTTCCACAAGGACGCGGAGCTGATTCCGCCCGTCCACCTGGATGCCGACATCCTGACCTATCTGACGGACCGGGCGCGGGCGCGGGGCGGGTCGCTGAGCGAGCTG
>JAZKFM010000177.1:0-4517 GCA_040386415.1 Pseudomonadota bacterium
CAGCGCCAATAACGGCGAGATCGTCGTCGCCCTGGTGATGGGCGAGGAAGCCACCCTCAAGCGCCTGCGTAAGAAGGGCGCCTCCATCGCCCTGGAAGCCGCCAACCCGGCCTATGAGACCCGCATCTTCGGTCCCGACCAGGTGCAGGTGCAGGGCCGCCTCGTCGGGCTGATCCGCAAGTACCACTAGGCGCCGTCAGCGGGCCGGATTGGCGACCACACCGCCGGTCCAGGGCCGTTGGCCGCGCAGGCTCTGGGCCCACACGATCCGCCAGCCGGACGACGTGCGGTAGAGCTCGGCCGAACCGCCCCAAGCAAAGTCGTCCTCCGTCAGCAACAGGGCGCCGGGACAGTCAGCGGCATCCGCCGCACCCCGCACCACCACCACCTCGGCCCATTGGCAGAAGAGCGGCAGCTTCTTCTCGATGGTCGAGGCGCGACGGGTGAAGACCGCGGCCACCCGAGGCGATGAGCCGACGCGCGGCGCGCAGGACCAGCGGTCACAGTCATAGAGGGCGTCGCGAGCCGCCAGACCTTCGGTGGCCGGTTCCAGGCCCCGCCGCCGCGCCCAGAGCTCGGCCCCGAACAGCTTGACGTCCGGTCGGAAGAGCACCGCCGTCCTCCCCTCCCGCACCGCCAGGGTCGAGCCATCGGCGGCGATCCAGATGTCCGGCGTCGGCGGCCGGGGCGCCAGGCTAACGGCGAGCGCAAAGGGCAGGCCCAGCCAACGCAGGGGGCCCTTCCAAAGGCAGAGCCAGAGGATGCCAAGGAAGGCGGCCGCGAGGGTCCAGCCCGGCGCGCTGGCGATGATCAGCTGGGCGTTTGGCATCGCCGAGGCCTTGGCGGCGATCAGGTTCATGGTGTCGATGGCGGCCCCGGCGGCCTGCAGCGGCCAGTCCCCCAGGCCGAAGGGCGCCAGGATCGCGCCGAGCGCCAGGGCCGGCATCATCAAGAAGGACGAGATCGGCGCCACCAGCAGGTTGGCGATCAACCCGAAGGTGGAGACCCGGTTGAAGTGCTGCATGGCGAAGGGCCCGGTCGCCATGCCGGCCACGAAGCTTGCGGCGAGGCTCGCGCCCAACCAGGTCCCCACCCCCTGGACGGCGCGGATCGGCCAGGGGGCGTTGATCTCGCGGATCGGGCGCGGCCAGAGCTCGGCCATCGCCACCAGGGCCGTGGTGGCGGCGAAGGACATCTGGAATCCGGGCTCGGTCACCGCCTCGGGCTGCAGGGCCAGGATCACCAGGGCGGCGATCGCCAGGGTGTGCAGGCTGATGGCGCGGCGGTCCACCAGGATGGCCCCGAACGCCGCCGCCGCCGTGATCGCCGCCCGCTCGGCCGGCGCC
This sequence comes from Pseudomonadota bacterium, assembly GCA_040386415.1. GTDB lineage: Bacteria > Pseudomonadota > Alphaproteobacteria > Caulobacterales > Caulobacteraceae > Phenylobacterium. Next base: position 1,347 of record JAZKFM010000177.1, read on the forward strand.
GGCGCGCCCGAGAGCACCAGATAGCTCAGCACGGCGGCGAGGCCGAACAGGGCGGCGGTCTTCTTGCTGGACACCCTCAGGGCGAGCCACGGCCAAGCGGCGATCAGCAGCCGCACGCCCGCGAATGCGAAGCCCCCGACGATGGCCATGTGAAGACCGGAAATCGAGATGATGTGGGCCAGGCCCGAGGCCCGCAGGGCGTCCACCTGCTCGCGCGGTACGAAGGCCTCGTGGCCGGTCACCATGGCCGCGGCCAGGCCGCCGCTTTCCACCCCCATCTCATCAACGATCTTGCGGGCCAGGGTCCAACGGGCGGCGTTGACTCGCATCTCCAGGGCCAGCCGCCAAGGCGGCGGCTCGGCGAAGATCTCCCGCGGCGCGGTCAGGGTGAAGCCGACGCCCCCGATCCCCTCGAAGAAGGCGTCGCGGGCGAAATCATAGGACCCGGGACTGGCGGGTGGCGGCGGCGGGTTGAGCATCCCGCGCACGCGGATCGCCACGCCAGGCGCGGGCAAGGGCGTGTCGGGCTGCAGGGTCATGCGTGCGCGGATCGGCGTCGCCGCCGGGGCGAGGCCGCTGACCCGGATGGGGGCGAGCAGCAGGCGCGGCCCGCCCTGCCCGGGATTGGCGATGTCCACCACGAAGGCCTCGACCGTCTGCATCCCCTCGCCGCTCGGCGCGATGGGCGCGCGGACCTGCTGAGTGCGCAGCTTGCCGGCGGCGAATCCGGCCAGGGCGAAGGCCAAGAGCGTGAGGGCGATCACCAGAAGCCGGCCGCCGCCCCAACGGGCGCGGGCCAGCAGCATGGCGCCGGCGAGCCCGAGAGCGGCGATGGCCAGCGCCGCCACGGGTTCGCGCGGCAGGGCGAAATAGGCCGCCCCGCCGCAGCCGAAGGCGACCGGAGTCCACAGGCTGAGCCGGTCGGCCTGGGCGGCGGCCTGGGCGCGTAGCCACACGAAGACTTCGGCGGCGCTAGGAAGCTTGCGGACGGGCGTGTTAATAGGCGCCGCGATCGCGTCGGCCTCCGCCGGCGCCGCTTCACCCACAGTCCCGAGCTCGATGTCCGACCGCCCCGTCGTCACCCGTATCGCCCCCTCGCCCACCGGCTACATGCATATTGGCACGGCCCGCACGGCCTTGTTCAACTGGCTTTATGCCAAGCGGATGGGCGGCAAGTTCCTGCTGCGCATCGAGGACACCGATCGCGAGCGCTCCACCCTGCCCGCCGTCCAGGCGATTTTCGACGGCATGAGCTGGCTGGGCATGACGCCGGACGAGGAGCCGGTCTTCCAGGCCGCCCGCGCCGACCGGCACGTGCTGGCCGCCCAGGAACTGCTGGCCAAGGGCCGCGCCTATCGCGACTACATGACCGCCGAGGAACTGACCGCCGAGCGTGAAATCGCCCGGGCCGAGGGGCGTGCGGTGCGGTCGCCCTGGCGCGACCAGGACGCCAGTTTCAACGACCGCCCCTTCGTCGTGCGCTTCAAGGGTCCGCACGAGGGCGAGACGGTGATCCACGACCTGGTGAAGGGCGACGTCACCTTCAAGAACAAGGACCTGGATGACCTGATCATCCTGCGGACCGACGGCACGCCGACCTACAACCTCGCCGTCATCGTCGACGACCACGAGATGGGGGTCACCCATGTGATCCGTGGCGACGACCATTTGAACAACGCCGCCCGCCAGACCCTGATCTATGAGGCGCTGGGCTGGGAGGTGCCGGTCTGGGCCCACCTGCCGATGATCCACGGGCCGGACGGCGCCAAGCTGTCCAAGCGCCACGGCGCCCAGGCGGTGAGCGAGTTCGACGACATGGGCTACCTGCCCGAGGCCATGCGCAATTACCTGGCGCGCCTGGGCTGGGGCCACGGCGACGACGAGATCTTCAGCGACGAGCAGGCCCAAAGCTGGTTCGACGTCACCGACGTGGTGAGCGCGCCGGCCCGGCTGGACTGGGCCAAGCTGAACCACATCAACAACCACTATCTACGCCTCGCAGACATCGACCGACTGACAGCCCTGACCCAGAGGGTCCGGACGAGCCGGGGCGAGCCCGTGCACGACGCCGACGCCGCCATCCTGCACCGCACCATTCCCCTGGTCCGCGACGGGGCCAAGACCCTGCTGGAACTGGCCGACGCCGTGGTCTTCGCCCTGAAGCCGCGGCCGCTGGAACTGCCGGAAAAGATAGCCGGCATGCTGAATGAAGAGACCCGTGCTCGGCTAACCCGGTTGCGCGAAAACCTCGCCGGCCAAGCCGATTGGGAGGTCCCCGCGCTGGAGGCCGCCCTGCGCGGCTTCGCCGAAAGCGAGGGCGTAGGCCTTGGAAAGATCGGCCCCGCCTTACGTGGCGCCCTGTCTGGCGGCGCGCCGGCGCCCGATCTGGCGGGCGCCCTGGTAAGCCTCGGAAAAGCGGAAAGTCTCGGCAGGCTTGACGATGCCCTTTCACCCGCTGCGTAAGGCGGTATAAGGCTCGCCAAACAGACGTTTTGTTCCAGACATGCGAAGGGGATGGCATGGCCGACACGGCGAGAATGAGCATCGGTGAAAAGACCGTTGAACTCCCGATTCTGAAGGGCGTCGACGGCCCGGACGTCGTCGATATTCGCAAGCTCTACGCCGAGGCCGACGTCTTCACCTATGACCCGGGCTTCACCTCCACGGCGTCCTGCGAGAGCAAGATCACCTTCATCGACGGCGACGCGGGCATCTTGCTGCACCGCGGCTATCCGATCGACCAGCTGGCTGAGAAGTCCAGCTTCCTCGAGGTCTGCTACCTGCTGCTGCACGGCGAACTGCCGAACGCCGCCGAGGCCGAGGAATTCGAGAAGACGATCACCTACCACACGATGCTGCACGAGCAGTTCGACCGGTTCTTCCAGGGCTTCCGCCGCGACGCCCACCCGATGGCGATCATGGTCGGCGCCGTCGGCGCGCTCTCGGCCTTCTATCACGACAGCACCAACGTCGAGGATCCGCAGCAGCGGATGATCTCGTCGCACCGGCTGATCGCCAAGATGCCGACCATCGCGGCGCGGGCCTTCAAGTACTTCCGTGGCCAGCCCTTCGTGCATCCGCGCAACGACCTGTCCTACGCCGAGAACTTCCTGCGCATGTGCTTCTCGGTGCCGGCCGAGGATTGGGTTCCGAACCCGATCCTGACGCGGG
>JAZKFM010000178.1:0-6092 GCA_040386415.1 Pseudomonadota bacterium
AAAGACTGACGGACTGAGTTCGCTTTTCGAGACGGGGCGCGGCCGCAACAAACGGTCGCGCCGTTCGTTGCCTGAGGAGAACCCATCTCAAGACAAGGGCGCTCGCTTGTACGACGTCACCGCTTCAGACCAGGACAACCTGATCCGCCTGGATCCCTCCGAGGCGCCTTATTTCGGCGCGCCCGGCCGGGTGGGCTACCACCTGATCGACACCACCATGATGTACGCGCCGCGCTCCGGCGGTGTGAAGCGGTATCTGGGCGCCAAGCAGGCGTGGTTGGCCAAGCGCCGTCCCGACATTCGCCACACCCTGGTGACACCGGGCGCAACGACCGGCTTGGCCGAACCCGGCGTTGTCACCGTGGCCGCCGCGCGCCTCCCCTTCGGCGACGGCTACCGCATGCCGACCAGCACGGCGAAGTGGGAGACGGTGCTGCGGATGCTGGCCCCGGACATCATCGAGGCCGGCGACATCTTCGTGCCCGGCCATGCGGCCCTCGAAGCCGGCGAGGCGCTGGGCGTGCCGGTCGTGGGCTTCTGCCACACCGACGCCGCGGCGCTCGCCGCCCTGCACTTCGGGGAATGGGCGCAGGCCCCCGCGATGAAGCGCTGGGCCGATATCTATCATCGCTTCGACCGCGTGGTTGCGCCCAGCCGCCACATGGCCCTGCGCCTCGCCGAAGCCGGCGTGGAAAAGGTGAGCGTCCAGATGCTGGGGGTGGACACCGAGCTCTTCCACCCTCGGCGCGCCGATCCCGGCGGCCTGCGCAAGCGTCTCGGCCTGCCCTGGGACGCCCGCATCCTGGTCTTCGCCGGCCGCCCGGCGCGGGAGAAAAACATTGAGTCCATCGTCTGCGCCGTCGAGCGCCTGGGCGAGCCCTACCACCTGATCCTGGTGGGCGCCGGCAAGGATGTGCGCATCTCACCCCAGGTCATCAGCCTCGACTACGAGTCAGATCCGGTGGCTCTGGCCAGCCTGATCGCCAGCTGCGACGCCTGCGTCCACGCCAATGAGAACGAGCCCTTCGGCCTGGTGATCCTGGAGGCCCTGGCCGCCGGCCTGCCGGTGGTGGGCCCGTCGCGGGGCGGCGTCTCCGAGCTGATCGACAGCGAGGTCGGCCAGCTCGCCCACAACGTGGATCCAGGCGGCCTGGCCGAGGCCATCGAGGCCCTGTTCGCGAGGGACCTGGGCGCCCTGTCGGCCGCCGCCCGCGCCCGCGCCGAGCTGCGCCATAGCTGGGAGCGGACCTTCGAAGGCCTCACCCGGCTCTATGGCGAGCTGGTGATGACCTCCGCCGCGCCCCAGCCTGCAGCCTGGCGCGCCTAGCGGCCGGTGGGCATGTCCTTGAAGGGTACGTCCTTGTCGACCCGGATGTCCCCCGGCAGGCCCAGCACCCGCTCGGCGATGATGTTGCGCAGGATCTCGTCGGTGCCGCCCGCGATGCGCAGGCCTGGCCCGAACATCAGTGAGAAGTGGAAGGCGCCGTTCAGCGACGCCAACTCCGGATCGTCGATGATCCCGTACTGATCCAGCATCTCGATGGCTGTATTGCCGAGCTCCTGCATCTGGACCGCCGAGATGATCTTGCCGATCGAGCTCTCAGGCCCCGGCGTCTGACCGCGTGAAAGCGCCGTCATCGTGCGGTTCCGCGTGTGCTTCAGCCCCTCGGCCTGCACATACCAGTCCGCCAGCTTCTCCCGCAGCGCGCCGTCCTTCAGGGCCGAGCCGCCGTCCAGGCCGGGCGTCTGGCGCGCCGCCTCCATGAACTGCTCCCACCCGACGCCGGTCTGACCGCCCACCGCCAGCCGCTCGTTCATCAGGGTCACCAGGCTGACCTTCCAGCCCTCGTCGACAGCCCCCAGCCTTTGGCTGTCCTTGACCCGGACATCGGTGAAGAACACCTCGTTGAACCCCGACCCGCCCGACATCTGGTGGATCGGCTTCACCTCCACGCCGGGGGCCTTCATGTCGATCCAGAACATGGTCAGCCCCTTGTGCTTGGGCTTGTCGGGGCTGGTCCGGGTGATGACGATTCCAAAGTCCGAGAACTGGGCGCCGGTCGTCCACACCTTCTGGCCCGAGATGATCCAGTCGCCCGAACCGTCCGGGGCGCGTTCGGCCTTGGTCCGCGAGGCCGCGACATCCGAACCGCCTGAGGGTTCCGAGAACAGCTGGCTCCAGATCTCCTCGCCGCGCAGGGCGGGGCCGACGAAGCGCTTCTTGGTCTCCTCGTCGGCGAAGGTCATCACCGTGGGGACGCACATCCCCAGGCCGATCTGGAAAGGATTGCCCGGGATCGGGTACCTGGCCTCCTCCTGGCTGAAGATGACGTTTTGCACCGGGGTTCCGCCCTGCCCGCCCCACTCCTTGGGCCAGGTGATGCAGGCGTAGCCGGCGGCGGCCTTCTTGGCCTGCCAGGCCTTGGAGGCGGCCAGGCCGTCGCCCCCCTCGGGGTCACCGGCGACGCGGGCCTTCGGGGCGTTGGCGTCGAGCCAGTCGCGGACCTGCTGGCGGTAGGCGGCTTCATCGGGGCTGTCGTTGAAATCCATGATCGAAGGTCCCTTAGGCGGCCGCCGCGTTGCGGCGTTCGAGGTGGCTGACGAGGCGTTCCTTCCAGACCCGGGGGGCGCCGGCCACCAGGCTCAGCTGGCGCGAGCGGCGGTAGAAGAGGTGGCAGTCCATCTCCCAGGTGAAGCCGATGCCGCCGTGGGTCTGGATGTTCTCCTTCGAGGCGAACCAGTACGCGTCCGACGCCGCGATACGGGCGGCGCTGGCCGCCACCGGCAGCTCCGGCGCGTTGGTGTTGAGCGCCCAGGCTCCGTAATAGGCGTTGGAACGGGCGAGCTCGTTCTTGACATACATGTCGGCCAGCTTGTGCTTGATGGCCTGATACGAGGCGATGACCCGTCCGAAGGCGTAGCGCTCCAGGGCGTATTCCTTGGCCATCTCGAGGCAGCGGTCTGACCCGCCGCACTGTTCGAAGGCGATCAGGACAGCGGCGCGGTCGAAGACCTGCTCCACCAGCTCGATCCCGGCGCCGGCCGCGCCCACGCGGCGGACGGGCGCATCCTTGAAGGTGAGCTTGGCGGCGTCGCGGGTGGGATCGAGCGTCTTCACCGCCTCGCAGGTGACACCCTCGCCGGCCAGCTCCACCAGATAGAGGCCGGGCTTGCCGCCTTCCTTGGCCAGCACCAGGGCGACGTCGGCGATGTCGCCGTCCGTCACCGGGATCTTCACGCCGGTCAGCTTGCCGTCGGTGACCGTGGCCTGCAGCGTGGCCGCCGTCGTGGCGCCAGGCCCTTCGGAGGTGGCGATGGCGCCGATGACTTCGCCGGCGGCGATCTTGGGCAGCAGGTAGGTCTTCTGCTCGTCGTTGCCGGCCAGCATGATGGCCTCGGCCAGGAAATAGACGGTCGACGCGAAGGGGATTGGCGCCACGGCGCGGCCCAGTTCCTCGGCGATCACGCACAGCTCCAGGTGGCCAAGGCCCAGGCCGCCGAATTCCTCGGGAATGGCCGCGCCCAGCCAGCCCTGGCTGGCCACCGATTTCCACAGGTCGGCGTCATAACCGCTGGTGCTGTTTTCCAGCACGCCCCGGGCGCGGCTGGTGGGGCAGTTGGCTTCGAGGAACCTGCGCGCCTTGCCCTTCAGGGACTTCTGGTCATCCGAAAAATCGAAATTCATGCTCGCCCATCCGCCGATCCCGGCCGGTTGAAGTTTCCTCGCGCGTCAACATACGCGCCTCGCACGCCGTGGAAAGATTGACCTCGCGTCAAGGATTTCAGGCTCTTATGCGCACCTGTGGGCGAGCTCGAAGGGCGTGCGGATGGCCAAGGCGATATTCCAGAAGAACCAGCGCGTCTGGGTCGAGAGCGTTGGCGCCTGGGCGATCGTCGAAAAGCTGGTGCCGGTCTGGGCGCGCGGCTTCGACGAGCCCGTGCGGGTCACCTACGACGTCGGCCTGGGCCGCGACTTCCAGGCCCATGAGCTGAAGCCGGAGCAGGACTCCGAGGACACCTTGGCAGAGGACGGCGCCAACTGGCGGCTGCTGCGCGCCCGCAACAAGTGGCAGACGCCGGACAACTGCCGCCACCATCCCTATCCGGGCAGCTACCCGGTGGTGGTCACAGACGCCAATGATTGGGGCGGCTGGCGCACACCGGGCGCCGAGTACGACCGCGATCCCCACAAGATCGAATTCCAGGCCCGGCTGATCGCCTCGTCGCCCCGCCTGCTGTCCGTCGCCCGGCGCCTGATGGCGATGATCGAAGAGACCCCCGGCGCGCCGCCCGAGCTGCAGCGCCTGGCCGAACAGGCGATGAAGATCGACCAGTACCTCAAGGAGGTCCCGGCCGGCGTGGATGAGCCGATGGCTGAATCGGCTCCCCACGCCGCCGAGTAGCGGGCTAGAACTTGTAGCCGAAGCCCACCGAGAGCACCCAGGGATCGAGCTTCACCTTGGACTTCAGCGCGCCGCCATTGATCTTGGCGTCGGTCTCGAAGAACACTTTCTTGACGTCCAGGTTGGCGCTCCACGGCCCCTTGACCGCGACATCGACGCCAGCCTGCAGGGCGTAGCCGAAGCCGTCGTCCAGCTCCACCTTGAAGCCGTTCTGATCCTTGCCGCTGTGGAACAGCATGTAGTTCACGCCGGCGCCCACATAGGGGCTGACCTTGGCGGTCGGGGCGAAGTGATATTGCAGTGAGACCACCGGCGGCAGGACCCAGGTCTTGTGCACGGTGACGTCGGTTCCAGGCCCCTGCGCCTTGATGGTGTGCTGGCTGGTGGTGGCGATCACCTCGACCGCGACGTGGTCGGTCAGGAAGTAGGACAGACCCAGCGACGGCTTGTAGTCGTCCTTGACGTCGACGTGCAGGCCGGTGGGCGCGCCGGCGGCGGTGGTGATCGCGTCGTCGGCCGTCGGCGAGATCGCCGTGGCGCGGACGTTGAGCATCAGCAGGCCCTTTTCCTTGACCTGGAAGTCCTGGGCCTGGGCCTGGGCGGTTCCGGCCAGGGCGAGCGCTGCGCCAACGGCCAGGGCGTAGGTGGTGACTTTCATCTTGTTTTCCCCTCAAGGCACGGAGGGAGCGCCGTGCTGGCGGGGACATCGCGCCATCCCGCAAGCTCAGCTTTGACATAACTCAAACAACTGTTTGACGCCGACTGCGTATGGCGCAGGCGACACGGCGGCCCCAGAGACTTTCGCAGTCGCAGCGCTCGCCCTGGCGACCGGGATGGCCTAAATCCTTGGGGATGCGCACAGAGACTCCCCAGCCCATCCGGCTCACCGATTACCGCCCGCCCGCTTTCCGGATCGACACGACCGAGTTGGTCTTCGACCTGGCCCCCAACGCCACCCGGGTGAAGGCCCGCCTGTCCATCACCCGCAACGGCCAGCACGCCGAGCCCCTGGTGCTGAACGGCGAGCGGCTCAAGCCCATCTCGGTGGCCGTGGACGGCAAGCTGCTGGACGAGAGCCAGCGCACCATCGACGCCGAATACCTGACCGTGCCGAACGTCCCCGACAGCTTCGTGCTTGAGACCGAGGTCGAGATCGATCCGGAGGCCAACAAGGCCCTCGACGGGCTCTACATGTCCGGCGGCCGCTTCTGCACCCAGTGCGAGGCCGAGGGCTTCCGCAAGATCACCTGGTTCGCCGACCGCCCCGACGTGCTGTCGCGCTTCACCGTGCGGGTCGAGGCCGACAAGGCCTTCCACCGCCTGCTCTCCAACGGCAACCTGATGGAATCCGGCGTCATGGCCGGCGGCCGTCACTACGCTGTCTGGAACGACCCCTTCCCGAAGCCCGCCTACCTGTTCGCCCTGGTGGCCGGGGAGCTGGACGAACTGGCCGACAAGCTGGTGACCATGAGCGGCCGCACGGTCGACCTGAAGATCTATGTCGACCCCGGCATGTCCGACCGCGCCGCCTACGCCATGGACGCGCTGAAGCGCTCGATGAAGTGGGACGAAGAGGTGTTCGGCCGCGAGTACGACCTGGACCTGTTCATGATCGTCGCCGTGCGCGACTTCAACTTCGGGGCGATGGAGAACAAGGGGCTGAACATCTTCAACTCCTCGCTCCTGCTG
>JAZKFM010000179.1:0-4462 GCA_040386415.1 Pseudomonadota bacterium
TCTGGTGCGGCTCCTCGTCGTACTCGCCCATGGCGTTGGGCAGGCCGGCGTTGGGATAGGCCGAGACCAGGGTGTCGGCCACCCGCGACAGCTCGGCGATGTGCGGCCGCATCAGCTCGGCGCCCAGGGCGCAGTTCAGGCCGATGGCGAAGGGCTTGGCGTGCTTCACCGAGTTCCAGAAGGCTTCCACCGTCTGGCCCGAAAGCGTGCGCCCTGAGCGGTCGGTGATGGTCCCGGAGATCCAGATCGGCAGGGGCTCGTAGCCCTCGTCCTCCATGTCCAGGATCACCTTGATGGCGGCCTTGCAGTTCAGCGTGTCGGTGATGGTCTCGATCAGGAACATGTCCACCCCACCGTCGTGCAGGGCGATCATCTGCTCGCGATAGGCGGTGTAGACCTCGTCGAAGGTCACCAGCCGCGCGCCGGGATCGTTCACGTCCGAGGACATCGACAGCATCTTGTTCAGCGGCCCCACCGAGCCGGCCACGAAGCGCGGCTTGTGCGGCTCCTTGGCGGTCCAGGCGTCGGCCCGCTCGCGGGCGATCCGCGCGCCCTCGAAATTGATGTCGCGGACCGCGCTCTCCAGCTCGTAGTCGGCCTGGGCGATGGTGGTGGCCGAGAAGGTGTTGGTCTCGCTGATGTCCGCGCCGGCGCCATAGTACTGGTCGTGCAGGTCGCCGACGATGTCGGGCCGCGTCAGGCACAGGATGTCGTTGTTGCCCTTCAGCTGGCCGGGATGATCCTTGAACCGCTCGCCCCGATAGTCGGCCTCGTCCAGCTTGCGCTTCTGGAACATGACGCCCCAGGAGCCGTCCAGGATCAACACGCGCTCACGCGATATTTGCTTCAGCTTTTCAATACGTTCTGAGCGCAGGCTCATGCGGCTTTCTCCGTCGGCTCTTCCCGCACGCCCAGCACCCGGCAGATGGCGTAAACGAGGTCGGCCCTGTTCAGGGTGTAGAAATGGAAGTCCGAGAAGCCCTCCTCCACCAGCCGCGCGCACATCTCGGCGGCGACGGAGCAGGCCAGCAGCTTGCGGGTCTCGACGTCGTCGTCGAGCCCCTCGAACAGATTGCCCAGCCAGACCGGCAGGGTGACCCCGATGCGCTGGGACATGTTCTTCAGTCCCTCATAGCTGCTCACCGGCATGATCCCGGGCAGGATCGGAACGGTGACGCCCGCCTTGCGGATCTTCTCGACGAACCGCAGGTAGCCGTCGATGTCGAAGAAGAAATTGCTGATCGCCCGGGTGGCCCCGGCGTCGATCTTGGCCTTGAGCACGTCGATGTCGTGGTCCACCGACGGGCTCTCGGGATGGATCTGCGGATAGACCCCGACACTGACGTCGAAGTCGCCGATCGCCCGGATGCCGGCGGTCAGCTCGGTGGCGTTCTGGTAGCCATCTGCGCGGGGCGTGTAGGCGCCGCCGAGCGATCCCGGCGGGTCGCCGCGCAGGGCCACGATGTGGCGGATGCCGGCGTCCCAGTAGTCCTGGATCACCTCGTCCACCTCGGCGCGGCTGGCCTCGACGCAGGTCAGGTGGGCGGCGGGGCGCAGCGTCGTCTCGTGCAGCATCCGCACCACCGTGCGGTGGGTGCGGTCGCGGGTCGAACCGCCGGCGCCATAGGTCACCGACACGAACGACGGGTTCAGGGGCTCAAGCCGACGGATGGCCTCCCACAGGCTCTCCTCGCTCTTGGGCCCCTTGGGCGGCGAGAACTCGAAGGAGACAGAGGGGCGCTTGGCCAGGCCGGCGCCGGCGCGCGCCACCGGTCCCAGCGCGGTTTCCAGCGGACTCATGCGGCGCTCCTTACAGCTTTGCGGACGCGCTCGGCGGTCCAGATCTTGACGGTCAGGCCCTCGCCCCGGGCGGGCGGCAGGGCGGCGGCGCGGACCTTGGTCAGGCCCGCCTCGTTCAGCCAGCGCTCCATCTCGGCCTCGGCGAAACCGAGGCGGCGGTGCTGGTGCTGCTCGCGCAGGAACTCCAGGCCGTGGGGCGCGAAGTCGACGATGATCAGCCGGCCGTCCTCGGCCACCAGCCGCGCGGCTTCGCGCACGGCGGCGGCGGGGTCGCCCAGATAGTGCAGCACCTGGTGGACCACCACTAGGTCGGCGCTCTGGCCCGGCAGGCGGGTGCCGAAGATGTCGCCGTGGCGCAGCTCGCAGCGCTCCAGCCCGGCGTCGGCCACATGCCGGCGCGCGATGTTCAGCATCTGCTGGGACAGATCGAGACCCACCGCCGCCTGGGCATGCGGCCCAAGCAGGGTCAGCATGCGGCCGGTGCCGCTGCCCAGGTCCACGAGGCGCTTGAAGGGTCCGGGGCCGGCGGCTTCCAGCACCGCGGCCTCCACGTCGGTCTCCGACACATAGAGGGAGCGGATCTCGTCCCAGCGGGCGGCGTTGCGGGCGAAGTACTCTCCGGCCTCGGTGGAACGCTCGGCGCGTACGGCCTGCAGCCGCTCGGCGTCGCGGGCCAGGATCGGGTCTGAGAGATCGACCACCGCCAGGGTCTCGTCGGCCAGCCGCCGCGCCAGGCCGCCGGCCACCAGCCGGTAGAAGACCCAGGCCCCGTCCGGGAACCGCTCCACCAGACCGGCCTCCGCCAGCAGCTTCAGGTGCCGCGAGACCCGGGGCTGGCTCTGGTCCAGAACCTTGCACAGTTCCAGCACCGCCAATTCCTCGTGGGATAGCAGGGCCAGGATGCGCAGGCGGGTGGGCTCGCCCGCCGCACGCAACACTTCCACAGCCTGGATCGCCGAGAGACTCATGAGCACATAAAGATATCTTTATGTCTTTATGTCAAGCCTCGGGAGAGGTCGCCGCCGGCTCCCAGAGCTCTATCTTCAGCCCTGCCGGATCCATCAGCCAGGCGAAGCGCCCGTTGGGATCGGAGTCGTCACGGCCCGTCGGTTGCACCCCCTCGGCGGCGGCGCGGGCCAGGACGCCATCGATATCATCGACGATGAAATTGATCATGAACGGCGAGGTCGAGGGCTCGAAATATGTGGTGTCATCCTTGAACGGCGACCAGAGGGTGTAGCCCTTGTCCCCGTGCGGCCACATGGCCCCCGGCCAGGGGCCGCCGCCGAACCCCAGCACCCGATCGTACCAGGCGGCCAGGGCGGCCGGGTCTGAGGTCTTGAAGAAAACCCCACCAATTCCAAGCACTTTGGCCATGATCCTGAGCTCCTAGGCGACCGGGCTCAGCAGCGCCTCGCCCGCGAAGTGGCGGCGCAGGTTCTCGAGCGTCTGGGCGATCATCGACGGCAGGGAGCCCACCGTGCCCCCGGCGCTGTGCGGGGTCAGCACGGTGTTGGGAACACCCTCCCAACGCTGCGGCGGGGTCGGCTCGGTGGCGAACACGTCCAGTCCGGCGCGCCCCAGCCGGCCATCCTTGAGCGCCGCGATCAGGGCGTCCTCGTCGATCACCGAACCGCGGGAGACGTTGACGATCATCCCCTTGGGACCCACCGCCTCGATCACCTCAGCGTTCACCGCTTGGCGGTTGGAGACGTCGGCGCGGCAGGCCACCACCAGGATGTCGCTGTCGGCCGCCAGGGCCAGCAGGCTCTCGGCCCGGGGCCAGACGGCGTCCGGCTTGGGATTGGGCCCCCACCAGCTCACGGTCATGCCGAAGGCCTCGACCCGCCGGGCCACCGCCACGCCGATATGGCCCAGCCCCATGATCCCCACCGCCTTGCCCTTCATGCCTGGCCCGACCTCCATGCGGTCGTTGTTCCAGACCCCGGCCCGGATCATGCGGTCGCCGGCCACGATATTGCGCCAGCCGCCGATCAGCAGGCCGAGCGCGTGGTCGGCCACGTCCTCGGCGTTCAGGCCGTCGGCGTGGGTCACATCGATCCCCCGCGCCCGGCACCAGGCCACGTCCACCCCGTCATAGCCGACGCTGACATTGGCGATCAGCTTCAGGTTCGGCAGGCTCTCCAGGAACTCCGCCGTCAGGTAGATCTCGCCGGCATGGACGATGGCCTCCACCGCCTGGGCGTCCCCGTCGGCCATCTCCCAGCGCCGCACGACGCCGTAGCCCTGCGCCTCCAGCCTCGCCTGCATGGGCGACAGCATGGGGTGGGAGATCAGCAGGGTGTGGGGCATTGGGCTCTCCGAAGGGCGGCCCCCTCTATAGCCGCGCTCAGGCGATCCCCGCCAGCACGCCGCCCAGGATCGCGGTCAGCTTGTCGATCTCGGCCTCAGATATGATCAGCGGCGGCGACAGCGCGATGGTGTCCCCTGTCGCCCTTACCAGCAGGCCCGCCTGCAACGCGCCCACCAGCACTTCATAGCCCCGCGCCCCGGGCGCCCCGTCGCGCGGCGAGAGCTCGATGGCGCCCATCAGGCCGACATTGCGGATGTCGATGACGTGAGGCGCCGCGCGCAGCCCGTGCAGCGCCGCCTCCCACAGGGGCGCGATGGCCGCGACCCGGGCGAACAGGTCTTCGCGAGC
>JAZKFM010000180.1:0-3230 GCA_040386415.1 Pseudomonadota bacterium
GTCTTCTTGCCGGACTGGCGATAGCGGCGACAAGGGGTGCTATGCCGCCTGCGCCGCCTTCGGCATCCTGGGCGCCCAGATGGCCGGCAGCTTCGGCCAGCGGAAAGTCCAGGCCGACCGGGCCTCCGGAATGCAGGCCTCGATGGCTGCGATCAGGATCTCGGCGGGTCCGTCATTGAGGAAATGATTGGCGCCTTCGGTGCGGACCACGCGGATCGGCCGGCGGGTCACCGTCTCGGCGGCCAGCCGCTCAGCGGCTTCCAGCGGCGCGAAGTCGTCCTTGTCGCCGTGGATCATGTGGATGGGAATGCTCAGCCGGGCCAGGGCGCGCCGGGCGTACCTAAGCTGGGGCCGCTGGCCGTTCACCTCGATCACGGCGTGGCGCAGGTCCCGCGGGATCATCTTCAGCGCCTTGCCGCCCAAGTCCAGCAACCAGCGGGCGGTGGGTCCCGCCTCGCCGAAGAAGCCGGAAAGCAGGACAAGGCCCGCGACCTTGCCCGGGTTCTGTTCGGCCATGATCGAGGCGATGGCGGCGCCATAGCTCTGGCCCACGAGCAGCACCTTCTGGCCCGGCGCGGCATTCAGCACCGGCGCGAGGGCCTCGGCCTGGATGCGGATGTCGGGGACCGGATGCAGCGGCTCGGAGCCCGCGTATCCCGGCCTGTCGACCACGATCATCTCGCGGTTCTGCGGCAACTCGGCGAGGGTCTCCGACCAGTATTCCGCCCAGGAGGGCGCGCCGGTGATCACCACGATCTTCCAGGGCGGCGGCGCGGCGCGCGGCGTCTCCAGGCCGGAAATCCGCCAGCCATAGTGGCCGCCGGAAATGAAGCTGGTGCGCCGCACCACGCTGTCGGGATAGTCCGCGGCGGTCGGGGCATGTTCGGTGCGGCCCTTGGCCGCCGCGTCGATCGCGGCCCAGCCCATGGCGAGCAATCCTTTTGGCCGCTTGCGTTGCACCCCGATCCTCCAGCTTAGCTACTCAGTCACCTGGGAAGGCTAACGCGCGGTTCAAGCGGCGGTTCGGTCAGGATCTGGTCATCTCGTTCAAGCGCCGGGCGCCTGTGTCGCCAGCGCATCACGCAACTCGCGTTTCAGCACCTTGCCCGTCGGGCCAATGGGCAGGGTTTCGACGATCCGCACCTCGTCAGGCGTCCACCATTTGGCGACCCGCTCGGCCACATGAGCCTTCAGCGCAGCGGGGTCGGCGGTCTGGCCGGGGCGCAGGGTGACGAGGAGCAGCGGCCGCTCGTCCCACCGGGGATGCGGCACCCCAACGGCCGCGGCCATGGCCACGGCGGGATGCGAACAGACCGCCTCTTCCAGGTCGAGGGTGGATATCCATTCGCCACCGGACTTGATCACGTCCTTGGCCCGGTCGGTAAGGCGCAGATAGCCCTCGGCGTCCAGGGTGGCGATGTCGCCGGTGTCGAACCACCCGTCGTCCGTGAAAGCCGCCGCCCCGTCCTGCTTGAAGTAGGCTGAGCTGACCCAAGGCCCGCGCACCTGCAGGGCTCCGGGCGTCCGGCCATCGCGCGGCAGGATCTGGCCGTCCTCGCCCACTATGCGCAGGTCGACGCCCCAGAGGCCCCGCCCCTGCTTCAGCTTCCGCTGAAGCGCGGCGTCGGGCGTGTCGGCGACATGCGTCGGGAGCGGTGTGTTGATCACGCCGAGGGGAGACATCTCGGTCATCCCCCAGATCTGGCGGACCTGGCCGCCCAGGCCCTTTTCGATCCGCGAGATCAGCGACGCCGTCGGGGCGGAGCCGCCTACGGCGATGGTGCGGATGGTGGAGAGCTGGTTGCCCGTCCGGTCCAGGTGGTCCGCGACGCCGACCCAGATGGTGGGTACGCCCAGGACGAAGGTCACCCTCTCGCTCTCGATCAGCTCGCAGATGCTCGGGCCGTCCAGCAGCCGTCCCGGCAGCACCAGCTTGGCCCCCACCAGCGGTGCGGCGTAGGGCGTGCACCAGGCGTTGGCGTGGTACATCTGGGCGCAGGGCATGACCACGTCGCGAGCGGAGAAGTCGAACGCGTCGGGCAGGGCGAGGGCCAGGGCGTGGAGCACCGTCGAGCGGTGGCCGTACAGCACGCCCTTGGGATTGCCGGTGGTGCCGGAGGTGTAGCAGAGGCCCGAGGCCTGCCGCTCGTCCAGCTCCGGCCAGTCGAAGTCGTCGGTCTGGGCCGCGAGCAGGTCCTCGTAGGTGCGCACCCCCGGCGGACCGTGCGCCGCGTCGGTCATCGCCACGAGGGTCGTCACCGTCGACATGCGCGGCGCCAGCAGCGCCACCTGTTCGGCGAAGGTGATGTCGAAGAACAGCACGCTGTCCTCGGCATGGTCCGCCACCCACACGATCTGGTCGTCGTGCAGGCGCGGGTTGATGGTGTGCAGGATCGCGCCGATGCCCGTCACCGCGAAATAGAGCTCGAAATGCCGATGCGTGCTCCAGGCCAGGGTCGCGACCCGGTCGCCGGGCTTCACGCCCAGGTCCAGCAGGGCCTTGGCCATGCGCTTCGCCCGGACAAGGGCGTCACGGTAGCCGTAGCGGTGGATCGGCCCCTCCACGGTCCGCGACACCACCTCCCGGTCGCCGTGGTAGAGCGCGGCGTGCTCCAGGATCGACGGCAAGGTCAGGGGCCGGTCCATCATCAGGGCGAGCATCGGCGAACCTCCGGGGTCGTGCGCCCTAGGGGATACCGGTTCGCGCCGCCGCGCTCTAGAGACTTGGCCGCCACCGGACAACGGAGACCGACCCCATGGAACCGCTGAAGGGATACGATGCCCCCTTCGCCCTGCGCTGCTGGCGTGGAGCCATGGCGAATGGCCCCTCGGAGGAGATCCCGGGGCATGACGCGGCGAGCCTTAACGCCCGGGCGGAAGCGCTCGTGAGCGACGGGGCCTATGGCTATGTCGAACTGGCGGCGTGGAACTTCGAGCTGAACGACTGGGTACGGATGGCGGCGTTCGCGCCAAGATGAGGTCCGCGGTCGATCAACCGGAGCCTTCCCGATGTGGGGGATCGGTCGCCCGAACGTCCGGGCCGGCTTCAGAGCGGCTGGCCGGATCGAACGTCACGGGCGGCGGCGGCAGGTCGCGCCAGCGGTCGGCAAGCCCCTCGGGCAGATCGAGCGTCTGGCACAGGTCACGGACATTGGTGTCGAGGTCGTCCAGACCGAACAGCTCGTCGTCGATCCAGTCGTCCATCTCGGCGTCGAAGCGATCGAGTATCG
>JAZKFM010000181.1:0-3047 GCA_040386415.1 Pseudomonadota bacterium
GCCGCGCCGTCCTCGGCCGGGACGTTCAGGGCCTCGATCACCTCTTCCCAGCGCTCTGGGTCGGCGGCGACGGCGTACATCGTCTCGATCACAAGGGAGATGTTGGCCTTGGACTGGGCGGCGGACATTCGGACCTTTGGGGGATGGGGCCGGGGAGATCAGCTTACACGGCGAGCGTCGAAGTCGATGCCCTTTCCTCCCCTCGCCAGACACCAAGGCGTCAGGTGATCGAGGCCACTTTCGCGCCTGAGGCCGCGATGAGGTCGGTGGGCGCCAGACGCGCCTGCAGGCCGCGCTGGCCGCCGTTGACGAAGACCTGGTCGTGGCCGAGCGCGGCCTCGTCCACGACCGTGGGGACGGCGCGCTTCTGGCCGAAGGGGCTGACCCCGCCGACCCGGTAGCCGGTCATGCGCTCGGCGTCGGCGGGTTTCATCATCGCGGCGGTCTTGCCGCCGAACACCGCGGCCAGCTTCTTCATCGACACCTCCTGGTCCGAGGCCAGCACCGCGCAGACCGGCTTACCGTCCACTTGGGCCATCAGGGTCTTCAGCACCCGGGCCGGATCGGCGCCCAGGCTTTCGGCGGCCTGCAATCCCACGCGGCCGGCGTCCGGGTCGTAGTCGTAGGTGTGCAGGGTGTAGGCGACGCCGGCCTTGCCGAGCGCCAGGGTCGCGGGGGTGGTCTTGGCCATGGCGCGCAAGCTAGCTGGACGCGGCGGGCTTGAGAATGCGAGACGAGGGCATGCGCATCCTCCTGCCTGCCCTGTTGCTGCTCGCCACGCCGGCCGCGGCCCGACCCTGGAGCGCCGCCCCCGGCGACCTCGAGGCCGCGGTGGCCCAGGTGAAGCGGCTGGACGCTGAGCTGCTGAGCCGCGACAGCGCCACGGCCACGCTGCAGCTCTGGTGCGACACCCATGGCCCGGGCGGCGGCGCCAAAATCGTCGCGCGGCGGCCCGCCGTCGATCCCAAGCCCGCGGGCGAGGCCGAGCGCCGCGACCTGGGGGTGGGGCCGGATGAACCTGTCGCCTATCGCCGGGTGGACCTGGCCTGCGGCGACCAGGTGCTGTCGCGGGCCGACAACTGGTACCTGCCGGGCCGGCTGACGCCGGAGATGAACACGGCGCTGAACACGACCCAGACCCCCTTCGGCGTGGTGGTGAGGTCGCTGGATTTCCGCCGGCGCACCCTTTCCTCGGCCCTGTTGATCCAATCGGCCCCCTCGCCCGGCGCCAAACCGGTCGTTCCGCCCGACGTCCTGCGGCATCGCGCGGTGCTCTCCACCTCGGACGGCGCGCCCTTCAGCCTGGTGGTGGAGACCTACAGCGACCAGGTCCTGGTCGCCCGGCCCTGAGTCTTCCACGGCCACGCTTGTTGGCCTAGGGTGGTGGTCCACAACGGGGAGTGGCGACCATGAAGACGGTGGTTTTGAGTGTTCTTACAGCGGCGATCCTGGTGGGCGGGGCGCCGGCCCTGGCCCAGGTCTCGATCCCCAACACCGAGAAGCTGGACGTGAAGCCCAAGCGGGTGAAGGGCCTGCTGCTGGGCTTCGGCTATGAGATGGGGGAGTACTCCGGCCAGGTGAAGGCCGTGAGCAAGCAGACCCGGGCGCTGGGCATGTTCTCCAGCGACTACGCCAAGACCAGCTTCACTGTCGCCTCGCCGCGCCTGACGACGCCGATGACCGTGAGCTGCGAGGGCGGCCAGAACCGCTTCGGCTTCAGCTGGATCGACTTCAAGCGCAACGACCTGGCCTATGTCTGCAACTTCGCGGGCGGCCCGCCGGACGCCTCCTTCGCCCTGGTGCTGAGCGACGGCAAGTTCATGGAGAAACTGTACCAGCCGCAGCGGGCCGCGGAGATCCGCTATGGCGGCGTCACCCTGCGCGCCAAGACCAAGAAGCTGGCCGGCTCCATGCCGCTGGCCTCCACCAGCTCGCTGTCCTACGTGATCCTGAAGGGCGACCAGGAGGTGGGGGCAGTGTCCCGCACCACCCTCAAGGGCACGGTCTATCTGCCGGTCCAGGGCTCGCCGGATCGCGACGCGGCCGCCGCCATGGCCCTGGCCCTGTTCTTCTTCAACGATCCCGGCACGCAGTCACGCTGACTTGGCTGGAGCGGGATGCGGGCGGGTTCCCGCTTTTCCTCATCCCGCTCTAGCGCTCGATCATCTCGCGGATCTTGGCGGCGAGCTGGTCGAGGGCGAAGGGCTTGGTGATCATCTCCATCTCGGGGTCGAGGAAGCCCGAGCGGACAGCGGCGTTCTCGGCGTAGCCGGTGACGAACAGCACCTTCAGGCCGGGACGGTGCTGGCGGCCGATCTCGGCCACCTGGCGGCCGTTAAGGCCCGGCAGGCCGACATCGGAGACCATCAGGTCGATCCGCTGATCGGACTCCAGGATCGGCAGGGCGGCCGGCCCATCATGGGCCTCGATCGCGGCGTAGCCGAGCTCCGACAGCACCTCCACCACCAGCAGGCGCACCGCAGCGTCATCCTCCACCACCAGCACGGTCTCGCCGGCGCCGCGCGCCAAGTCGGGGCGGTCCTGTTCGGCCGCGTCGCCCGGCGCCTCGCCGGCGAAGCGCGGCAGGTAGAGCCGCACCGTCGAGCCCTGGCCCACCTCGCTGTAGATGCGGGCGTGGCCGCCGGACTGCCGGGCGAAGCCGTAGATCATCGACAGGCCCAGCCCGGTGCCCTGGCCGATGGGCTTGGTGGTGAAGAAGGGATCGAAGGCCTTGGCGATCACCTCGGGCGTCATGCCGACACCGGTGTCGGTGACCGAGAGCACCGTGTAGTCGCCGGGCTTCAGGTCCTCGTGGCGCGAGGTGTAGCCGAGGTCGAGGTGGGTGTTGGCGGTCTCGATGGTGAGCTTGCCGCCGCCGGGCATGGCGTCGCGGGCGTTGATGGCCAGGTTGAGGACCGCGTTCTCCAGCTGGCCTGAATCCCCGAAGGCCGGCCAGGCGTCGGGGGCGAGCGCGATGTCCAGCTCCACCTGTTCGCCGAGCGTCCGCCGCAGCAGGTCGCCCATGGAGTCCACCAGGCCGTTGACGT
>JAZKFM010000182.1:0-5389 GCA_040386415.1 Pseudomonadota bacterium
GGCCAGTTCGGCCTCGAAGCGGCGGATCACGTCGTCCAGGGACTGGGCGTGGGCCTCGCGGCGGGTGGCCTCGCGGTCCAGCTTCTCCAGCACCAGGCGCGCGGCGGCCACCTTCTGTTCGGCGGCCTGGGGCTGGCGGCGCGCCTCGCGCAGAGCCTCCTCGGCGGCGCGCACTCGGGCGTTGGCGGCGGCCTGCACCTCGCGGGCGGCCTTGGCCCTGGGTTCCAGGGTCTCGATCTCGGTCTCGACCTCGGCCAGCCGGGTCTTCTGCTCCATCCGCACGGCGGCGGGCTTGGGGGCGTCGGCCCGGGCGGTGAAGCCGTCCCAGCGCCACAGGTCGCCCTCCTTGGAGACCAGCCGCATGCCCGGTTGTAGGGCGGCTTGCAGACGGTCGCCATCCGCCCGGGCCACCAGGGCCACATAGGCCAGGCGCGCCGCCAGGGCGCGCGGCGCCTTCACCAACGGACCCAGGGGCGCCGCGCCCTCGGGCCACTGCGGCGTCTGGGCGTCGCGCCCGCCCCAGAAGGCCGGCGCCTTGGGATCCAGGGCCGCATCCAGATCATCGCCCAGGGCCGCGGCCAGGGCCTGCTCATAGCCCCGGTCGGGGGAGACCTCGTCCAGGGCGGGCGTAAATCCGCCGCGCTTCTGCTGGGCCACGATGCCGGCCAGGGCGCGGGCCTCGGCGGTCAGACGGCCCAGTTGCTCGTCGGTCTTGCGGGCGGCTTCGCGGGAGGCGAGCTCGGCCTCCTGGGCCTTGGTGCGTTCGTCTTCGGCGGCCTCCAGGGCGGCGCGCAGCGCCACCAGCGTGGCCTCGGACCGCTCCAGCTCGGCCTTGGCCTCGGCGGCCTGCGGATTGACCGCGGGTCCGATCTGCTCGCGTTCGTGCTTGGCCTGCTCCAGCGCCCGGCGGGTGCGGTTGACCCGGCCTTGAGCCTCCTCGACCCGCGCGGCGCCCGCCCGGCGGCGGGCCTCCTCGGCGGCGGCCTGGGCGGCGAGCGCCTCGACAGCGGCGTCGGCCTCCACGCGGGCGGCCTCGGCGGCGCGGGACGCGGCCTCCAGCTCCGGCGCACGCTCCGGCGCCGCGGCGATGGCGGCCTCCAAAGCTTCCAGGTCACCGGCCATGCGGCTGAGCGCCAGTTGGGCGTCCTCCACCATCTGGGTCTCGCGGGCCCGGTCGGCGTCGATGCGCGAGACGTCGCCGGTCAGGCGCTCGACCTCGGCGGCCAGGGCCTCGCCCTCCCGCTCCAGGCGGTCCTTGTCGATGGCCAGCCGATGCAGCACGGCGGCGGCGATGGTCTCGGCCTCCCGCAGCGGCTTGATCTGCTCTTCGGCGGCGGCGGCCCTCGTCGTGGCGGCGGCGGCTTCGCGGGCGGTCTCCTCCACGGCGCGGATCGCCTCGGCGGCCTCGGCCTGCAGCCGCTCGGCCGCCCCACGCGCCTCGTTCCAGCGCGCGTAGAGGACAGCGCCCTGCAGGGCGCGGATCTCGGCCGACATCTTCTTGTAGCGGTCGGCCTGGCGAGCCTCGCGCCGCAGCCGGTTGAGCGCACCCTCCAACTCCTTGGCCACGTCCTCCAGCCGGGTGAGGTTGGTCTCCGCGGCCCGCAGCCGCAGCTCGGCCTCATGGCGCCGCGTGTGCAGGCCCGAGACGCCGGCGGCCTCCTCCAGGATCATCCGCCGGTTCTGCGGCTTGGCGGCGATCAGCTCGGAGATCTGCCCCTGGCGCACCAGGGCGGGAGAATTCGAGCCCGTGGAGGCGTCCGCAAACAGCAGCTGCACGTCACGGGCGCGCACCTCGCGGCCGTTGATCCGGTAGGTGGAGCCCTCGCCCTTGTCGATGCGCCGCACCACCTCCAGGACCGGGTGGTCGTTGAAGGCGGCCGGCGCCTTGCGGTCGGCGTTGTCGATGGTCAGCGTCACCTCGGCGTGGTTGCGCGAGGCGCGTCCGCCGGAGCCGGCGAAGATCACGTCGTCCATCCCACCGGCCCGCATGGCCTTGGCGGAATTGGCCCCCATCACCCAGCGCAGGGCCTCCAGCAGGTTCGACTTGCCGCAGCCGTTGGGTCCGACGATGCCCGTGACTCCGGGCTCGATGCGGAACTCGGTCGCATCGACGAAGGACTTGAAGCCCGAAAGGCGAAGCCGCTGGAAGTGCACGAGTGCGCGGGGCCCTTCCTACTTCTTGGCTTGGGCGGCGGCGATGGCGGCGTCGAACTCGGCCAGGGTGGCGTCGCCTTCCTTGAACTTCTCACCATTGATCATGAAGGTCGGGGTCGAGCTGATCTTCTCATCGCGCGAGGCCTTGTCGACCCGGGCGTTGAGGGCCTTCAGGGCCGCCTCGTCGGTGATGCAGGCGTTGAACTGCTTCTCGGTCATGCCCGCCGACTGGGCCACCCGCAGCAGCACGCCGCGCATGTCTCCGGTGGTGAACATCTCGTTCTGGGCCTTGAACACGGCGTCCAGCACGCTGAAGTACTTGTCCTTGCCGGCGCAGCGGGCGGTCAGGAAGGCGGCGGCGGCCACCTCCACCGGCGGGGTCAGGAATTCCTTGAAGGTGTAGTGGACCTTGCCGGTGTCGATGTATTTCGCCTTCAGCGCCGGGAAGACCTCGTTGTTGAAGGTGGCGCAGTGGACGCAGGAGGCCGAGGCGTACTCGGTGATCTTCACCGGCGCATTGGGATCGCCCAGGGTCATGTCGTCGGCGTTGGCCGCCCCGCCGCTCTTGGAACAACCCGCCAGGGCGAGCGCGCCCAGGACGGCGACAACGAGGAGGCGACGGCTGAAGTTCGGCATGGGACCCTCTGCGGAATTCCGAATGGAAGATTAAAGCGCGATTCCCCCCAGGCCGGGGGCAAAGTCAACGGGTGCGGCGATCGCGCAGCACGCCCCGACCCAAGCTCAGCAATGCGGCTTTCAGAGGGCCGTCGGGCTCGGCGGCCAGGCTGGCGGCCAGTTCGGCCTCCTTGGCGGCGTCCAGCGGGGGCAGGGGGCGGCGCACGGGCCGCACGCTCTCCGGATTCACATTGCGCAGCGGGCCCTGGACGATCCGCAACTTGTTCACCGCGCCGGCCCCCAGGAACAGGTTTACCCGCGCCACGATCTCCGGCGCCTGGTGCTGGATCAGGGCCGCGGCGGCCCCAGCCACCCGGATCTCCAGGGCGGCAGGCTCGCCGGCCTTCATCTTCGAGAGCTTCACGGGCTCGGTGCGCTTGGCGATCTGTTCGCCGACGATCTCTTTCCAGCGGGCCTGCAGGGCGCCGGGCCCCTGGCCGAACCGTGCGTCCAGGTCCTTCAGCAGCTTGGACAGCCCACGCCCCGCCGCCGGCGGCGGCCGGCGCTGCGGCCGCGTCCGCTTCCGCGACAGGATAAAGGCCGCCTCCGCGGCGGTGGGCAGGGGACGCTTGGCCATGGGCGGCAGCTTACAGGGTCGGCGCCCTGTCGGTCACCACCCGGACGAGGTTCGTCGTTCCCTTCATCCTGTCCCGCCGCCTTGACGACCCTGCCCCCAGGCCGCAATCACCACCGCTCAGCCGGGGAGCTCACCATGTCCGACACCAAGCCAGAGGCCTCGCACCGCCGCATTCTGGCCGCCAGCCTGGTGGGCACGGCGGTGGAGTTCTACGACTTCTACATCTACGCCACCGCCGCCTCCCTGGTGTTCGGCAAGCTGTTCTTCCCCGCGGCCTCGGCCTCGGCCCAGCTGATGAGCGCCTACGCCACCTTCGCGCTCGCCTTCTTCGCCCGGCCTCTGGGGGCGGCGGTGTTTGGCCACTTCGGCGACCGGCTGGGGCGCAAGTCGACCCTCGTTGCCTCGCTGATGCTGATGGGCGGCTCGACGCTGGCCATCGCCTTCCTGCCCACCTACGCCCAGGCTGGCTGGGTCGCGCCGTTCCTGCTGTGCGTGCTGCGCTTCGGCCAGGGCTTCGGCCTCGGCGGCGAGTGGGGCGGCGCGGCCCTGCTGGCGGTGGAGAACGCGCCGCCCGGCTGGCGCGCCCGCTTCGGCATGTTCCCGCAGCTCGGCGCCCCGGTGGGCTTCATCGCCGCCAACGGCCTCTTCCTGCTGCTGGGCGTCCTGCTGACGCCGGAGCAGTTCCTGGCCTGGGGCTGGCGCATCCCCTTCCTGCTCAGCATCGTCCTGGTGGGGGTCGGCCTCTGGGTCCGCCTGAAGCTCACCGAGACCCCGGCCTTCGCCGAGGCCATGAAGGAGGCGCCCCCCGCCAAGGCGCCCCTGGGCGAACTCCTGAAAAACTACCCGCTGCAGACCCTGGCCGGCACATTTGCCGTGGTCTGCTGCTTCGCCATCTTCTACCTGACCACCGCCTTCGCCCTGGGCTATGGCACCACCAAGCTGGGCTACAGCCGCGAGACCTTCCTGGGCGTGCAGCTGGGCGCCATCGGCTTCATGGCCGCGGGCATCATCGCGGCCGGCTACTGGGCCGACGCCACCAGCCCGCGGCGGGTGCTGATGGCCGGCTGCATCGCCACGGTGGCGGGGGGCTTCCTGCTGGCGCCCATGATGGGATCGGGCTCGCTCTGGCTGATCTGGGGCTTCCTGTCCCTGGCCCTGGTCATGATGGGCCTGGTCTACGGACCGCTCGGCGCCTTCCTGCCCGGCCTATTCCCGGCCCGCGTCCGCTACACAGGCGCGTCGGTGGCCTTCAATGTCGGCGGCATCCTGGGCGGCGGCCTGGCCCCCATGATCGCCCAGGCCCTGGCCGACCGGGGCGGCCTCGTCCCGGTGGGCTACTATCTCAGCGGCGCGGCCCTGATCAGCCTGACGGCGCTGTTCTTCCTCAAGCGCCAGGCGGAATGAATCCCGAGGTCCTGCGCAACCGGCTGCTGGCCTGGTACGATGGCCAGGCGCGCGACCTCGCCTGGCGGGTCGGGCCCATCGACGGCCGGGCGGGTGTGCGCCAGGACCCCTACCGGGTCTGGCTGTCGGAGGTGATGCTGCAGCAGACCACCGTGCCGCACGCCACCCCCTATTTCCTCAAGTTCGCCGCCCGCTGGCCCACCGTCACGGCCCTGGCCGCCGAGCAGGACGGCGAGGTCATGGCCGCCTGGGCGGGGCTCGGCTACTACGCCCGCGCCCGCAACCTGCTGGCCTGCGCCCGCGCCGTGGCGTCGGATCACGGCGGGGTCTTTCCCGATACGGAGGCGGCGCTGCTGGCCCTGCCGGGGGTCGGCGCCTACACCGCCGCCGCCGTGGCCGCCATCGCCTTCGGCCGCCCCGCCAACGTCGTCGACGGCAATGTCGAGCGGGTCATGGCCCGGCTGTTCGCGGTCGAGACGCCGCTGCCAGCGGCGAAGCCGGAGCTGAAGCGGCTGGCCGCCGTCCTGGTCGCCGAAGACCGGCCGGGCGACTGGCCCCAGGCCCTGATGGACCTCGGGG
>JAZKFM010000183.1:0-10421 GCA_040386415.1 Pseudomonadota bacterium
TGCTTCGTCATGGGAAAGATTCCCGACGATCTGGGCGCCATCTTCGAGCATGTGCGCGAGGCCGCCGTCACCCTGCAGCAAGGCGGTGGGGTCGGTATGGACTTCTCCTCCGTGCGTCCTAACGGATCCCTGGTCCGAGGCGTCGGCGCCGACGCCTCGGGACCGCTCAGCTTCATGGACGTCTGGGACTCCATGTGCCGCACCATCCTGTCGGCCGGCCAGCGGCGGGGGGCGATGATGGGTTGCCTGCGTATCGACCACCCCGACATTGAGGCCTTTATCGACGCCAAGCGCGAGCCCGGACGCCTGCGCAACTTCAACCTCTCGGTGCTGGTGACCGACGCCTTCATGCAGGCCCTCGCGGCGGACGGCGAGTGGCCGCTGGTCTTCGACGGCAAGGTCCACCGCAATGTTCGCGCGGCCGACCTGTGGGCGCGGCTGATGACCGCCACCTATGACGCCGCCGAGCCGGGGGTCATCTTCATCGACCGGGTCAACGCCAACAACAACCTGGCCTATTGCGAGGAGATCCTGGCCAGCAATCCCTGCGGCGAGCAGATGCTGCCGGCCTATGGCGCCTGCCTGCTCGGATCGCTCAACCTGGCGCGGCTGGTGGAGGCGCCGTTCTCCGACGGCGCGGTCCTGGACGAGGCGCGGCTGGCCGGCTTGACCCGTACGGCGGTCCGCATGCTGGACAATGTCATCGACATCTCGCGCTTCCCGCTGGAGGCTCAGGCGGCGGAGGCCCGGGCCAAGCGGCGGATCGGCATCGGCGTTACGGGCTTGGCCGACGCCCTGCTGTTCTGCGGCGCTCGTTATGGCGACGACACAGCCGTGGCCCTGACCCAGCGCTGGCTCACGGTGATCAAGCGGGAGGCCTACCGGGCCTCGGCCGAGCTGGCCGCGGAGAAGGGCAGCTTCCCGCTCTACGACCCGCAGATCCTGGACCGGCCCAACCTGCTGAACCTGGACGATGAGACCCGCGCCCTGATCGCCGAACACGGGCTGCGCAACGGCTGTCTGACCTCCATCGCGCCCACCGGCACGACCTCGCTGCTGGCGGGCAACGTCTCCTCGGGTGTCGAGCCGGTCTTCGCCTACGCCTATACGCGCAAGGTGCGTCAGCCGGACGGCTCCTCGCAGGAGGAGCAGGTGGAAGACTATGCGCTCACCGTCTGGCGCGGTCTTAAGGGTGAGGCTGAGCCCCCGACGGACCTGTTCGTCAGCGCCCAGGACCTGACACCGGCCGACCATTTGCGGATGCAGGCCGCGGCCCAGGCCTGCATCGACAGTTCAATCTCCAAGACCGTGAACTGCCCGGAAGACATCGCCTTCGCCGACTTCTCGGACATCTATCTGGAAGGCTACCGTCTGGGCTGCAAGGGCCTGACCACCTACCGCCCCAACGCCGTCACCGGATCGGTGCTCTCGGTGACGCCGACGCGCGAGGCAGAGGAGCCGGCAGAGCCCAAGCTCTCGCCGCGGCCTGACGTCCTGCAGGGGGCCACCTACAAGATCAAATGGCCGCAGAGCGCGCACGCCGTCTACGTGACCATCAACGACGCCGACACCGGGGAGGGGCCGCGGCCCTTCGAGATCTTCGTCAATTCCAAGAACATGGAGCACTATGCCTGGACCCTGGGTCTGACGCGGATGATCTCGGCGGTCTTCCGCCGGGGCGGCGACGTGGCCTTCGTGGCCGACGAACTGAAGGCGGTGTTCGATCCCAGCGGCGGCGGCTGGATCGAGGGGCGCTACGTGCCCTCGCTGCCGGCGGCCATCGGCGGGGTGATCGAGCGGCACCTGAGGATCGAAGCGGCCGCCGCGCCCGCCCACGTCGGGCACGCGACCCACGCCGGGGCCAAGGCCTGCTGTCCCCAGTGCGGCGGGTTCGAGCTGATCCGCAAGGAGGGCTGCGACACCTGCTTTGGCTGCGGCTACTCCAAATGCTCATGAATGGGGTCGGCGATTGATGTCCGACAAGGGTGTCGGATCGGGGCGGGACTAGAAGGAAGTCCCGTCCTCTAGACGACCGGAGTCCCCCAATGGCCACCGCCGCCGATCGGCGCGCCTACCGTGGGCCGATGCTGTTCAGCTACGGCTTCCGCCCCTTCTTCCTCGCCGCCGCCATCTGGGCCGCCCTGGCCGTTCCCCTCTGGCTGCTGTCCTTCACTGGCTACCTGCCGTGGGCGGCGCTCTCCCGCGAGTGGCACATTCACGAGATGCTGTTCGGGGTGCTGGCCGGTATCGTCGCCGGCTTCCTGCTCACCGCCGTGCCCAACTGGACCGGCCGCCTGCCGGTGATGGGGGCCCCGCTGGTCGCCTTGTCGGCCCTATGGGTGGCCGGACGCCTGGCCATGCTGGCCGCCACCGAGCTGGGGGTCTGGGCCAGCGTCATCGACAGCGCCTTCCTGGTGGTGTTCGCAGGGGTGGTCTGGCGCGAGGTTCTGGCGGGGCGCAACTGGCGCAACCTTGCCGTCTGCGGCCTGGTCACAGTGCTCGCCTGCGCCAACATCGCCTTCCACCTCGGGGCGCTTGCGCCAGAGGCCGTAGGCCAACGGGCCGCGCTCAGCGCCATCGCCCTGCTCATCGGCCTGATCGGTGGCCGGGTCACGCCCAGCTTCACCCGCAACTGGCTGATGCAGCGCGCGCCCGGGCCGCTGCCCGCCCCCGCTGACCGCGCGGACATGGCCGCCCTGATCCTCACGGCCCTGGCCGCCGCCGCCTGGGTGGCGATCCCCGACGCCCCGCTGTCCGGCGCCCTGCTGACCGCCTCGGGCGCCGCCGCCCTTGCCCGCCTGGCGCGCTGGCAGGGCCTGCGGACCCTGATCGAGCCCCTGGTCTGGATCCTCCACCTTGGCTACGCCTGGCTGGGCGTCGGGCTGATGCTGATGGGCCTGACCATCCTGGCGCCCGACATGTTTCCGCGCACGGCGGGGGTCCACGCCCTCACGGCCGGGGCGGTCGGGGTCATGACGCTGGCCATGATGACCCGGGCCACCCGGGGCCACAGCGGCCGACCCCGGACGGCCGATGGCTGGACGCTCGCCATCTACCTGCTGATCAACGCCGCGGCCGTGGTGAGGGTCTGGGCCGGCTTCGGCGGGCCGGGGAGCCAGGTCCTGCTGGCGACCTCTGGTGTCCTGTGGAGCGCCGCCTTTGGCGGCTTCGCCCTGGCCTACGGGCCGATGCTGCTGGGCTGGCCAGCGCAGTCGCGGGGCCGGCCTCTGCCGGCTTAACCGAAGTCAAGGCGTGGCCCCTCAGCCATCATACCCAGACGGGCTGGGGCCCTCTAGGCTCACCCTCGATCCGCCCACCATGTGCGACGCCATCCTCCCAGCGGCGTCGGCTCGGGTGACATCGACACCGGCGACCCGCCGGGTCTTGGGGCGCCGGGAGACCGGCGCCTCTTCTGTCCCGCGAGGAACCTGTCCCATGGACCGACTGATCGACGGGTTCGGTCGCCGTTTCCGCTACCTGCGACTCTCGGTGACGGAAGTCTGCAACTTCCGCTGCACCTACTGCCTGCCCGACGGATACAGAAAGACCGCCGGGCCCGCCTTCCTGGGCGTCGACGAGATCGGCGCCCTGGTCTCCACCTTCCAGCGGCTGGGCATCGAGAAGGTCCGGCTGACCGGCGGAGAGCCGACGGTGCGCAAGGACATCGGCGAGATCATCGCTCGGGTCTCCGACGTTCCCGGGATCGCCAAGGTGGCCATGACCACCAACGGCTGGAATCTTTATCGCCACGTGGCCGACTGGCGCGCCGCGGGCTTGACCAACCTCAACGTCTCCATCGACACCCTCGACCGGGACGGCTTCACCCGCCTCACCGGCCACGACCGCCTCGATCAGGTGGTGGCGGGCCTCGATCAGGCTTTGGCGATCGGCGTCCCCACCGTGAAGGTGAACGCGGTCCTGCTGCGCGACAGTCTGGAGAACGGCTTCGTCGAGTTCGCCGAGTTCGTCCGCCGCCGGCCGGTGGCGGTGCGCTTCATCGAACTGATGCGTACGGCCGACAACGCCGCCTATTTCGCCGACCAGCATGTGAGCGGCGAGCGCCTGAAGACCTGGCTGAAGCAGGAGGGCTGGAGCCCTCGCGCCCGGGCCTCCGACGATGGCCCGGCGACGGAGTATGAGCATCCGGACTTCGCCGGAAGGATCGGCTTGATCGCTCCCTATGGCGCCGGGTTCTGCGACGGGTGTAACCGCCTGCGGGTCACCGCCCAGGGCCTGCTGCGCCTGTGCCTTTTCGGCCAAGGGGGTGTGAACCTGCGCGATCTGCTGACCGGCGAGGCTGAGGCGTCGGATCTGTTGGCTTCCCGGATCGCCCAGGCCCTGACGGGCAAGGCCAGCGGCCATGAGTTGGCCCGCGGACAGGCCGGCGACACCCGCAACCTGGCCCAGTTCGGCGGCTAGCCCGCGCGGCTGGCGGGCCACAACTCCCGCTCGGCCTGGCCCAGAGGCGTGACACTGGGAGGCTGGTGATTGTCGATCAGCGGATCGGGCTTGGCCAGGCGCTCCAGCACCACGGGGCGGGCGATGGTCACCTCGGGACCGTTGATCACGACGCCGTAGCCGGTGAGGGTGGCGAAGGCCCGCGACAGGTTCTCGGGGGTCATGCCCAGCAGCGAGGCCAGCAGGCGCTTCTCGTGGGGCAGGGTGAAGGTCTCGGCTCCGCCCTGACGCACCTTTTGGGTGATCAGGTAGTTGGCCAGGCGTTCGGCGCCGCCGCGCAGCTTCTGGTTCTTCAGCGATCGCACCAGTCCGCGATAGCAACCGGCCAACTCAAGGGTGGCGGCGTAGCTGAAGCGGGGGTCTGTCTGCATGGCCCGGCGCAGGGCCTCGCCAGACAGCATCAGGATGTCAGACCGCTCCACCGTGCGCGCGCTCATCAACGCGTGGGCGTCAAGGGCGACAGCGGCGAAGATGAATGTGGAGACAGGCCGGAGCACGGCCAAGGTGGTCTCCTTGTCATTCCAGGTGCCCTCCAGTTCCACCAGGCCGTCAAGCAGGACATAGAGAAAGTCCACCGGATCGCCCTCGTGGAGAAGAGTGGTGCCGGCCGGGAATTTCTGCAGGAAGGCGCCGGCGGTCACTGCGCCGAAGGTCTCATCGGAGACGCCGCAGAACAGGGGCAAGCCCCTCACGCGCTCGACATCCACAACTCGCATCGGCATTGGCTTGGTCCCCCAGAGGCACCCACCAATCAACCCGCTCAACGAGTCGAGCCTTGATGTGGATCAAGTGGGTCTAAAGCGACGCGGGGCATCGGGCAGCTTGATGATCATCAATTGAGCGAACCACCAAAAGTAATTGTAGGTGTTGCAAGTGCAAACCGCGCTCAATATTCGCTTCGCGCTGCGGCGAATATAGCAACAGCGACACCTGAATTTGATCATCATCAATCCAATCCCCCCGCGTCCTCGTCATAGCAGTGATCGACGCGAGGGCGATTGGCCCCGCCACAAAGAGGTCGGGGGACAAGTTGACCGTCGCCATCACACCGCCCGCCACCCAGACCGCGCCCGGCGCAGGCATGGCGCTCTGGATGAGCACCTTCTCCTTCACCGCCTGTTTCGCGGTGTGGACGATCTTCTCGATCATCGGGGTCCAGATTAAGCAGAACCTCGGCCTCACCGAGGCCCAGTTCGGGCTCCTCGCCGGAACGCCGATCCTCACCGGATCCCTGGTCCGGGTCTTCCTAGGGATCTGGGCCGATCAGTACGGCGGCCGGGTGGTGAACCTGGTGGTGATGCTGTCGGCGGCGCTCGCCACCTTCTTGCTCTCCCATGCCCAGACCTATCCGCAATTCCTGCTGGCGGCGCTTGGGGTCGGCATGGCGGGAGGGTCCTTCGCCGTCGGCGTGGCCTATGTCTCCAAATTCTTCCCGAAGACAAAGCAGGGCACGGCCCTGGGCATCTTCGGCGCCGGCAATGTCGGCGCGGCGGTCACCAAGTTCGCCGCCCCCTTCGTGATGATCGCCTATGGCTGGCAGACCGTCGCTCAGGTCTGGGCCGCGGCGTTGGCGGTGATCGCCGTCATCTACTTCCTGCTGACCCGCGATGATCCGGAGCTCGTGGAACGCCGCCGGACCGGCGCCAAGCCCGTCGCCGCGGCGATGCAGTTCGCGCCGCTCAAGAAGCTGCAGGTCTGGCGCTTCGCCCTCTACTACTTCTTCGTCTTCGGCGCCTTCGTGGCGCTGGCGCTGTGGCTGCCCCACTACCTGGTGGCGGTCTATCATCTGGACATCCGCACGGCGGGCATGCTGGCGGCGGCCTATTCGATCCCGGGGTCGCTGTTCCGGGTGTTCGGCGGCTGGCTCTCCGACAAGATCGGCGCGCGCAAGGTGATGTACATCACCTTCGGCATCAGCGTGGTGGCCACCTTCCTGCTGTCCTATCCCCCCACCAGCTACGTGGTGGACGGGGTCCATGGGCCGATCGCCTTCCGGCTGGCCACGGGGCTCGTTCTCTTCATCGTCCTGCTGTTCTGCCTCGGCTTCGCCATGAGCCTGGGCAAGGCCGCAGTCTACAAGCACATCCCGGTCTACTACCCCGACACCATCGGCTCGGTGGGCGGTCTGGTGGGCATGGTGGGCGGCTTGGGCGGCTTTGTCCTGCCCATCGCCTTCGGAGCCCTGAACGACCTGACCGGGGTCTGGACCAGCTGTTTCATGCTGTTGTTCGTCCTGGTGGCCAGCGCCCTGACCTGGATGCACTTCGCCATCCGCCGGATGGAGCATGCCGACGCCCCGCAGCTGGGCGACCTGCCCGAACTTCCCGAGATGGCGGCTCTGCACGCCGACCTTCAGCCGCGCCCGGTCTCCGGCGCGTCCGCCCGCGCTCGCGCGGCGACCCCAGCAACAAGAGGAGCGCCTTGATGGCTTCCCGCAAACCCGCCCGCCATGTCCTGACCGACTGGCGTCCCGAGGACCCGGCCTTCTGGTCGGGATCGGGCAAGGCGATCGCCAGCCGGAATCTGTGGATTTCGATTCCCAACCTGCTCCTGGCCTTCTCGGTCTGGATGGTGTGGTCGATGGTGGTGGCCAAGCTGAAGCTCGTCGGCTTCAAGTTCACCACCGAGCAGCTCTTCTGGCTCACTGCGCTGCCCGCCCTCTCGGGCGCCACCTTGCGAATCTTCTACACCTTCATGGTCCCGATCCTCGGCGGCCGTCTGTGGACGACGCTCACCACCCTTTCGCTGCTGCTTCCGGCGATCGGCATCGGCCTGGCCGTGCAGGATCCCACCACGCCCTATGCGGTGTTCGTGGTCCTGGCCCTGCTCTGCGGCCTGGGAGGCGGCAACTTCGCGTCCTCGATGGCCAACATCGGGTCCTTCTTCCCGAAGAACCAGAAGGGCAATGCGCTGGCCCTCAACGCCGGGTTCGGGAACCTTGGCGTGAGCGTCATGCAGTTCCTGGTGCCGGTGGTGATCGGGGTCGGGATGTTCTTGCCCCTGGTGGGCGCGCCCCAGACCGTCGTGGAAAAGGGCGTGTCGAGCACGATCTGGCTGCAGAACGCCGGCTTCGTCTGGGTCCCCTTCATTCTCATCGCCGGCAGCATGGCCTGGTTCGGCATGAACGACATCGCCTCTGCGCGCGCCTCCTTCGCCGAACAGTCGGTGGTGTTCAAGCGCAAGCATAACTGGGTCATCTGCTGGCTCTACATCGGCACCTTCGGCTCGTTCATCGGCTTCTCGGCGGCCTTTCCGCTCCTGATGAAGACCCTGTTCCCTGATGCTCAAGCCATGCAGCTGGTCTTCCTCGGCCCGCTGGTCGGGGCGGCCTCACGGGCGCTAACCGGTTGGGTCTCCGACAAGTTCGGCGGCCACAAGGTAACGCACTGGGTGTTCATCGCCCTGGCGCTGGGCGTGCTCTCGGTGATGTACAGCGTCGGCGGTTTTGGCGCGGCGCCATCCTTCCCGATCTTCTTCGCCAGCTTCATGTGGCTGTTCTTCTGGACCGGGGTCGGCAACGCCTCGACCTTCCAGATGATCCCCGCGATCGTGCGGGCCGACATGCCCCGGCTGCTGCCGCAGGCCGATCCTGCCACACGCCTGAAGGCTGCTGAAATGGAGTCGGCGGCCATCGTCGGGTTCAGCTCGGCGATCGGCGCCTTCGGCGGCTTCTTCATCCCGCTGGCCTTCGGCAATGCGATGAAGGCCACCGGCGGGCCGAGCGCCGCCCTGCTGGTCTTCCTGGCCTTCTATCTCAGCTGCGTCGCGGTGAACTGGGTCTTCTACGCCCGCAAGAGCTCGCTGCTGCACGCACCCCAATCCTCCTCGAAGATGGAAATCGTGGCATGAGCCATACCCTTGATCGCCTGACCTTCTTTGCTCGGAAGACCGAGCTGTTCTCCGACGGCCACGGCGTCCTCACCGACGAGGACCGCCAGTGGGAGGAGGCCTACCGGCGCCGCTGGCAGCACGACAAGGTGGTCCGCTCCACCCACGGTGTGAACTGCACGGGCTCCTGCTCCTGGAAGATCTACGTCAAGGGCGGGATCGTCACCTGGGAGACCCAGCAGACGGACTATCCGCGCACCCGGCCGGAACTGCCCAACCATGAGCCGCGGGGCTGCGCCCGAGGGGCCAGCTACAGCTGGTACCTCTATTCCGCCAACCGGGTGAAGTACCCGCTGATCCGCTCGCGCCTGCTCAAGCTGTGGCGCGCGGCGCGGGCCACCCTCAGCCCGGTGGCCGCCTGGGCCTCGATCCAAAAGGACCCGACCCAGCGCGCCTCCTACGTCACCATGCGCGGGGCGGGGGGCTTTATCCGGGCGACCTGGGACGAGGTCACCGAGATCATCGCCGCGGCCAACGCCTATACCGTCAAGGAGTGGGGCCCCGACCGCATCTTCGGCTTCTCGCCGATCCCGGCCATGTCCATGGTCTCCTACGCCGCCGGCGCCAGGTATCTGCAGCTGCTCGGGGGTGTCTGTGGCTCCTTCTACGACTGGTACTGCGACTTGCCACCGGCCTCGCCCCAGACCTGGGGCGAGCAGACCGACGTGGCCGAGAGCGCCGACTGGTTCAATTCCGGGTTCATGATCCTCTGGGGCTCCAACGTCCCGCAGACCCGCACCCCGGACGCCCACTTCTACACCGAGGCCCGCTACCGCGGCGCCAAGTCGGTGGTGATCTGCCCCGACTATTCGGAGGCCTCCAAGTTCTCCGACCTGTGGCTGCCCGTGAAACAGGGGACCGACGCGGCGCTCGGCATGGCCTTCGGTCACGTGATCCTCAAGGAATTCCACATCGACAAACAGGTGCCCTATTTCCGCGACTACCTGCGGAAGTACTCCGACCTGCCGATGCTGGTGCGCCTGGTGCCGCAGGACGGCGCCTATGTGCCTGAGCGCCTGCTGCGCGCCGCCGAGTTCGACCAGGCCCTGGGCGAGACCAACAACCCCGACTGGAAGACCGTCGCCCTGGACGAGACCACCGGCGAGGTGATCGTCCCCAACGGCTCCATCGGCTTCCGCTGGGGCGAGGACGGCAAGTGGAACCTGGAAGAGAAGGATGGGGCCGGCCGCGAGACCACCCTGCGCCTGGGCCTGAAGGGCGTCCACGACGAGGTCGCTGCGGTGCGCTTCCCCTATTTCGGCGGGGCGGCCACCAACGGCTTCGCCATGACCGATCACCCCGACGTCCTGGTCCGCAATGTGCCGGTCAAGCGCATGATGCTGCCCGAGGGCGAGACCCTGGTGGCCTGCGTCTACGACCTGTTCCTTGCCAACTACGGCGTCGATCAGGGCTTCGGCGGCGACCACATGCCGGCCAGCTATGACGAGGTGGAGCCCTATTCCCCGGCCTGGGCCGAGGCGATCACCTCGGTGCCGAAGGACCAGATCATCGCTGTGGCCCGCGGCTTCGCCGGCAACGCCGAGAAGACCAACGGCAAGTCGATGGTGATCATCGGCGCGGCCATGAACCACTGGTTCCACATGGACATGAACTACCGCGCGGCCATCAACATGCTGGTCATGTGCGGTTGCGTCGGTCAGTCCGGCGGCGGCTGGGCCCACTATGTCGGCCAGGAAAAGCTGCGGCCGCAGACCGGTTGGGCTCCGCTCGCCTTCGCCACCGATTGGGCCAAGCCGCCGCGCCAGCAGAACTCCACCTCCTTCTTCTACGCCCACTCCGACCAGTGGCGGTACGAGACCGTCGAGATGAGCGAGATCCTCTCGCCCACCGCGCCGGAAGGCGTGTGGGACGGGGCGATGATCGATTTCAACGCCAAGGCCGAGCGGATGGGTTGGCTGCCCTCGGCGCCCGCCCTGCAGACCAACCCGCTGGAGGTGGCCAAGGCCGCCGCCGCGGCGGGGCAGGACCCCAAGGCCTACGCGCTGGCCCAGCTCAAGAGCGGTGATCTGAAGATGTCCTGCATGGACCCCGACGATCCCGCCAACTGGCCGCGC
>JAZKFM010000184.1:0-9627 GCA_040386415.1 Pseudomonadota bacterium
GAACCTGAAGGACGAGATCATGGGCCAGCTGGCTCATATCTCCGATTGGGGCGGTCGTTTCGTCACAGCCTCGCCGGAGACGAAGGTCATCAGCTGATGCGCTTCGCAGCCACCGCTATCGACGGCGTGACGGTCGTGGAGCTCGATCCGTCGACGGACGAGCGCGGCTCCTTCGCGCGGCTGCACTGCCCCGACGCCTTTGCCGCGGCGGGCCATCCCTTCGTTCCGGCCCAGACCAGCCTGTCACGCAATACCGCGACCCTGACCCTGCGGGGCATGCACTATGAGGCCCCGCCCCGCGCCGCGGTGAAGCTGGTGCGGGTGACGCGCGGCGCGATCTTTGATGTGGCGGTGGCCCGGCGGCCGGGCAGCCCGACCTATCTGAAGTGGACGGGGGCGGAACTCTCGGCTGACAATGGCCGCGCCCTGCTGATCGGGGCGGGCATGGCCCATGGCTTCATCACCTTGGAGCCGGACACCGACGTCCTCTACCAGATCGACCGCATGTTCGAGCCCGGCCACGGGCGAGGCGTGCGCTGGAACGACCCGGTTTTCGGGATCGTCTGGCCGGGGCAGCCCGTGGTGATTTCTGAGCGTGACGCGACCTATCCGGACCACCGCGCCTGAGATGGCCCGGGTCCTGCTCACCGGCGGCACATCCTTCACCGGCGTCTGGATCGCCCAGGGCCTTGCCGATGCGGGCCACGAGGTCATTGCGCCCCTGAAGCGCGCCCAATCAGATTATGACGGCCTGCGCGGCGACCGGGTGGAGCGGCTGAAGCGCGTGGCCCAGGTCGCCTTCGAAACCCCCTTCGGGTCGCCCGCCTTCCTGGACCTGCTGAAATCCGCCGGACCCCTGGACATCCTCGCCCACCACGCCGCCGATATCCCAGGCTACCGCAACGCCGACTACGACGTGGCCGCCGGCGTGACCCGCAACCTGACCGGGGCCGGCGTGGTGTTCGAGGCGGCCGCCGCAGCGGGCGTATCGGGCGTCATCGCCACCGGCACCGGCTTCGAGGACGCGGCCGGGGGCATGGCTGTCTCGCCCTACGGCCTGTCCAAGCGGCTGACCAATGACGGGTTCCGCCACCTGGCCCTCTGGAGGGGGCTGGCCTTCGGACGCTTCATGATCAATGGGCCGTTCGGGCCGCTGGAGGAGGGACGGCTGGTCTGGTCGCTGTTCCAGGCCTGGTTCGCGGGGAAGGCGGGGATCGTCCGCACACCCGCCTATGTGCGCGACAACATCCCCGTCGTGCTGCTGGCGCGGGCCTATGCGGGCCTGGTGGACGAGATGCTGGCCAATCCGAAACTGGACCGCGTCTGCCGTCCGGCCGGCTATGTCGGCCCCCAGGGGGAGTTCGCCCTGCGCGTCGCCCGCGAAGCCTCCACGCGTCTGGGGCAGGATTGCCCGGTGGACTGCCTGGAGCAGACGGCCTTCCCCGAACCGCGCATCGTCGCCAATGACGAACCGACCCTGGACCAGGCCTGGGACGAGGCCGGCTTCTGGGACGCCTATGTCGACTACTACCGCGAGGTCGCGCGGCGCGGCCTTCTGGGCGCCCCGGCCTAACCCTTCACAGCTTTTTCAATCAGCCCGAAGAAGTCGTGGGCGAACTGCGTCGTCTGGCCGATGGGGCTGGCGCGCATCCGTTCGCGCAGGCCCGCCCGCAGTTCGTTGATGCGGTCGGGATCCTTGCCCAGCTTCACCGCAGCGGCGATGTAGCCCTCGGTGTCGCGGGCGCAGAGCTCAGGCAGGCCACCGTTCATCAGGCTCGAATAGCTGAGCCGCTCGAACAGGGTCTCGCCCACCAGGGTGATGACCGGAACCCCCATCCACAGACTTTCGCAGGTGGTGGTGCCGCCGGTCTGGGGGAAGCTGTCCAGGGAGATGTCCATCTCGTTGTAGAAGGGCAGGTGGGCGCCGCGCACCGCCTCGAAGCGGAGACGATCGGCGCTGACGCCCTCCTCGGCGAAGATCGCGGCGAGGTTCTTGCGGAAGCTCTCCGACCCGCCCTCCGGTCGCACGAACATGAACCTGGAGTTGGGAACCTGGGCGACGGCCTTGGCCCAGGTGCGGACCATGTCGCGGCTGTACTTGTACGGATTGTTGGCGGTGCCGAAGGTGACATAGCCGTTGCGCGCCACCGGCGCCGGGTTCTGCACGGCCACGCGGTCATTGAAGGCGCCGGAGGACAGGGCGAACCAGCCGTGCGGCAGGACGAGCGGCTTCTCGATCAGCAGGCCCTCCCGCTCGGGCAGCATGAAGGGGTCGACGATCAGGTAGTCGATGGCCTTCAGCCCGGCGGAGTGCGGATAGCCAAGCCAGCTGGCCTGGATCGGCGCGGGCTTGTAGCCCATCACCGAGATCTTGTTCATATGCGTGGAGCCGCCGAGCTCGATCAGCATGTCCAGCTGATCGTCGGCGATCACCTGGGCGGCGTCCCGGTCATTGATGTCGGGGTTCCAGCGGAAGCCCTGCACCATCTCGGCGATGCGCTTCTGGGTCGGGTCTTCCTTGCCGGTATAGTAGGAGTAGCAATAGACTTCGAACTTCTCCCGGTCGTACTGCTCGAACAGCGGCAGGGAGAAGTAGGCGACCGGGTGCGAGCGCAGGTCCGAGGACATGAAGCCGACCCGAATCTTGCCATTCGGCGTGCGAGGCGCCGGGTGGGTGATCGGCCGGCGGGCGACCGCCGCCTCCACCTGTTTTCCCCAGATGCGGTGCTGGTGGATCAGCTCGTCGCGGTCCTGGGAGGTGCGGACGCGGGCCAGGTGGGAGAGCAGGGCCGTGTGGCGGCCGTTAGAGGCCCAAAGCCGGCCCAGGTGCTCGAAGTCCCCCAGGGCGTCGGCGGCGTCGTAGTCGGCGACCCGGACGAAGATGTCGCTCGCCACTTTCACGGCGCCCGCGCCGCTGCCCACCTTGTCGATAATCGGCCTCAGCAGCTGATAGGCGCGTTCGAGATTGGCCGCTTCGTCGCCTGAGCGGGTCCGCGAATAGCTCTCCGCCAGGGCGAGCTGGAAGTCGGCGTTGTCGGGCGCGAGCTCATGCGCTTTCTCGAAGTGCAGATTGGCCTTGTCGCGGTCGAAGTCGGCCAGGGTCAGGCCGGACTGATAGTGAATCCAGCCGTGCTCGCCGAGTTCGGTCAGCAGGTTGGCGAAGTATTCCTCGGCGTCCTTGTTGCGCCCGGCGCGGCGCAGCATCACCCCCATGGATTCGCGCATCCGGTGATCGTTGGGCAGGGCCGCCACCGCGCGCTCCAGCACCGGCAAGGTCTCTACAGGCCCCCGGGTCTCCGCGGCGAGCGAGGTCAGATCCAGCCACGCGTCCACGTAGTCGGGCTTCATCTTCACCGCCAGATTGAAGCGCATCTCGGCCTTGTCCACCTCGCCGGCGAACCAGTAGGCCCGCCCAAGCGAACGCTGGTGTTCGGAGTTGGCCGGCTGCTGGCGGATGATCTTGGTGAAGATCTCGATGGCCGCCGGGTTCTTCAGGTCGTTGAGGATGTTGCCGCGGTTGATCTGAGGCGTCAGGTTCTTGGGGTTGATCTTGATGGCGCGGTCCAGGACCTTGAGGCCCTCCGCATGCCGCCCGAGGCGGCGCAAGGCGACGCCCAGGATGTTCCACAGGTCGAGATCGCGCGGGTAGCGGTCGGTGGCCAGCCTCGCCCAGTGCTCGGCCTCGTCGTACAGCTTGTGGCGCACGAGCAGGGCCGTGAAGTTCTGATAGATCCGGGCCGGAACGTTGGGGTCGAGGGTCAGCTGCTCGGCGGTGAGGCGAATGCCCTCGTCCCGGTCTCCAGCCTTGAAGGCGGCTTCAGCCGGGGCAAAGCGGTCGTTCGACATCTCGGCGTCCTGTCACGCGTGAGGGCTCGGGAGTCCGAGGCGCCGTCGGCCGCGATTGGGGGTTGGGTCATGTGCGGGGCTTGGGCCCGCGGTTGGCGGCAATCTAGAGCGCGGCGGTCGCGGCGCCAACCGGCGTGGCCCTCAGCCCTCGTTTTCGCGAAAGCGCCACTTGAGGGCCAGGATGGCCGCCGAGAGCGCCAAGCATACGACGTTGGAGGCGGCCACCGGCCAGCTGCCGATCAGGATGCCGTAGGCGATCCACAGAGCAAACCCGGTCACGGTCACCACGTACATCCGCAGGGAGACGGAGGTGGCGTCCTTCTCGCGCCAGATCTTGATGATCTGGGGTGTGAAGCTGGCCATGGAGCAGAGCGCCGCCAGCGTGCCCACGATATCGGTCAC
Source organism: Pseudomonadota bacterium (assembly GCA_040386415.1). Taxonomy (GTDB): domain Bacteria; phylum Pseudomonadota; class Alphaproteobacteria; order Caulobacterales; family Caulobacteraceae; genus Phenylobacterium. Next base: position 4,249 of record JAZKFM010000184.1, read on the forward strand.
CGAGAGATTGTTCATGGCTGGCCCTCTTCGAGGCCAGAGAACGGACACCCAAGTCACGGGTTGCCAGCCGCATCCAAGAAAGGCTCAGAAGGCGATCTGGGACCGCAGGTTCAGGGCGCGGTAGTCCTGGCCGATGGCGGCCCCGGCGGCGTTCTTTCGGTCGACGCTGACGTCATAGTAGTCGAGCATGAACTTGACGGCGGGGTTGGGGAACCAGTTGAGGCCGAGGGTCCAGATATCCTGCTCGCCACCGCGCACCCGCTCGGCGGCTATCAGGCTGTTTTCAGCATAGTTGAGGTCGACGGTTGAATACCGCGCCGCCAGCTCCCAGGCGCCCCACTGGCCGTTTGACGGATCGAAGGGCCTGTCGACACCGGGGGCGTCGAAGGCTGCTGTCGTGGTGTTGTGCTTGCGGCGCTCGCCGGTCAGCACCCAGCTGCCTTGAGCGTACCAGCCATTGAAGCTGGGGTCTGATGCGCCAGCGGCCGGGTTGCGGCGGTCGATAGAGAAATCGAAGTACTCGGCCTGGACGTAGAGGTTCTGCCTCTGGGCGGCGAACTCCAGGCCATAGGCCTGGGCGCCCCGGGCGTCGATCTGGCCGGTGTCCACCAGGCGGGAGCCGTCGACCCGCAATTCGGGGCGCTCGCGCAGTTGCACCGCGTAGCGGTTCGCGGCAGCCGCGCCGAGGTCGGTGGGCTGGGCCACGACGCTGGCGTTGGCGCCGACATGGATGAGCCAGTCGGAGCCATGGAGCGGTGTGCCGGCGACCCGCAGGGCGTAGCCCTGCTGTTCGTCGAAGATCGGGGCGTTGAAGGCCGTGGTCCCGGAATTGAGGCTCTGGACCAAGGCGCCCGTGGCGATGGCCGACGCGAACCAGCGGTCGCCGTGGCCGATGACGCCCCCGCCGATGCGGGTGTCGCCGCCCGCCAGGCCGCGGGCGATGTCGGCCACGGCCGGACGTTCCGGGAACAGGGAGCCGTTGGTGGAGGCCGCGTCTTCGAGGCCGAGCGGCGGCGCAAAGGCGCCGACCCGGAAGCGCAGCGGCTTCAGGCCGGAATACTGCACCCACATCTCCTGGATCCGTCCGGAATCCTCGGCGCCGGACCCCCCGAAGTCGAACAGTATATTGTAGTCGAAAGCGCCGAAGACCTTCCCGTCGATGCCGATGCGGGCGCGGCGGAAGTTCGCACCGCCCGACAGATCTCGGGCGGTGACGGCGGCTGGCAGTCGGTCGCCCTGGTCGTACTTGGCCATGTCGAGCTGCATCACCCCGTGGAGGGTTGCCGAGAACTTGCCGTCGGAGGAGGTGATGGTCGGCTTGCCGCCCGCGATGGTGGCCGAGGCTGTCTTGGTGTCGGTCGGACGGGCGGCGTTGCTGGCGTTTGTCGCGACCTTCAGGTCGGCGATCTGGGCCTGCAACAGCGCCAACTGCGCCTCGAGTGCGGCGATCCTGGCGTCGGTGGCGGGATCGGCCGCGGCCAGACCGGGCCAGGCCAGGACAAGACCTGCCGCCCCCAGAAGCATTTTCGATTTCAAAGCCATTTGGCCTCTAGTCCCTCGGTCTGTTTTGAGTGTCCGAGACCAGGGTCCGTGGAGATCGGACCAAGCCTGTCGGATCGATGGAAGTCGCTTTTCAACCGGCCGTCGATTTCGAATCGCCCGATCACTTGGGCGACTGTCATGTCAGTGTCATAACTCTCGGGCCTGCTCAAACTTTGCAGTCGCGGAGAATCGTTTTGTCGCAGACGCCGCCGCGCGGATGGCTCCGGCTTTCGGGCCCGGCGCTGATCACCGGCGGACTGGGAATTCTTGCCGTGCTGGCTCTCGGCGCGGGGGAGTTCGCCGAGCGTGACGTGGCCATCTGGACGGCGGCGGCCCTAACGGTGCTGGTTCTGGCGGTGGTCTGGCGGAGCGCCCGTGTGGTCGACCCCGAGGGCCAGCCACCCCTGGCGCCCATGCGCCCGCCGCACGAAAACGCGCCGCCCTATGTCAGCATCATCAATGCGCTGCCCGACCCGGTGCTGGTGATCGCCGCCCATGAACCCGATGACCTCACGGGCCGGCGTTTCGTGATGGTGAATGACGCCGCCCGCGAGCTGCTGCGAATTCAATTTGACGCAGGCCTGCTGGTCACCGCGATCCGCGATCCCCAGGTGCTGGAGGCGGTGGACGAGGCCTTGTTCGGCGGCCTCGACAGTCAGGCGATATATGAAATGGGCGGCGCCCAGGCCCGGGTCCTGAAGGCCTTCGCCAAGCCCTGCTGGTGCTCCGTGACGAGACCGACATCCGCCGCGCCGAGCAGACCCGGGCCGACTTTCTGGCCAACGCCAGCCACGAGTTGCGCACCCCGCTGGCCTCCCTCTCCGGATTTATTGAAACCCTGCGCGGCCACGCCCGCACCGACGAGGGCGCGCGGGAGAAGTTCCTCACCATCATGTCGACCCAGGCCGAACGCATGGCGCGCCTGATCGACGACCTGTTGTCGCTCTCGCGGATCGAGCTCAACGAGCATATCGCCCCCCAGGGCGAGACCGACCTGGCGTCGGCGGTGATGGACGTGATCGACGCCCTGGGGCCGCTCGCCCGTGAGCGCGGCGTGGCGCTGGTTCCCTGCCTGCCGCCTCGCGGCGTCGCCGTGGTCTCGGGCGATCGCGACCAGATCGTTCAGGTCGCCCAGAACCTGGTGGACAACGCCCTGAAATACTCACCCCGCGAAGGGTCTGTGAAGATCGCCCTGGTCAGCGGGCTGACCGCGGACGCTGCGGCCGCGCCCCTTAGGGCTCAGTCGGCGCGACTGTCCCTGCTGACACCGGACCACGGCCCTGACCTCTATGCTGCGCTGCGGGTCACCGACTCCGGCGTAGGCCTGAAACGCGAGCACCTGCCGCGGCTGACCGAGCGATTCTACCGGGTCGAGGGTCAGAAGAGCGGCGAGCGGTCCGGCACCGGCCTGGGCCTGGCCATCGTCAAGCACATCATGAACCGCCACCGCGGGGGCCTGGCGGTGGAGAGCGTGGAGGGGGAGGGCGCCACCTTCAGCGCCTATTTCCCGCTGATTCCGGGCTCTCTCGCCATGCCGCCGGCCCCGTCTCCGGGGGCCGTTACAAAACCGTCGTAGAAGTGTCGTAAGCGGACAGCATTGCGCAGGCAGGTTCCGCGCGGCGTGGGATGACCTCCCACCTTGTTCTGGCTTGGGAGCCGCGATGCTCACCTGGATCGCCTTACTGGCGCTCTTCCTGTTCTCCGGCGCAACCTATGCCTTTGGACGTCACAAGGCCCAGCGCCTTGCATCGACGGTCAAGGCGGGCTCGTTCCATTCCCTGCCGGGCTATCATGGCAGCTATGTCGCCCTGTGGGCGGGCCTGCCCGCGGCGCTGATCGTCCTGGCCGCGGCCATGCTCGGCGGCCGCATGGAAGCGGCTCTGCTGCGCGCGGACCCGCCCGCCGCTGTTTCGGCGCTGACGCCCCAGGGCCAGAACGTGTTCTTCGACGACGCCCGGGCCTTGGCCCACGGGTCGCAGGCCAGCGAGACGGTCTATGAAGGCGACCTGAAGACCGCCATCGAGGGCAAGGCCGCCCAGGCCAAGCGCCTGGAGCAGCTCATCCAGTACGGGGCGCTCGCCGCCGGCGTGGTGGTGGGTCTGGCCGGCCTCGCCCTGGCCTATCCTCGCATCGGGCCCACCTTCCGGGCCCGCAATCGGGTGGAGGGCTGGATCGCGGTCCTGTTCCTGGCCTGCGCGGTCACCGCCATCCTCACCACCGTCGGCATTGTCGGCTCCCTGGTCTGGGAAAGCTGGCGATTCTTCCAGTCGGTGTCGCCGATCGACTTCCTGTTCGGGACCCAGTGGGACCCGCAGATCGCCATGCGCAGCGATCAGTACGCCTCCAAGGGGGCGTTCGGCGCGGTGCCGCTGTTCGCCGGCACCTTCCTCATCATGCTGATCGCCATGCTGGTGGCGGCCCCGATCGGCCTCTATTCGGCGATCTACCTTTCGGAATACGCCAGTCCGCTGACGCGGGGGGTGGTCAAGCCGCTGCTGGAGATCCTCGCCGGCGTGCCGACCGTGGTCTACGGCTTCTTCGCCGCCCTCACCGTGGGGCCGATCTTCCGCGAGGGCTTCAACAGCCTGGGGCGCCTGATGATCGGCGGCCCCCTGGACAGCCTGGGCATCTATCTCAGCCAGGTGCAGAACCAGATGGCCCTCGTGGCGGGCGCCGTGATGGGGATCATGCTGATCCCCTTCGTCTCATCGCTCTCCGACGACATCATGAACGCCGTGCCCCAGTCCCTGCGGGACGGCAGCCTGGCCATGGGCGCCACCCGCTCGGAAACGGTGAAGCTGGTGGTCCTGCCTGCCGCCCTGCCGGGCATCATGGCGGCCATGCTGCTGGCGGTGTCGCGGGCCATCGGCGAGACCATGATCGTCACCATGGCCGCCGGGCTTCAGGCCAAGACCACCCTCAATCCCCTGGACACCGTGACCACCGTGACGGTGCAGATCGTCACCCTGCTGACCGGCGACCAGGAATTCGACAGCCCCAAGACCCTCTCGGCCTTCGGCTTGGGCCTGACCCTCTTCGTGATGACCTTCATCCTGAACGTGATCGCCCTTCGCATCGTCCAGAAGTACCGGGAACAGTATGACTGACGGCGCCCGCCCCACCGACAAGACCGCCTTCCGCCGAGGGTTGGAGACGCGTCTGAAGAAGCGCTACGCCCAGGAGCGGCGCTTCCGGCTGTACGGCCAGCTGGCGATCGTCTTCGCCCTCGGCTTCCTCGTGATGCTGGTGGGCCGGATCGGCCTGCAGGGCTATTCCACCTTCATCGACTACCAGGTCACCCAGACCATCTATGTCGACCCCGCCAAGGTGAACGCGGCCGACATCGTCGGCTCCAATTTCGACCGGCTGGTGGCCGAACAGATGCTGGCCAGGATGGGCGAGACCGACGACGCGTCCGGCGAGGCGTCGGGCAAGATGATGGACATCATCTCCAACGACTTCGGCTTCCAGCTCCTGGACATGGTCCGCGACGATCCCTCCCTGATCGGCAAGCAGGTCACCCTGACCGGCCCGGTGAAGGCCGACGCCGCCCTCTACTACAAGGGTGAGCTGAAGCGCTCCACGCCACAGGACGAGCGCAAGCTCGACGACCGTCAGCTCACCTGGCTCGACAAGATGCAGGCCTCCGGCGCCGTCTCGAAGGGCTTCAACCTGGACTTCCTCACCAAGTCCGACTCCACCGAGCCGGAACAGGCCGGCGTGCTCGGCGCCGTGGTTGGCTCGGCCATGATGCTGCTGGTGACCGCAGTTCTGGCCGTGCCCATCGGGGTGCTGGCGGCGACCTATCTGGAAGAGTTCGCGCCCAAGAACCGCTGG
>JAZKFM010000184.1:9637-18633 GCA_040386415.1 Pseudomonadota bacterium
CGAGGTCAACATCAACAACCTCGCCGCCGTGCCCTCCATTGTCTACGGCCTGCTGGGCCTGGCGGTGTTCATCAACTGGATGCACGTGCCCCGGTCCTCGCCCCTGGTGGGAGGGCTGGTGCTGGCGCTCATGGCCCTGCCCACCGTCATCATCGCCACCCGCTCGGCGTTGAAGGCGGTGCCGCCCTCCATCCGGGAAGCGGCCCTGGGGGTCGGCGCCTCGCGCACCCAGACCGTGTTCCACCATGTCCTGCCGTTGGCCATGCCGGGCGTCATGACCGGCGCGATCCTGTCGCTGGCCCACGCGCTCGGCGAGACCGCTCCCCTGCTGATGATCGGCATGATCTCCTTCGTTCCCGGCGTGCCCGAGGGCTTCACCGGGGCGGCCACCGTCCTGCCGGTCCAGGTCTTCATCTGGGAAAACGCCTCGGAGCGCGCCTTCCACGAGCGCACCGCCGCGGCGATCCTCGTCCTCCTCGCCTTCATGATCATCATGAACCTGGCCGCGATCCTGCTCCGCCGCCGCTTCGAACGCCGGTGGTAGTCTGATGATCCGACGTCAAATCCCAAGGTCCCCCATGCCCGCCCAGCGCGATGACAGCCAGGCCCACGGCTCGGCGCCCGCCCACGTCACCATCGACCGCGCCCACACCGGCGGGCCGCAGGCCGCGATCAAGATCCGCGCCCGCGAGGTCAACGTCTTCTATGGGGACAAGCAGGCCCTGTTCGACGTCTCCCTGGACGTGCCGGAAAAGGCGGTCACCGCCCTGATCGGCCCCTCCGGCTGCGGCAAGTCGACCTTCCTGCGCTGCATCAACCGGATGAACGACACCATCCCCGGCGCCACGGTCCGCGGTCGGATCGAGCTCGACGGCGAGGACGTCAACGACAAGGCCATCGACCCCGTCATCCTGCGCGCCCGGGTCGGCATGGTCTTCCAGAAGCCCAACCCCTTCCCCAAGACCATTTTCGAGAACGTGGCCTACGGCGCGCGCATCCATGGCCTGACCACCAGCAAGTCAGAGCTGGAGGCCCTGGTGGAAACCTCGCTGAAGAAGGCCGGGTTGTGGGGTGAGGTGGCCGACCGGCTGCACCAGCCCGGCACCGGCCTGTCCGGCGGCCAGCAGCAGCGCCTGGTGATCGCGCGCGCCATCGCCGTCAGCCCCGAGGTGATCCTTATGGACGAGCCCTGCTCGGCCCTGGACCCCATCGCCACGGCGCGGATCGAGGAACTGATCGACGAACTGCGCAACCAGCACATCGTCAAATCCTACGAAGACGAGCTGAACACGCTCACCGCCGAGTGCGCGCGGATGGGCGGCCTGACCGAGGCCCAGGTCGGCGACGGCATCGACGCGGTGGTTCGCCGCGACACCAGCCTGGCCGAGACTGTGGTCGCCCGCGACGAGCGGCTGGATGTCCTGGAGGCCGACATCGAGCGCAAGGCGATCCGGCTGATCGCCCTGCGCCAGCCCATGGCCAACGACCTGCGCAAGACCGTGGCGGCGATGAAGATCGCCATGAACCTCGAACGCTGCGGCGACCTTGCCAAGAACATCGCCAAGCGCACCCTGGTGCTGACCGAGGCCGAGCCCATGAGCCCCCTGACCCGCTCCATCGAGCGGATGGGCAAGCTGGTCCTGGGCCGGCTGAAGGATGTGCTGGACGCCTACACCGCGTCGGATCTCGACCGGGCGCTGGCCGTCTGGTCCCGCGACGACGAGGTGGACGAGCACTACAACAGCCTGTTCCGCGAACTGCTGACCTACATGATGGGTGATCCGCGCACGATCACCGCCTGCGCCCACATGCTGTTCGTGGCCAAGAACCTCGAACGCATCGGCGACCATGCCACCAACATCGCCGAGATCATCCACTACGAAATCACCGGCGCCGAGACCATCGGTTCGGCCCGGCCCAAGACTGACGCCCTGGCGAAGGAAATCTGAGAATGATCCCCTACATCCTGGTGGTGGAAGACGAGGACGCTCTTTCCACCCTGCTGCAGTACAACCTCGAGAAGGAAGGCTACGACGTCGCCGTCGCCATGGACGGCGAGGAGGCCCTGACCCAGGTCAGCGAGCGCCTGCCCGACCTGGTGGTGCTGGACTGGATGCTGCCCAAGGTCTCGGGCATCGAGGTCTGCCGCCGGCTCCGCCAGCGCAGCGAGACCCGCAACATCCCGATCATCATGCTGACGGCGCGGGGCGAGGAGAGCGACCGCATCCGCGGCCTGGACACGGGCGCCGACGACTACATCATCAAGCCCTTCGCCATGAGCGAGCTCTCGGCGCGCATCCGCGCCGTGCTGCGCCGCATCCGGCCCGGTCTGGCGGAGGACCGCGTCCACATCGGCGACCTGGTGATCGACCGCGTGGCGCACCGGGTGAAGCGGGCGGGCAGCGAGATCCACCTCGGCCCGACGGAATTCCGGCTGCTGGACTATCTGATGCAGCACCCGGGCCGGGTGTTCTCGCGCGAGCAGCTGCTGGACGCTGTCTGGGGCTCGGACGTCTATGTCGAGGCCCGCACCGTGGACGTCCACATCGGCCGCCTGCGCAAGGCCCTCAACCGCCAGGAAGCCGAGGCCGATCCGATCCGCACGGTGCGGTCGGCCGGCTACTCCCTGGACATGGACGCCTGACGTCAGGCGTCCCGGTGCAGGCGTTCCAGGTGCTCGACCTCGGCGCGTGAGCCCAGCATCACCGAGATCCGCTGGTGCAGGTCGTTGACCTCGGCGTCGAGGATTGGGCCGTGGCCGTCGAAGGCCGCGCCGCCCGCCTGCTCCACCAGCATCGACATCGGATTGGCCTCGTACATCAGGCGCAGCTTGCCGGCCCGGTCGGGTTCGCGCGCGTCCCACGGGTAGAGGAAGACCCCGCCGCGCATCATGATGCGGTGGACGTCGGCCACCATCGAGGCGATCCAGCGCATGTTGAAGTTCTTGCCCCGGGGTCCTGTCTCGCCCTCCAGGCAGGCCTCGATATAGCCGCGCACCGCCGGCGCCCAGTGGCGCAGGTTCGAGGCGTTGATGGCGTACTCCTTGGTCTCCACCGGTATGGTCACGCCGGACCCGGTCTGCAGCCAGTCGCCGGTTTCCGGGTCCAGGGTGAAGGCGTCGACGCCGTCGCCGAGGGTCAGGACCAGGGTGGTCTGCGGGCCGTAGACCACGTAGCCCGCGGCGAGCTGCGCGCGGCCCTTCTGCAGGAAGTCGGTCAGGACGGCCGGGCGGGGCGCGTCCACGCGGGGCGCGGGCAGGATCGAGAAGATGGTGCCGATGGAGACGTTGACGTCGATGTTGCTGGATCCGTCCAGGGGGTCGAACAGCAGCAGGTAGCCGCCCGTGGGTCCCAGGTCGCGGACCGGATGGATGTCGTCCATCTCCTCCGACGCCATGGCCATCAGCGCCGGTGACGCGCCGCAGCTTTCCAGCAGCATGTCGTTGGAGATCACGTCCAGCTTCTTCTGGACTTCGCCCTGGACGTTCTCGCTTTCGAGCGCCCCGAACACCTCCCCCAGCGCCCCGCGACGGACTAGGGCGCTGATCTCTGCGCTGGTCCGCACAACGGTCAGGATGAGGTCGGCGAGGGCAGGGTCGCAGGCCTTGGCGGCCAGGCAGTCGCGGAGGGTGGTGGGCATCAATCGTCCATCGGAAGGCGCCCGCCGGGGGCTCGCGGACCTAAGATCACAACCGGGTGCGATGGGACAAGCCCTGGCGGCTTGACCGGCGTGGCTCGCCGGGCGAAAGCGCGGGTCATGAACATCCTCCTCGTCGGTTCGGGCGGGCGCGAGCATGCGCTGGCCTGGAAGATCGCGGCCTCGCCGCTCCTGGGGCGCCTTGTGATCGCGCCCGGCAATCCCGGCATGGCGGCGCTGGGTGAGCTGCGCGCCATCAAGCCCACCGACGTCCCGGCCCTGGTGGCCCTGGCCCAGGAGATCGCCGCCGACCTGGTGGTGATCGGGCCCGAGGTCGCCGTGGAGGCGGCCCTGGCCGACGCCCTGGCCGAGGCCGCCATCCCCTGCTTCGGCCCTGTGGCCCAGGCGGGCCAGCTTGAGAGCTCCAAGGCCTTCACCAAGGCCTTCTGCGACCGCCACGGCCTGCCGACCTCGGCCTATGGGGTGTTCGAGGACGCCGCCCTGGCCAAGGCCGCGCTCGCCGGCTTCCAGCCGCCCTATGTGATCAAGGCCGACGGCCTGGCGGCCGGCAAGGGCGTGGTGATCGCCGAGGACCTGGCGACCGCCGAGGCCGCCATCGACGACACCCTGGGGGGCCGGTTCGGCACGGCCGGCGCGCGGGTGGTGATCGAGGAGTTCCTAGTGGGCGAGATCGGCTCGCTGTTTGCGCTGTGCGACGGCAAGACCGCCATGGTGTTCGGGCAGGCCCAGGACCACAAGCGCGCCTATGACGGCGAACAGGGTCCCAATACCGGCGGCATGGGCACCTATTCGCCGGCCCCGGTCTTCACGCCGGACCTCATCGACGAAACTCGCGAGCGGCTGGCCGAGCGGGCTTTCGACGGCATCGCCGACGAAGGCGCGCCCTATCACGGCGTGCTGTTCGTGGAGCTGATGGCCACGGCCGAGGGTCCCAAGCTGGTGGAGTTCAACGTCCGGTTCGGTGATCCGGAGTGCCAGGTGCTGATGCTGCGCCTGGAGAGCGACCTCGTCCCCTACCTGCTGGCCTGCGCCACCGGGACCCTGGACCAGATGCCTGCGCCGGTCTGGCGCGACGAGGCGGCCATCTGCGTCGTCGTCGCCGCCGAGGGCTATCCCGACGCCCCTATGACCGGCGCCGCCATCACCGGCGCCGAGCAGGACTTCGGCCCGGACGTGGTGGTATTCCATGCCGGGACGTCGCGCGACGCCGACGGAACCCTGCGGGCCAGCGGCGGCCGGGTGCTGAACGTCTGCGCCCGAGGCGCCACCCTGGAGGCGGCCCGCGACAGGGCCTATGCGGCGGTGGCACGGATCGACCTGCCCGGCGGCTTTCACCGTTCCGACATCGGCTGGCGGGTGCTCGGCAAGCTAGCCTGAAATTCGAAGTTCCGGTATGAAGCTCGCCTCTTGCCTTGCCGTCAGGGCGGGGGGCTCGGTATGGTGTTTTCAAACACGCGTAAGAGAACAAGGGAAACGCTCATGGCCGACGCAGACGAGCAGGTTCGCGAGCAGCTCAACACCGGGACCAAGGAAGTCGTCGAGAGCCACAGGTTCGACGAAGCCGCCCTGGCCGCGTGGATGGAGGCCAATGTGGAGGGCTATGCCGGCCCCCTGGAAGTGCGCCAGTTCAAGGGTGGTCAGTCGAACCCCACCTACCAGCTGGTCACCCCGAACAAGAAATACGTCCTGCGCCGCAAGCCGCCGGGCAAGCTGCTGCCCTCGGCCCACGCTGTGGACCGCGAGTACAAGGTGATCACCGCCCTGCACACCACCGGCTTCCCGGTGGCCAAGTCCTGGGGCCTGTGCACCGACGACAGCGTCATCGGCACCATGTTCTATGTGATGGACATGGTGGAGGGCCGCATCCTCTGGGACCAGAGCCTGCCCCAGTACGAACCGGCCGAGCGCCACGCCATCTATATGGCCAAGCTCAAGACCCTGGCTGACCTGCACAACACTGACCACGAGGCCATCGGCCTGGGCGACTACGGCCGGCCCGGCAACTATATGGGCCGTCAGGTCGATCGCTGGACCAAGCAGTACAAGGCTAGCGAGACCGAGCACATCGAGGAGATGGAGCGGCTGATCAAGTGGCTGCCCGAGAGCCTGCCCGAGCAGGAGCGGACCTCGGTCGTGCACGGCGACTACCGCCTGGACAACATGGTGCTCCACGCCACCGAGCCGCGCGTGGTGGCGGTGCTGGACTGGGAGCTCTCCACCCTGGGCGAGCCCCTGGCCGACTTCACCTACCTGCTGATGAACTGGGTCAATGGCGGCATCTCGGCCATCCCGGACCTCAAGGCCCACGGTATCCCGACCCTGGACGAGTACGTCGCTGAGTACTGCCGGCTGACCAACCGCGAGGCCCTGCACGACCTCAACTGGTTCTTCTCCTACAACATGTTCCGGCTGGCCGGGATCTGTCAGGGGATCGTGGGCCGCGCCCGCGACGGCACGGCCAACAGCCCGCAGGCCGCCGCCATGGCCCTGCGCGTGCCGCAACTGGCCAAGGCCAGCTGGGCCTACGCCCAGAAGGCCGGCGCCAAGGTCTAGGGCGCCAAGGCGCGGTCAAGCAGCGCTTCGAGGGCGGCTTCGTCCTCGAACACCGCCGCCACCGGCCAGGCGGTGATCTTCGCGCGCCACGCCGGCGGCAGGCGCGCCCAGTCCTTCTCGGTGGTCACCAGCCCCGCGCCGAAGGTCGCCGCGCGGTCGGCCAGGGCCTGCAGGGTGCGTTCGTCATAGGCCTTGTGGTCGGGGAAGGGCGCGAAGTCCTTCAGATCGCATCCCGCCGCCTCCAGGGACCGCTCCACCTTCCAGGGCTTGCCGACGCCGGCGAACCCCACCTGCGGCCCTGACGGGGGCGGGGCGGTGGGGGCGAGCCGGGCGACCAGCACGGGTTTGCCGGCGAACACCGCCACCAGCTCAGGATCGGGCGCCTCCACGTCCGACGGCAACATGAGGATCACAGCGTCGGCCCGGGCCAAGCCCACGGCCAGGGGCTCGCGCAGGGGACCGGCGGGGAAGACCGCTCCGTCACCTAGGGGCCATTCATTGTTGCGGGTCTCGCCGTCCACCACCACCAGGGACAGGGTCTTCTTGATCGAGGGGTTCTGGTGCCCGTCGTCCATCACCAGGGCCTGGGCGCCCGCCCAGGCGGCGGCCAGGGCCCCGTTGGCGCGGTTGCGCGAGATCCAGATCGGCGCGTCGCCGGCCAGCATCAGGGGTTCATCCCCCACCTGGGCCGCCGTGTGCCCGGCCGGGTCCACCTGCACGGGACCTTCAAGGGACCCGCCATAGCCCTTCGACAGTCCGTGGGCGTCGACCTGGCGCGCGCGCAGACGCCTCAGCAGTTCCCGCACCACGGGGGTCTTGCCCGTGCCGCCGGCGGTGAGATTGCCGACGCAGATCACCGGCACGCCAGGATCGAGAGGTGTGGCCCTGGCGATCCGGCGCGCCGTCACCGCCGCCCAGATCCAGGACACCGGTGTCAGCAGGGCGCGGGTGACAGGCGCCGGGGCGCGGTCTCGGACGTACCACCAGCGGGGCGTGGAGAGCTTCATGCCGGCAGCAGGGGTTCGAGCAGAGACATGGCCTGGTCCAGAGCCTCGCCCTGGCCATCGGCATAGGCGAGCGCCGCCTCACCCATGCGGCGGCCGATGTGCGGGTAGGTGTCGAGGCCCTTCAAATGCCGGGCCAGTTGCGTGCTGTCGGCGGCCTCGATGGCGGCGGCATGGGCGTAAAGGTCGGCATAGAGGGATGTGGCGTTGAAGGTGTGAGGCCCGGTGAGAATCGGCTTTTCCAGGCGGGCCGGCTCCAGGGGGTTGTGACCGCCGATCCCCGGCAGGAAGGCGCCGCCCATCACCACCACGTCGGCCAGGCTGTAGAGCAGGCCCATTTCGCCGAGGGTGTCGGCGACATAGGCGGTGGTCTGGGCCGTCAGCGGCGCGCCCGCCGCCCGCCGGGCGACCTCGAACCCGGCCAGCAGGCCCGCGATGGCTTCGCCCCGCGCGGGGTGACGAGGCGCGATCACCAGCAGGGTGTCGGCGAGGCCCGCCCGCCGGAACGCCTCGATGACGATCTCGTCCTCGCCGGGGTGGGTGTTGGCGGCCAGGACCACGCGGCGATCACCGGCCGCGGCCTTCAGGCGCGCCAGTTCGGCGCCGTCCACGGGCAGGGCCTCGCCCACCGTCTTGAGGTTCAGCAACGGGCCGGTGCGCGCGCCGAGGCGCTTGAGCCGCCCTTGAGTCTCGGTCTCCTGCGGCGCGATCAGGTCGAAGGCGTCCAGCACCACCTTGGCCGCGGCGGGGACCCTGGCCCAGCCCTGGGCGCTGCCCTCCGTCATCCGGGCCGAGAGGAGGGCCAGCTTCACCCCACCCTGATGGGCGCCGAGAATCAAGTTGGGCCAGAGCTCGCTCTCCACCAGGACGCCAAGGTCGGGCTCCCAGTGGTCGAGGAAACGGCGCACGGCGCCCGGCGCGTCCAGGGGGATGTACTGGTGGATCACCTCGGCCGGCAGGCGTTTGGCCAGCAGCTCGGCGGAGGTTCGTGTGCCCGACGTGACCAGCAGGGCGAGGTCGGGGCGCTTGGTCCTCAGGGCGCCCACCAGAGGCAGCAGGGACATGCTCTCGCCGACACTGACCCCGTGAAGCCAGACCAACCGGCCTTCAGGGCGGGCCACGGTCGAATGTCCCAGCCGCTCCCCCAGCCGGGCGGCGTCCTCCTTGCCGGCCTTCACGCGCCGCGCCAGCAGAGGCGGGGCGAGCGGTTCCAGAAGACTCAGGACAGCGGCGTAGAGCTGGAGGGAGAGCGGCCGTCTCACACGGCTTCCGCGGGCGAGAGCCGGCAGACCTCGGCCCCGCCGGTCTCCACCTGCAGGGTGCAGTGGCCGATCTTGAACTTCCTCTCGAGACCCTCGCAGGCGGCGTGCAGGAAGGCGTCGCAGTCGAGGTTGACGGGCCGCGTCAGGTGGGCGGTCATGGCCGTCTCGGTGGTGCTCATGGCCCAGACGTGCAGGTCGTGGACGTCGGTGACGCCGGGCAGGGCGGTGAGCCAGCCGCGCACCTCGGCCACGTCGATGCCCTTCGGCGCGGCGTCGAGGGCCAGGTTCACCGAGTCCTTCAGCAGGCCCCAGGTTCCCAGGACGATGACCCCGGCGATGACCAGGCTAAGCGCCGGGTCGATCCAGCCGAGGTCGGTCAGGGCCATCAGCCCCGCGCCGATCACGACCGCCAGGCTGACGGCCGCGTCGCTGGCCATGTGCAGGAAGGCGCCGCGCACATTGAGGTCGTCGTGGCCGCGCATGAACATCAGGGCCGTCGCCGTGTTGATCACCACCCCGA
>JAZKFM010000185.1:0-4171 GCA_040386415.1 Pseudomonadota bacterium
GCGGCTGCTATCGCGTTTTCGCCGCCGGGGATTGGCCGCCTTGCAGATCGAAGTCCTTCGTCCGCAGGACATGACGGCCCAGCGCGTGGCCCGTTGGGCGGAGCTGCAGGCCGGCGACATCACCCTCGACTCACCCTTCCTGTCCCCCGACTGGGCCCGCACCCTGGAGCGCGTGCAGCGCCAGACGTCGCGCCAGATCCGCGTCGCCGTCGCCGTCGTCGAGGGCCGCGATGTGGCCTTCCTGCCGGTCCGCGCCGGTCACCTGACCGCCATGCCGGTGGGGGCGCCCATGTGCGACTACCAGGGGCTGGTGGCCGAGCCGGGGGTGAAGATCGACGCGCGCCGGATGATCCAGGCCCTGGGCGTCCAGCGCTACGACTTCTGCCACATGATCGAGGACCAGGCCCCCTTCGCCCCCTATGCGCATGGCCGCCAGCTCTCCCACATCGTCGATGTCGCGATGGGCTACGACGCCTATGAAGCCGCCCGCCGCGAGGCCGGGACCTCGGTCCTGAAGGATTGCGACAAGAAGCGCCGCAAGGTCGAGCGCGAGATCGGCCCCGCCACCTTCACCGCCTTTTCCCGCAGCCAGGCCGACTTCGATCAGCTGGTGGCCTGGAAGCGCGCCCAGCTCGACGCCACCGGCCAGACCGACATCTTCGACGCCGGCTGGACCCTGCGCCTGATGCAGGAGCTGTTCGAACGCCGCGATCCGGACTTCGGGGCGGGCCTCTTCACCCTGCACTTCGGCGACCGCCTCGCCGCGGTCCACCTTCACCTGCACGGCAAGCAGACCGTGCATGGCTGGCTCATCGCCCACGAGCCGGAGTTCGAGCGCTACTCCCCGGGGATCCTGCTGTTCCAGGACATCCTGCGTTGGATGGACGCCACCCCCTATTCCCGCCTCGATCTCGGTCCCGGCGACTACCGGTTCAAGCGCGAGCTGGCCAACACCGGGGTCTGGGTGACTCACGGCTTCGTCGGCGGGGTCGCGCCGGCCGCCCTGGTCCGTCACGCCGTCTACGGCGTCCGCCGCGCCGCCGAGGCCCTGCCCCTGGGCAAGATGTCGGAGCTTCCCGGCAAGGCCATGCGCCGCGTGGACGTCCTGCGCGGCCTCCGCTGATTGCGATAAGGTCCGGCCCCCGTTAGAGGTGGCGTCCTTTTCCACCCCTGGCCTGATCATGACCCTGTCCATCGACGATATCCGCGCGGCTGCCGAGCGGCTGAGGGGGCACATCGAGCGCACCCCTTGCCGACACTCGAAGACGCTGTCGGAGATTACCGGGGCCGAGGTCTGGGTGAAATTCGAGAACCTGCAGTTCACCGCCGCCTACAAGGAGCGCGGGGCGCTCAACACCCTGCTGCAGCTCACCGACAATGAGGCCAAGCGCGGCGTGATCGCCGCCTCGGCCGGCAATCACAGCCAGGGTCTGGCCTATCACGCCGCGCGGCTTGGCATTCCCGTGACCATCGTCATGCCCCGCAACACCCCCTTCGTGAAGGTGCAGCAGACCCGCGCCTTCGGGGCCGAGGTGGTGCTGGACGGGGAAACCTTCGATGACGCCGCGGCGCTCGCCAAGACCCTGTGCGCCGAGCGGGAGCTGGTCTTTGTTCCCCCCTTCAACGACATGAAGGTGATGGCCGGCCAGGGCACCGTGGCGCTCGAAATGTTCGAGGACGTTCCGGACCTGGAGGTTCTGCCGATCCCCATCGGCGGCGGCGGGCTGATCGCCGGCTGCGCCACCGTGGCCAAGTCGCTCAACCCGAAGGTCGAGATCTACGGCGTCGAGCCGGCCATGTATCCCTCCTTCACCGCCCGGATGCGCGGGATCGGCGCGGCCACCGGCGGGGCCACCATCGCCGAAGGCATCGCGGTCAAGTCGGTGGGGGAAGAGTGCTACGCGGTCGCCCGGCCGCTGATCGACGACGTGCTGCTCATCGAGGAGCCCTATTTCGAGCGGGCCATCGCTCTCTACTGCAACGTAGAGAAGACGGTGGCGGAGGGCGCCGGCGCCGCCTCGCTGGCCGCCCTGCTGGCCTATCCGGAGAAGTTCCGCGGCAAGAAGGTCGGGGTGATCATCACCGGCGGCAATATCGACACCCGCCTGCTGGCCTCGGTGCTGACCCGCGAACTGGTGCGCGAGCAGCGGCTGGTGTCCCTGCGCATCGTCGGCGACGACCGCCCCGGCCTGCTGGGCACCGTCTCGGCCCTGATCGGAAACATGGGCGCCAACATCGTCGAGGTGGCGCACAACCGCCTGGCCCTGGACGTGCCCGCCAAGGGCGCGGAGTTCGACATCATGATCGAGACCCGCGACGCCCGGCACACCCAGGAAATCATGGACGCCCTGCGCGAGAGCGGCTATCCGCCCCGCGCTGTTTAAGAGCGTGACAGCCGGAAGGGGACGCCGGTTCCGGCGCCCGTCACCGGACCAATAAGGAAGCTAGTGATGAAGCGTTTCGTTCTCGCCCTGGCCCTGGTGGTCCTGGCCGCCTGCGCCCCCGGCAAGCAGGCCGCCGCCGACAACCTCACCGCGGCCAACACCTTCCTGGCCAAGAACGGCAAGGCGGCGGGCGTGGTCACCCTGCCCTCGGGCCTGCAGTACAAGATCGTCCAGTCCGGCCCGGCTTCCGGCGCCAAGCCCCAGAAGGGCGACGAGGTGAAGGTCCACTACGAAGGCAAGCTGCTGGACGGCAAGGTCTTCGACAGCTCCTACGAGCGCGGCGCCCCGGCGGCCATGCCCATCGACGCCCTGATCCCGGCCTGGATCGAGGCCCTGCAGCTGATGCGGCCGGGCGATGTCTGGATGCTCTATGTGCCGCCGGAACTCGGCTATGGCGAAGAGGGCGCGGGCGGCGGCGAGATCCCCGGCAACAGCGTGCTGATCTTCAAGATCGAGCTGATCGGCGTCCTGCCAGGCCCGGGCTCGGTCGGCCAGGGCTGATAGATGCTCCCCTCCTGGGGGAGCTGTCAGCGAAGCTGACTGAGGGGGACTTTGACTCTTGTTTGAGGGCTGAAGAGGTCAACTACGTTGATCCCCCTCCGTCTTGAGGCTGCGCCTCAAGCCACCTCCCCCACATCGTCGCTGCGCGCCTGGGGGAGGATTTCTAGCTGAACAGGTGCGTGCGGGTGTCGGGGTTCTCCCGACGCCACATGACGTTGTCCAGGAAGAAGTGGTGGATGTTGATGAAGATCCACACCGCGAACAGGCAGGCCGTGGTTCCGAACACCCCGTGGTCGTAGGGGATCACCGCGTCCATCAGGTTGGGCAGGGCCCAGAAGCCGACGAAGCCCAACAGCAGGCCTGAGGCCACGAACACCGCGAACCCGCGCCGCCAGTCGCCGCCCTTGGCGCGCTCGACGCTGCCCTGATAGCGCCAGACGACGGCCATGTACTGCAGGGAGTGGAAGGCCGGGATCACCAGCAGCCACAGCGGGTTGATCCGCATGAACACCAGCCAGGTATAGAGGCTGACCGCGTAGGCGACCGCACCGTTCCAGGGCAGGCTCCGCCAGGCGCGGCCCATCACCAGCAGGGTCGCCGCCGTCGTCAGGGCCGCCGCCAGACCGGCGATCATCAGCACCGGCGTCGGGACGGGCAGGGCGTAGTAATCCAGGCCCCAGAGATGGGTGGTCTTCACCTGGTGGTTGGCGTTCAGCCAGGAAAACACCCAGACCACATAGGCGTTCACCAGGAACACCTTCTTCTGCAGGGCGGTGAAGAAGCTCCGCTTGAGCGCCGCATCCACCATCAGCATGCCGTAGCCCTGCTTGACGTAGTGCCAGCCCACGAAGAAGGCCATCAGGTTGCCGCCAAAGCCCAGCAGGCGCGAGTCCGCGCTCATCAGGGCCGCGCCGAGATAGGCGGCCAGCACTAGCGGCACGACAATCCCGGCGAAGACATAGCGCCAGCGCAGGGCGGGCGCATGGGTTCCCCTCAGCGCCTTGGCTCCGAAACCTCGGTAGAAGATCTGGTAGGAATGGGCGAAGTGCGGGTGGTTGAGGATGTTGATCGCCATCCACATCACCGCCGCCAAGGGCGCGGCGACCCGGTCCGCGGGCAGCAGCAGCAGGACCGGGAAGGCCAGCAGGGACCCGCCCCCCAGCAGCAGGAAGTCGGCGGTCGGCCCCCACAGGTGGCGGCGCGGCGCGGCGGCGCTCTCCGCCGCC
>JAZKFM010000186.1:0-5039 GCA_040386415.1 Pseudomonadota bacterium
CTGATCGCCTCCTGGCTGATCATCGGCCTGGGCATGTCCGCCGGCCTCTACGACATCGCCTTCGCCGGCCTGGTGTCCTGGTTCGGGGTCGATGCGCGTCGGTCCATCACCGGCGTCACCCTGATCGCCGGGTTCGCCAGCACCATAGGCTGGCCGCTCACCGCCTGGCTGGAGCACGAGATCGGCTGGCGCGGCGCCTGCCTGGTCTGGGCCGCGCTCAACCTGCTGGTGGCCCTGCCCCTGCATCTGAGCCTGCCCCGCGCCCCGGCCCCGCGCCCGGCGCCCGCGGCCGACGCCCCGCCGGTCAGTGACGCGCCCGCGCCGGGCGACACCTCCAAGATGGTGCTGATGGCCGGCGCCTTCGCGGTGCTCGCGGCCATCGGCTCGGCGATGTCGGCGCACCTGCCGCCCCTGCTGACCGCGCTTGGGGTCGGCCCGGCCGCCGCCGTGGGCGCCGCGGCCCTGGTGGGTCCGGCCCAGGTGGCCGCGCGGCTGGCCGAGTTCGCCCTGGTCCGCCGCATCCATCCCCTGGTCTCGGGCCGGGTGGCCGTCGCCATGTTCCCCATAGGCGCCGGCCTGCTGATATCCTTCGGCGCCATAGCCGCGGCCCCCTTCGCCATCCTCTACGGCGCGGGAAACGGGCTTTTCACCATCGTGCGCGGGGCCCTGCCCCTGGCCCTGTTCGGGGAGCGCAACTATGGGCGGCGGCTCGGGGTGCTCAACGTGCCGTCCCGGCTGCTGCAGGCGGTGTCGCCCTTCGTGTTCGCCCTGATGATCGAACGCTCGGCGAACCTGGCCCTGGCGGTGATGGCGGCGGGGTCGGTGCTGGCCTTCGGCGCGCTCATGCTCCTGCGCAAACCGGCGGCCTGAACGCGTCCCTTCGTCGCCAGGGGTTTCCCTGCTGCGGGACTCTGCTAGACCGGGCGGATTGAATTTATCCGTTATTAAAAGGGAGAGCCTGCGCGGCTTTTCACTGCCCTGCGCGCGCGGGCCGGACGCCATTGGAAGAAAAAATCATTAGGGACGAACTGGAGGCGATCGGCGAAGCCGCCGCTCCGGAAGAAGAGACGATGGAGGCCAAGGAAGCGGCCTACGAAAAGTTCGTCTGGGACAATCTGAAGCGCAACTATATCGGCAACTACCTGCACGGCATGCTGGGCATGACGGGCTTCCGGCTGGTCAATGCGCCGACCTTCCTGCCCGCCTATCTGCACATGATCTCCGGCTCCAACACCATTGTGGGCCTGGGCCTGGCCCTGCAGCAGGTGGGCAGCATCGTCTCGCCCATCGTCGGCGCCACCCAGATCGAGCATCGCACCAAGGTGATGCCCGCCGCCATGTGGATGGGGGGCCTGGCCCGCCTGCAGATCCTGGGCATGGCCGCCTCGGGCTGGCTGCTCTCGGGGCAGTCCCTGGTGATCGCCATCCTGGCCTTCATGTTCATGTTCGGCCTGTTCATGGGCGCCCAGCGCGTCGTGTTCGGCCTGCTGATGGCCAAGGTGATCCCGCTCAGCCGCCGCGGCCGGCTGCAGGCCTGGCGCAACGCCACGGGAGGGTTGATCGCCGCCGTCCTGGCCTATTTCGCGGGGCGCTATTTCGTCGGGGCCAACCTGTTCGGCAACGGCTACGGCGTCACCTTCATCTTCGCCTTCGTGCTCACGAGCCTTGGCCTCTCGGCCCTGAACCTGCTGCTGCGCGAGCCGGAGCCGCCGACCCTGCGCGCCCAGACCAAGCTGCGCGACCGCATCAAGGACTTCCCCGCCCTGATCGCGTCGGACCGGGGCTATATGTACTTCCTGATCGTGCAGATGCTGGCCACGGCCGGCCGCCTGGCGGTGCCCTTCTACATCATCTACGCCGGCACCACGATCGAGCTCAACGGCCGCAACCTGGGCCTGCTGTCCCTGGCCTATCTGGGCGCCGACACCCTCTCCAACCTGCTCTGGGGCTATATGGGCGACAAGACCGGTTTCCGGCGCATCCTGCTGGTGTCGCTGGTGATCTGGATCGCCTCCACCCTGCTGCTGATGAACGTCCACCTGATGCCCCTGACCTTCCTGGCCTTCTTCGGCCTGGGGGCGGCGCAGTCGGGCTACATGATGGCCGCCCAGACCATGATCCTGGAGTTCGGGTCGCGCGACGAGATGCCCATGCGGATCGCCATCTCGGCCACCGCCGAGGGCATCATGGCCGCCATCGGCCCCCTGGCCGGCGGGATCATGGCCAGCACCCTGGGCTTCCCGGTGGTGTTCGGCGTCTCGATCGGCTTCCTGGTGGCGGCCCTGCTGCTGCTGATCGTGGCCGTGAAAGAGCCGCGGACGGCCCGGATCGGGCGGGTCTAAGCCGCCAGCCTGGCCCGCGCCGCCTCGGCGATGCGGGCCTTGGCCATCTCGTTGGCCACCTCGTGGGTGGGGCGGCGCTCGGCGATGGAGCGGGCCAGGACCTCGTCGAGGGTCTCGGTGAGGCGGTCGAGCTTGGCCGCCACCCAGGCCGCGTCGAAGGCCGTCCCGGCCTCAAGGGCCGCGATCTCGGCGGCGACGTTGATGATGCCGCCGCCGTTGATCACGTAGTCCGGCGCATAGAGCATCCCGCGCTCGAAGAGGGCCCGGCCCACCTCGGGCGTGGCCAGCTGGTTGTTGGCGCCGCCGGCCACGATGCGGGCCTTCAGGCGCGGCAGGGTGTCGGCGTTGATGGCGCCGCCGAGGGCGCAGGGGGCGAAGACGTCGGCCTGGACCTCGAAGATGTCGGCGGGACTGACGACCTTGGCGCCGGTCCGCTCGGCGACCGCCCGCAGGGCCTCCGCATTGGTGTCGGTGATGATCAGTTTGGCGCCGGCGGCGTGCAGCTTGTCGGCCAGGTAGGCGCCGACATGTCCGACCCCCTGGATGGCGACGGTGATCCCGGCCAGGTCGCGGTTCAGCGCCCGGCGCACGCTGAGCGCCACGCCGCGGAACACCCCCTCGGCGGTGACCGGGGACGGATCGCCCGAGGCGGCGGCATGGCCCTCCAGCCCGGCCACGAAGCGGGTCTGGCGGCGCGCGTGCATCAGGTCGGCCGGAGAGACGCCGACGTCCTCGGCGGTCCAGTAGCGCCCCCCCACGGCGTCCACGGCCCGGCCGAAGGCCTCGAACAGGGCCGGCGTCTTCTGGGTGCGGGCGTCGCCGATGATCACGGCCTTGCCGCCGCCTAAGGGGATGTCGGCCATGGCGTTCTTGTAGGACATGGCCCGGGACAGCCGCAGGGCGTCCTCCAGCGCCAGGTCGGCGCTGGCATAGGGCCACATGCGGCAACCGCCCGCGGCCGGGCCCCGGGCGGTGGAGTGAACCGCGATGATACACTTGAGGCCGGTTTTCTCGTCGAAGAACGCGTTGACGCTCTCATGCCCCTCGAAGGCGGGGCGATCGAACAGGGTCATGCTGAGAACACGCTGAAAGTGGGGAAGGATTTACCCGGCTCTACCCCTGCGCGTTCCATCTCACAACCCCGGCGATGCGGCGGCCTGGGCGCTCTGGCGCCTCGGCCTGGGAATGGGCGGGGCTCCGGAGGGCAAGGGGGCGCGGGGGTCGCGGACATAGGTGAGGATGTCCTCCCACACCTTGGGACCCTGGTGATCGCGGGTCATCAGGTGCCAGCCGCGCTCGTAATAGACCGTGCGGTCGCCGGGCTTCAGGCGGCTGGCGGCCTCGAAGGCCGGGCGCTTGGGAATGATCTCGTCATTGGCGCCGTAGAGATAGAGGGCCGGAACCTTGATCTGGCCGGTCGCGTGGTAGGCCCGCTCCATCATCGCCACCAGGCCATAGAGGGTGTCTGACCGGGCGCCCCAGACCATCAGCGGGTCGCGGCCCATGGCCTTGAGCTCCTCGCGGTTGTCGGTGGGGGCGACACGCTTGGTCAGCCAGTCGGGCGGCGTATAGACCTTCGATCCCGTCAGCCGCGCGGCGAACCACAGGGTGGTCTTGTACGGCAGGGGCTGGGACGACCAGCCCCAGACGGCGGGCGACAGCAGCACCACCCGGTCGGCGGTGGGCGGGCGGTCTGAGGCGAAGGCCTGGACGGTGACCGCGCCCCCCATGCTCTCGCCGGCGACGACGATCACCGCCTTGGGGTGCCTGGCGCGGACCACGGCGGCGATGGTGCGCAGGTCCTCCACCATCAGCTCGTCTCCGCCCCAGATGCCCCGGTGCGGGGAGCGGCCGAAGCCCCGCTGGTCATAGGCGTAGGTGGTCACCCCCTGGCTGGCCCACCAGGGCGCGGCCATGTGGAAGGCGTTGGCGTAGTCGTTCATCCCATGGACGCCGATGATCACCGCCCAGGGCTCCGGGGTCTCGGCGGCCCAGGTGGTCAGTCCCAGGGGCGCGCCGTCGAAGCTGATGAAGCGCTCGCCCTCCAGGCGCGGGCCGGAGAAGGCGGCGGGCGGCGTGCCGGCCTGCTGCACCATCAAGGGCGTGCAGGCGGTGAGCATCATGGCCGACAGGAGGACGAGGAGGCGCTTCACGGCTCTAGAATGGCTTGGACCCTTTGGCGAAGATAGGGCGTAACCTCGGCTTCGAACCAGGGGTTCTTCCGCAGCCAGGCTGTGTTGCGCCAGGACGGATGCGGCATGGGCAGGTAGTGCGGCAGGTAGTCCCGCCAGGCGCGAACGGTCTCCGTCATATTGGCCTTCGCGCGATCACCCAGGGCCCAGGACTGGGCGTAGCCGCCCACCAGCAGGGTCAGCTCCATCGCGGGCAAGGCCGCCATCAGCCGCGGCCGCCAGAGCTGGGCGCAGCGCGGCGGGGGCGGATAGTCGCCGCCCTTGGGACTGGTCCCGGGGAAGCAGAAGGCCATGGCGGCCACGCCGATCTCGGGACGTCCGTAGAAGGTCGCCGCATCGATTCCCATCCAGGTGCGCAGCCGCTCGCCGGAGGGATCGGTGAAGGGCATGCCGCTCTCATGCACCCGGTGGCCCGGCGCCTGGCCGACGATCAGCAGCCGGGTCCCGGGGTTCACCATCACCACCGGCCGCGGCGTGTGGGGCAGCTCGCCGGCGCAGGCCCGGA
>JAZKFM010000187.1:0-3924 GCA_040386415.1 Pseudomonadota bacterium
CATGAAGCCCGACAGCAGGATCGACGGCAGGATGTAGAAGAAGCTCATCTGCATGGCCTGCAGTTGCGACTGCGCCGCCGTGGAGATCAGGAAGCCCAGGGCGAGCGAGCCCACGATGAACAGGCTGATGCCGACGCCGAGGCCGAGCCAGCCTCCCAGCATCGGCACCTGGAACAGCAGCTTGGCGATGGTCAGGATGATGAGGGTCTGGGCGACGCCCACCAGGACATAGGGCGCCAGCTTGCCGATCATCACCTCGATCGGTTCGACGGGCGTGGCCAGCAGGCTCTCCATGGTGCCGCGTTCGGTCTCGCGGGTGACGCTGAGCGAGGTCATCATCACCAGGGTCATGGAGAGGATCACCCCCAGCAGGCCCGGCACGATGTTGTAGGCGGTGACGGCTTCGGGATTGTAGCGGCGGTGGACCACCACTTCGAAAGCGGGCCTGGCCTGGGCCTTGGGCGCCAGGGCGCCCTTCATGTCGGCCGCCAGGGCCTGGGTCGGCAGGGCGGCCAGGGCCGCGACGGCGGGTCCGGTGGCGGAGGGGTCGGTGGCGTCGGCCTCCACCAGGATCTGGGCCTTGTCGCCTCGCGCCACGCGGCGGGTGAAGTCGCCGGGGATGGTGATGGCGAACTGCACCTCGCCCCGGCGGATCAGCTCGTCCAGTTCGGCGGGACTACGCGCCTGGGCGACGAGGTCGAAATAGGCGCTGTTATGCAGGCTCGACAGGATCGAGCGGGCGAAGACGCTGTCCTCCTGCACCAGGACGGCGGTGGGCAGGTGGCGGGGCTCGGAATTGATCGCGTAGCCGAACAGCAGCAGCTGCACCACCGGCAGGGCCAGGATCATGGCGTAGGTCAGGCGGTCGCGGGTCAGTTGCTTGAACTCCTTGATCAGCACCGCCCAGACCCGCGTGGGAGAGAAGCTGCTCATCGGAAGTTGTCCTCCGCGCCTTCCATCAGCTGGATGAAGACGTCCTCCAGGGTCGGCTCCACCTCGGTCCAGCGGAAAGGTTCGCGGCGATAGGGGGCGATGGCCGCCTCGATGGCCGCGCGGTCGGTCCCGCTGACGTGCAGGGCGGCGCCGAACGGGGCGGCCATTTCGACGCCGGGCCGCCGGCTGATCTCGGAGGCCAGCCGGTCGATCCCGGCGCCCTCGCCGTTGAAGGTGACCAGGTGGGAGCCCGCGATCACCTGGTCGGCCGTGCCTCGGGCGATCAGCTGGCCATAGGCGATGTAGGCGATCTCATGGCAGCGCTCGGCCTCATCCATGTAGTGGGTGGAGACCAGCACGGTCAGCCCCTCGGCCGACAGCGCGTGAATCTCATCCCAGAAGGTGCGGCGCGCCTTGGGGTCGACCCCGGCGGTGGGCTCGTCCAGCAGCAGCAGCTTGGGCTCGTGCAGGGTCGCCGTCGCCAGGGCCAGCCGCTGCTTCCAGCCGCCAGACAGCGTGCCGGCCAGCTGGCTGCGCCGCTCGATCAGGCCCAGCCGCTCCAGGGCGTGGGCCACCCGGTCCTTGCGGCGGTCCAGGTCATGGACGCGGGCGGAGAACATCAGGTTCTCCTCCAGGGTCAGGTCCTCATAGAGCGAGAACTTCTGGGTCATGTAGCCGGCCTGGCGCTTGATGGCGCCCGCCTGCCCGATGATGTCTAGGCCCAGGCAGGTCCCTTCACCGCTGTCGGGGGTCAGCAGGCCGCACAGCATCCGCAGGGTGGTTGTTTTGCCCGAGCCGTTGGGGCCGAGGAAACCGCAGATGCGCCCCTCCGCCACCCGCAGCGAAACGTCCTGCACCACGTGCTTGTCGCCGAAGCTCTTGTTCAGGCCGTGGACGTCGATGGCCAGTGTCACCGGACCGGCTCCAGGGGTGTGACGTCCACCGGCTGGCCCGGGTTCAGCCGGGCGTTGGGCCTGGCCTCCACCATATAGACCAGCCGGTCGCGGGCCTCCCGGCTGTAGATGACCGGCGGCGTGAATTCGGGACGCGGGCTGACGAAGGTGATCTTGGCGGTCAGCCCCTTGACGCAGCCGTCGCAGGCGAAACGCACGACAGAGCCGGTGCGATAGGCCGACAGGCTCTGCTCGGGCACGAAGAACCTGAGCTTGATGCGGTCGTCGGGGAGCAGGGAGACCACCGGCTGGTTGGCCACCGACCATTCGCCCGGCTGGAAGAACACCTCCTCCACCCGCCCGTCGGAGGGCGCGACGGGGGCGAGGTCGGAGAGGCGGGCGTCCGCCGCCGAAAGGCCCGCCTCGGCCTGCGCGACGCGGCTGTCAGCCGCCTGGACCTGGCCTTCACGGGCGCCCAGGGCTGCGGCGTCGCGCTGTCGCCGGGCCGCCGCCAGCTGGGCGTTGGCGGTCTGCAGGGCGGCGCGGACATCGTCCAGGCGGGCCGGCGCGTAGATACCCCGGCGCACCAGGGGCTCGACCCGGCGCATGTCGGCCGCTGCGTCTCGCGCACGGGCCTCGGCGGCGGCGATGTTGGCGTCATAGACAGCCAGTTCAAGAGGACGAAGGCCCTTTCGGGCGTCCTGCGCCTGGGCCTGAGCGGCGCCCACCTCGGCCTGGGCCTGCTGGCGCTGGGCGGCCACCTGCTTGGGATCGACCACGAACAGCCGGTCGCCGGCCTTCACCCGGTCGCCGCGCTGGACATCGACCTGGGCCACCGTCCCGGAGACCGGCGCGGCCAGGTAGAGCGGCTCGCCCTCGACATAGCCGGTCAGCACGTCGGAGCGGTTCAGGCGCGGGACCAGGACGAGCGCCGCGATCACGCCCGCGGCCGCCAGCAGCAGGACGATGACGAGCAGGCGTTGTTTCATGGGACCATTCCCCGCAGCTGGGTCTCGACGTGTTGTTCCATCAGGGCGGGCAGGTCGAAGGGCTCGGCGCCGATGGGGGTGAAGGTCTCTCGCCAGATCACCCCCACCAGCAGGGGCGAGATCAGTCCCGCCGCATAGTGGCGGGGGTCGCCGGGGCGTATCTCCCCACGCGCCTGGGCCGCGGCGATGGCGGCCGACAGGGCGCCCAGGGCCGGGACGATCAGCCGGTCGTGCCAGACCCGCGCCAGCTCCGGGAAGTTGCGCGCCTCGCCGATCACCAT
Source organism: Pseudomonadota bacterium (assembly GCA_040386415.1). GTDB lineage: Bacteria > Pseudomonadota > Alphaproteobacteria > Caulobacterales > Caulobacteraceae > Phenylobacterium. The sequence continues at coordinate 3,097 of JAZKFM010000187.1, forward strand.
CTTGATGATGCCGCCGAGCGGCGTCGTCGACGCGACCTGGGCCATCACCTGGACGAAAGCGCGCACCAGGTCCGGGAAGTTCTGCGGGTTGGCGGCGGCCAGGGCCGCCAGATTGTGCAGGTTGGGGGCGACCCCCTGTTCCACCACGGCCTGGAAGATGTCCTCCTTGGTGGCGAAGTAGAGATAGATGGCCCCCTTCGAGACCCCGGCCCGGGCGGCGATGTCGTCCAGCCGCGCGGCGGCGAAGCCCTTCTCCGCGAACACCTCGAAGGCCGCCGCCACGATCTCGTCGGGACGATCGGCCTTGCGGCGTCGGAACTTCGGCTGGCCGGCGGGGAGGGACATGGGCGCTCTAAATAACTGACTGGTCAGTTATCAATACGCCCCAAGCCTGGGCGTGGCAAGCCGACTCTATTCCATCAATCAGCCAAGCTTGTTGGTGCTCGCCGCCCGCCATGCGACCGTGAGGTGAGTTGGGGAGGGACCATCATGTTCGCCGGGGAAACTGATCAGGATCGGCCGTCACGACCGATCGCCATCGCCCGCGTCGCCATCGGGTTCGCCCAGGGCCTCGCGCTGTACGGACTGAACGAGTGGGAAAAGCACGGCCTGGTCGATGGCGTCTCCTCGCCGCTGTTCTGCGCCTGCGCGATGCTGATCCTGTTCCTGCCCGTGGTCCTGCTCGGCGGCCTGCGCACCCTGCGGACCCGGACCCTGATCATCTGGGGCGCCGTCGCCGCCGTCGTGGTGGCTGCGCTGGGCGCCTATCACGGGACCATCGCGGTTCCCGACATGGGCGCCGAGCACTGGCCGGGCCCGCCCCTGGTG
>JAZKFM010000187.1:3934-10316 GCA_040386415.1 Pseudomonadota bacterium
GTGATCTTCACCGCCGTCGGCCTGTTCATCGCCCATCACTTGGTCAGCGGCGCCGACGCCGACCGCCGCTGGATCGCCAGCTACGACCGATATTTCGACCAGACCTGGAAGGACGGCGTGCGCCTGGCCCTGGCCGTGCTGTTCGTCGGGGCCCTGTGGCTGCTGCTCTGGCTGGGCGGCGCGCTGTTTGACCTGATCGGCGTCAAGTGGGTCGGCGAGACCATCCAGAAGCCCTGGTTCGCCTTCCCGGCCACCACCACCTTCTTCGCCCTAGCCATCCACCTGACCGATGTCCGCGCCAGCCTGGTGCGCGGCATCCGCACCGTGGCCCTGACCCTGCTCTCCTGGCTGCTGCCGGTGATGGCGGTGATCGGGGCGGGCTTCCTCATCGCCCTGCCGTTCACCGGCCTCGCCCTGCTGTGGGACACCAAGAGCGCGGCGGGCATCCTGCTCTCGGCCGCCGCGGCCCTGATCGTCCTGCTCAACGCCGCCTATCAGGAAGGTGAGGCCGAGGACCATCCGCCGGTCGCCTTGAAGTGGGCGGGCCGCGTCACCGGGCTCATCATCGCCCCGCTGGTGGCCATCGCCGCCTATGGCCTGATCCTGCGCATTGGGCAGTACGGCCTGACCCCGGACCGCATCTACGGTGTCGCCTGCACGATCGTGGCGGTCGTCTATGCGGCGGGCTACGCGGCCAGCGTCTTCTGGCCCGGTCCCTGGCTGAAACGCCTGGAGGTCACCAATGTCATCGCCGCCTATCTGGTGGTGGCCGTCCTGCTGGCCCTGTTCTCACCCCTGGCAAATCCCAGCCGGCTGTCGGTGAACGACCAGATCTCGCGCCTGGACCGAGGCGCGGTGACGCCCGACAAGTTCGACTACCTGTTCCTTCGCTTCGAGGCCGGAAAGCCGGGGATGGACGCCCTCAAGGCGCTCGCCGCCCGCAAGACCGGGCCCAACGCCGCGCAGATCGCCCGGCGCGCCGCCTCGGCCCTGGCCCGCAAGGCCCGCTACGGCGAGGCTACGACCTCGGTGGTGGAGCGCAAGGAACTGGTCCGTGTCGCCGGCGGCGGCGCCTTCCCGGTCGGGTTCCTCGAACAGACCTGGAAGAGCTTCGAGGACCCGCTGCAGAACTGCGAACCCGGCCGTCTGTGCGACGCCGTGGTGGCCGACCTTGACGGCGACGCCTCGCCCGAAGTGGTGGTGTTCGCCATGGGCGACCGCCGCGTCTACCGGCAGGCCGGCGGCGTCTGGACCCGCATCGGCACGCTCTCCGGATCCTATTGCGACAAAGACGGTGCGGCCCTCAAGGCGGGCCAGTTCGCGGTGAACGCCGATCCCAAGCCTCTGGCGGACGTGGTGGTGGCCGGCCGCCGCCTGCGGGTCGTGCCTGACAGCGACAAGTGCCCCGATGCCACGGCCGGTGAGGCCGCCGTCGTGTCGGAGATAAAGCCCCCGCCGCCGGAGACCAAATGAGCGACCAAGTCCGCAACCTCGCCTTCCACACCCTCTCCGACGAGTGGGCGACCCTGAAGCGGGTGACCTTCGACTACCGCCGCCGCGACGGCGCCTGGGAGACCCAGGTCCGCCAGACCTATGACCGCGGCGACGGGGCGGTGATCCTGCCCTACGACCCGGATCGCGGCACGGTGCTGCTGACCAGGCAGTTCCGCATCCCGGCCTATGTCACCGGCCATGAGGAGCCGCTGATCGAAGCGGCGGCCGGGCTGCTGGACGCTGACGATCCGGAGACCGCCATCAAGCGTGAAGCCGAGGAGGAGCTGGGCTACCGGTTCTCCGCCGTCACCCCGGTCTTCAAGATCTATATGAGCCCCGGCAGCGTCACCGAGCAGCTCAGCTTCTTCACCGCCCGCTACTCGCCCGCCGACAAGGTCAGCGCCGGCGGCGGCCATGCGGGCGAAGGCGAGGACATCGAGGTGCTGGAGGTGGCGCTCACCGACGCCCTGCAGATGGTCACAGACGGCGTCATCGTCGACGCCAAGACCATCATGCTGATCCAGCACCTGCTGCTGACCACCTGATTCCTCCCCCCAGGCCGCAGGCCGTGTCGGGGGAGGTGGATCGGCGAAGCCGAGACGGAGGGGGCTAGGCCTTCGCCGTCGCGCCTGTTCGATCAATCCCAACCCCTCCGTCACGCGCTGACGCGCGCGCCACCTCCCCCGGAGGGGGAGGACTTGAGGTTCAGAACTTCGCGTTGATCCCCACGAAGAAGCGTCGGCCAAGGATGTCGAAGGTCGAGGGGTCGGTGTTGGAGTTCGAGTAGCTGGTGAAGTAGGGCGGGTCCTTGTCGCCCAGGTTGTTCACCCCTGCGCGCAGGGTCACCCGGTCGTCGATCTTCCAGGACCCCGACAGGTCATAGATGTCGTAGTCCGGCGTGTTCACCGCGGTGGGGCTGAAGGTCGGCACGCTGCGGGCGTCGGTCATGGCGGCGATATGGCGCCAGCGCAGGGTCGTGCGGACCGGGCCGACGGCCCAGGTGGCCGACAGCACCGACTTCCACTCCGGCAGGGCGCCGCCCGAGAGGTCGGCCCCGATGGTCCCGGCATAGTCGACGAAGGCCGCATTGGGGCGCGCCTGGCGCTCGAAGCTGTCCAGCTTGGAAACCACCAGGTTGAAGGCAAGCGACCCGGCGGTCTCCGGCAAGCCGAGGTCGGACAGCTCGAAGCCCCAGTCCACCTGGGCGTCGATCCCCGAGGTCTTCACCGAGGCGAGATTCACCTGGGTCTGGGCGACACCGGTGATCTGGCCCGAGCTCAAACGCGAGAACTGGCTGCAGTAGAAGTTGGCGTTGGCGAGGCCTGGGTTGGAGCCGTCGGCGTTGAAGCAGGAGGCCAGGATGGTCGGGACCCCGATGGTCCCCACCACGTCGGCGGCCTCGATCTTGTAATAGTCCAGGCTGACGCTGAACCGGCGCAGGAAGGGCGCGTCCACCACGGGCGTCCAGACCGCCCCGGCGGTGAAGCTGTCGGCGGTTTCCTCGGTCAGGCCCGGATTGCCGCCGCCGATGATCTCCACCTGGGTGGAGGCCTGGTTGAAGGTGTCGATGATCGCCGTGGGCACACCCTGGGAAAGGCAGAGGCCGCGCACCGCCGCCGCGCTCGCGCCGTTGCGGTACGAGGAGCGCACATCGCAGGGGTCGCCCGCCGTGGTGCCGGTCCCCGGCGAGCCGATGCCGACAAAGCCCACGGACTGGGGGGAGAACAGCTCGGCGATGTTGGGCGCGCGGACGGCGCGCTGATATCCGCCGCGGATGAGCAGGCTGGAAACCGGTTTCCAGGTGAGGTCGGCCTTGTAGGCGCTGACCTGGCCGGTGGTGGAGTAGTCGGCCACCCGCCCGCCCAGCGTCACGTCCAGGCTCTCGATCAGCGGCAGGTCGGCCAGCACCGGGACCAGCAGTTCGGCGTAGACCTCCTTCGATGTGATGTCGCCGCTGACCGGGACCGCCGGGTTGAAGCCGACGATATCGGGCCCCCGCAGCAGCAGGTCGGGTGAATAGTCGAAGTCGTCCTTGCGATACTGGGCGCCGGCCGAGAATTTCAGCGCGCCCGCGGGCAGGTCGATCAGGCTGCCGGTCGTGTAGCCCTCGACGACGGTCTGCTTGATGGTCGTCGAGTTGGTCACCTCGCGGGCGATATAGGCCGCGCACCCGGGGCTGACCTTGCCGGCCCCGAAGATGTTGAAGCCGCCGCAGATGGCGACGCCGCCATCGGGGGCGAAGGTCAGGGTGCGCATGGCGGCCCGGCTGACGTTTCCGAACTGGTCCTCGGTGTGGTCCATCTGGCCGTAGCTGGCGTAGAGGTCCCACTTCCAGTCCTTGATGGGCAGGGCCCCACGGAGGCCCGCCACCAGCTGCATCGTCTCATAGGTGTTGTTGGAGAGCCGGCCGCCCACCTCGTTGAAGGCGCGGCGGGGATAGAAGGCCGCGGTCGGGTCGGTCCGCGAGGCCAGCAAGGTGCGCAGATCGGCGGGGATAAAGGGGTTGGTCACCGGGACCACGATGTCGGGGCCGGGGAAGGCGCCGTCGCTGGCCGAGGCGGGGCCCAGCTGCCGCGAGACGTCGTAGGTGGTGTAGCTGGCCGTGGCGTAGGCCTCGAGACCGTGGGTCAGGTCGTAGCGGCCTGACGCATAGAGGCTCCAGCGCTCCAGGGGCAGGTTCAGATAGCGATAGGCGGCGCTGTTGAAGGTGTAGCTGGTGGGCGAGAACCCTGGGTCACGCACGCCCTTGTAGTTGTTCACCGGGGCGGTGGAGAACAGGCTGCCGTCGGCGTTGAAGCTGAGGCTGGCGCCCCGGGCCACTGTGCCGGGCGCAAACCCATAGGCGCCGAACACCGCGTTCATCGCCGCCTGGCTGGGCAGGTTGCCCGCGCCGCCGGCGTTGGAGGCCGGGTCGAAGCGTCCGTCGGGAATCGTCGCCGCGCCGGACGGCGTCAGGCCGGTGGCGAGGATCGAATAGCCCACCGCCGACCAGTCCCGGTCGGAGGCCAGCAGCCCCTCGCGCTTGTCGTAGGTGGCGGCCACGGCGAGGTTGCCGCGGCCGTCAGCGAAGTTGTGGCCCCAACCCACCGAGGCTGTGAGTTGTCCGGCGTCGTTCTGCTCGGTGGCCCCGAACTGGGCGTCCACCTGCAGGCCCTCAAAATTGCGCTTCAGCTTGAAGTTCACCACGCCAGCGATGGCGTCGGAGCCATAGACCGCCGAGGCGCCGCCGGTGATGGTCTCCACCGTGTCCACCAGGAAGGTCGGAACGGTGTTGAGGTCCACGACCGCGTTGGGGTTGCCCGCCACCACCCGGCGACCGTCGATCAGCACCAGGGTGCGGGTGGGCCCCAGGCCCCGCAGGTTGGCGTAGGCCTGGCCGGGCGTGGTGACGAAGTTGGTGGTGTTGGTGCCCGAGCCGTTGGAGGGCGTGAACTGGGGCAGCTGGTTCAGGGTGTTCTCGATCGTCACCATGCCGACGGCGGCGATCTGGTCCTGGCCCACCGTGACGATGGGGCTTTCGGAGACATAGTCCTTGCGGGCGATCCGGCTGCCGGTGACCACGATCTCGGAAACCTCGGCGTCCTGGGCCAGGGCCGGGGCTGGGTTGAGAGTGAGCAGCCCCGCGAGGGCGCTGGCGCACAGAAGTCCCGATCGCATCGTCATCATGTCGGCGTCCCCATCCCAGCCAGGTCCGATCCACCCCTGCGGGTGATTTGCAGCCCAGGCTAGGGGAAGCGGAGCCTTCCCGCCACTGACGGAAACCGGTGGGTTAATGCGCAAGGGAAGGCGGCGGAACGTGGCCGCAACGAATCAGGACCGAATCGCTGACTCGGCCCAATTCGGGATTTGTTCCCTACAAGGTATTGTATCCGAAGGTCTTGCGGACACAAGACGGTCGGAGCGCCGGCTGTTTGGCGTGGCGACAGGAAAGCGCGATGAAGCGGTCTGAAAGGCGGCTCCGCCTTGACGCCGCCGCTTACCTTCGACTATATCGCCCGCTCTCGCGCGGGTCCGCCCGCCGTCACTCTTTTCTCGCTTAGGTCTTAAGCCATGTCGCGTCGTTGCGAACTCACCGGTATCGGCCCCATGGTCGGCAACAATGTGAGCCACTCGAATATCAAGACCAAGCGCCGCTTCCTGCCGGCCCTGGCTCCCGCCAGCCTGCAGTCGGACGCTCTGGGTCAGACCTTCAAGCTGCGCATCTCCAATGCGGCCCGCCGCACCCTGGACTTCCGTGGCGGCCTGGACGTCTTCCTGGTCAAGGCCAAGGACGAGCAGCTCTCGCCTCGCGCCCTGAAGATCAAGCGTCAGCTGAAGGCCAAGCTCGCCGCGCAGGCGCCGGCCGCCGCCGCCTAAGGCGCAGCAGCCTCCAGATTTGAGAAAGGCCGGCGGTGACGCCGGCCTTTTTCTTTGCGCGACAGGTGTGACTGGCTGAGGCCCTAGCCCCCTCCGTCACGCGCATACGTGCGTGCGCCACCTCCCCCGATACGGCCTGCGGCCTGGGGAGGAACTAGAAGCGCGAAATTCCTCCCCCAGCGCGAAGCGCGGTTCGGGGGAGGTGGATCTGAGCGCAGCGAAGAGACGGAGGGGGCTCGGCCCTATCCGTCCATATCCCCTACTTCAGCGTCTCATCGAACAGGGCGATCAGTTCGCGCCAGTGGCGCTCGGCGCCGTCGGGATTGTGCACCGGCATGTCGGTGGGCACCCAGCCGTGCTTGCAGCCTTCCCAGATGGACACCTCGGCGTCGACGCCGGCCTCGCTCAGGGCCTTGGTGAGCAGGGCGTTCTGGGCCTCGTCATAGCTGCGGTCCTCGATGGCCCCGGCCACCAGCACCTTGGCCGTGATCGCAGGCGCCAGCAGGTGGGGGCTGCGCGCGTCGTCGGTGGC
>JAZKFM010000187.1:10326-22786 GCA_040386415.1 Pseudomonadota bacterium
GGTCCGGGTAGGTTCCCGCCGCGCGCAGGGCGATGGAGCCGCCCATGCAATAGCCCGTGATTCCCACCTTGCCCGGCTTGGCGGCCGGATCGGCCGCGATGAAGTCGAGGCAGGCCTTCACGTCGGTCATCTGCCGGCCCGCGCCCGTGCTGGCCCGCAGCTTGGCGAACAGCTCGCCGGCCGCCTTGTCGCCCGCGCGCGCCGCGGCGATGTCCAGGGGAGGGTAGGGGCCGGCGCGCCAGAACAGGTCCGGCAGCAGGACGTAGTAGCCGGCGGCGGCCAGGCGTTCGCCCATCTCGAACAGGGCGGGCCGGATGGCCGGGGCGTCCATGGCGATGATGGCGGCCGGCCAGGGACCGGCGCCTGAGTCGGGCTTGAAGACGAAGGCGCGCGCGTCGCCCTCCGGGGTGGGAAGGGCGATTTCGGTCTGGCTCATGATGGCGCCTCGCTCAGCGGGATGAGGAAAAGTGGGAACCGGTTTTCCGCCCGCATCCCGCGCTCTGCAAAAATCTACTTCGCGGGCTTCCAGTCGAAAGCCAGCAGGATGGTCTTCTGATTGCTCGAAAAATTATCGTCGGAGAGCAGGTAGAATCGGATCGCGCCGTTCTTGCCGGGCACGGCCGATACGCCTTCGAGATTGTCGACGGTCAGAGGCTTGGCCATGTCCATGCGGGCCACTTCTCCCGCGGGGCCGACAATCTTCAGGGTGATGCGGCTGCCGCGCACCGGGTCCCAGGCGCGGAACAGCCATGCGGTCTTCCCGTCAGCCAGCCTGTCGGCCGCCACCACTCCGAACTCGGGCGGCTTCTCCAGGGCGGGACCCTTCACGCAGGCCACGGTGACGCGGCAGGTCCAGGTCTCGCCTGAGTCCTCACCGGCGGTGATGTAGCCGTCGGAGCCGATGGCGGGATCGAAGGCCAGGGCCTCCATGCCGCCGTTGGGAGGGAAGCCGGCGTCCACCGGCGAGGGAACAACCCGCGCGGGGCCACCCTTGGCCGGATAGAGCAGGATGCGGTCGATGGCCTCGAAGCTGACCAGGCGGTCACCGTTGGGCAGGACGGCCAGGCCCTCTGAGTCGGCCTCCTTCTTGCCCTGCAGCGGCTTGCCGTCCGGCCCGGTGAGGACCGTCAGCTTGCCGGGACCGACGCCCACCAGGCGGCCGGCCTTGTCCAGCAGGACCCGGCTTTCCAGAAAGTCGCCCTCGTCGCTCATGGAGACCAGCTTGCCGTCGGGTGTCACCCGCAGGTCCGACAGGCCATGGAAGCGTGAGGTCTGGTCCGACGAAAGCTGAAGCCCCCCTGCATACACGAAGTCGCCGATGCGATCCTGGGCGGGGTTGGCCGGATTGAGCGGGACCGGCGTGGCGGTGATGTTGATCCCGGGACCTGCGGCCATCGGGCCCTTGGGCAGGGTGGACGGCTGGGCGCAGGCGGTGAGCGCGGCGAGCGCGACTCCCAGGATCAGTCGTTTCACGCCACGGCTCTCCGGACTTCCTTGAAGGTGGACCGCCGGGTCGCGCCGCCCTGGGGGCCTTGCGTGTTGGGCGGCGGGGCCAGCAGGCCCGCGGTCTTGCGGTTGGCCTTGCGAGGCTCCTCCTGGAAGAGCTCGGCCAACTGGTCGACGATGGCGCCGGCCAACTGTTCTACATCGACGATGGTGACAGCCCGACGATAGTAGCGCGTCACGTCGTGGCCAATGCCGATGGCGATCAGCTGCACGGGGCTCTTGTCCTGGATTTCGGCGATCACCTCGCGCAGGTGGCGCTCGAGATAGTGGCCGGAGTTCACCGACAGGGTCGAATCGTCCACCGGCGCGCCGTCGGAGATCACCATCAGGATGCGGCGGGCCTCCGTGCGGCCGATCAGCCGCTGGTGCGCCCACATCAGGGCCTCGCCGTCGATGTTCTCCTTCAGCAGGCCCTCGCGCATCATCAGGCCGAGATTGCGCTTGGCGCGGCGCCACGGGGCGTCGGCGGCCTTGTAGATGATGTGGCGCAGGTCGTTGAGGCGCCCCGGCTGGGCGGGCTTGCCGGCCTTCAGCCAGTCCTCGCGGCTCGTGCCGCCCTTCCAGGCCCGGGTGGTGAAGCCGAGGATCTCGGTCTTCACGCCGCAGCGCTCCAGGGTGCGGGCCAGGATATCGGCGCAGACGGCGGCCACCATGATCGGGCGGCCGCGCATGGAGCCGGAATTGTCGATCAGGATGGTCACCACCGTGTCGCGGAACTCGGTGTCTTCTTCTTCCTTGAAGGCCAGCGAGGCGGTGGGATCGGTGATCACCCGTGTCAGGCGGGCGACGTCAAGGATCCCTTCCTCCAGGTCGAAGGTCCAGGAACGGTTCTGCTGGGCCATCAACTTGCGCTGCAGCTTGTTGGCCAGGCGGGAGACCACGCTGGAGAGGCTGGCCAGCTGCTGGTCGAGATAGGCCCGCAGCCGGGTCAGCTCCTCGGCGTCGCACAATTCCTCGGCCGCCACGATCTCGTCGTTGGCGGTGGTGAAGACCTTGTAGGTGGGGGTCTTGGCGTCGCCCTTGGGGTCGGGGCGGGCGGGCTGCTCGCCCTCGCCCAGCTCCGGCGGCTCGTCGCTATCCTCGGCGTTGGGATCATCCTCGGCCTGCATCATCTGGCTGTCGGCGTCCTCGCTTTCGCTGTGGGTCGCCTCGCTGTCGTCCATGGAGGCCTGCTGGGGGGACTGGCCCTCGCCATCGCCCTCGTCGCCATCCTCGGCGGCTTCAGCCTCGCCCTCGTCGCCGTCTTCCTCGTCCTGGTCGGCTTGGTCAGGGGCGTCAGAGAGGTCGTCGCCCATGGACAGGTCGCGCAGGATCGTGCGCGCCATCTTGGCGTAGGCCTTCTGGTCGTCGATCTTGTCGATCAGCTTGTTGAGATCCTGGCCCGCTCGGGCCTCGATCTCGTCGCGGAACATGTCCACCAGCAGCTTGGCGTTCGGCGGCGGCTCCACCCCGGTCAGCCGCTCGCGGGCCATCATGGCGACGATCTCCGCCATCGGAGGATTGGCCTGGGCGTCGACGGGATTGAAGGGGCGCTTTAGCCAGGCCTGCTCGTGCACGACCTTCAGGTTCTCACGCACGCCGCCGAGCGCATTGGAGCCGATGGCCTCGATGCGCACCTGCTCCAGGGCGTCATAGGCCGGCGCGCCCAGGGCCGAGCCGGGCCGGGTGCGGGCGTGGATCTGGGCGTCGTGGTGCGAGATGCGCAGGGCCATCTGGTCGGCCAGGCCGCGGATGCGCGCGGCGTCCATCGGCGTGAGGTCGCGGGGCGGGTGCGGCAAGACCGCGCGGTTGCCCGACAGCACGGGACCTTCGCCGGAGTAGACGATCTCCAGGTCGGGGGACTCGGCCAGCGAGCGCGCGGCGTTCGCGAGGGCGCGTTTAAAGGGCTCGAGCGGGCTTTCCGGGTTCTTGGCCATGGCCAACTTCCATAGCGCGTCGGAGCGAACCGAGGAAAGTCCTGTTGGTGGCGCGGCTGACGCCCGCAGGCCGATCGCAGAATGTGTTTACACTTTCACGCGCCAATATGGTCGGAGAACAGGTGGAGTGAGTGCGGTGACGGCGGTTGCGTGTCTGAGGGTAGCGGTCGATGCGGAGAAGACCGGACTGAAGCCGGCCGTCCTCGGGCCGCTGGTCGCGAAGTTCTCGGGGATCTATCTTGAGGGCAAATGGCAGTGGCCACGCCAGTTCGCGCCCCTGACCCACTACTCCTTCCTGCTGACCGATCCGCGCGCCGATGAGCTGGATGTCCAGGAACTGGCGCGGCTGGGAGACGATCTGCAGATCAAACTGTTCGGGGAGGGCGACGATGAGGCCGGCAAGGTAGGTCTGCTGCTGTTCGAGGGCTCGGCTGAGGCGGTGCAGGCCTTCGCGGCCCTCGACGACGCGGCGGTCAGCGCGGCCCTGCTTGATCCCTCCCTGCTGCCGCCCGGTGGACGGCTGAGCCGCATCGAGGCGACCGAACGTGAGCCGGCCGACAAACCGCCTGAGGCCCGCCGCCCGGTGGGGCCGATCTGGGTGACCCAGGAGGCCGCCCTGGAGGATATGGCCGAGGCGGCCGCCAAGCGGACGATGCCGCCGCTCGATGGCGTGCAGGGAATCTATTTCACCCTGCGCAGCGTCTTTGTCGGCGACGTTGTCAGTTCCACCCCCGGGGACTTGAGAACCCATCTGAGCCTTGTGGAGGGCGACGACCACATGCCTGCCGATCCGCAAGCCTTCGACGCCGACTGTGTGGCGGTGGCGGCGCGGATGCTGGCGGGGCCGGGGCCCCATTCGATGCTCTACCTGCCCATCTGCTACTCCAACATCGTCCGCGCGTCCCAGCGCGCGGCCTATGAGGAGATGCTCGCCACCCTGCCTCCAGCGGCCAAGGGGCAGTTGGCGGCGGCGGTCTATGATGTGCCCCGCGACCCGGCGTTCACGGCCCTGGCGACCGTCCGGACGGCGCTTTTGAAGTATGTGACAAATATCGACCTGCGCACCCAGGATCCCGGCTTCGAGGTGGAGAAGCTGGCGCCTCAGGCCGTCACCAGTGTGACCCTGGTCCTTCCCAACGGAGACCAGCGCGCCCGGCTGGCGGTGCTGCGCCGCTTTTCCGAGCGGCTGGGGCTCTACCGCAAGAAACAGATCTGGGCGGCCGTCACCAATGTGCGCAGCCGCGTGGAGCTGGACGCCTGCATCGCCGCCCACGTGCCGTTTGTCACCGGCCCTGGCGTGTGCCGGTTGCAGACGGCGCCCGTGGGGGGACGGATGCAGCCCCCCGAAGCCCTGCCTCTGCTGGCGGCCTGACCGCGCCAGGAACGCGACGGTCCCGCCCGCGTTGAGCCAGCAAGACCCCCTGATGTGTTTGGCTGGAGTTCAACATGTTGAAATGGGCCCTGATTTTCGCCGTGGTCGCGCTGATCGCCGGCGCGCTCGGTTTCACCGGCATGGCCGGTGCGGCGGCGGGCGTCGCCAAGCTGCTGTTCTTTGTCGCCGTGATCGGCTTCGTGCTGTTCCTGGCGCTGGGCGCCTTCGTCGGCAAGAAGATCAGCGGCGGCTGAGCCGCCTCTGAGAACCTGAGACGGACAAGGGCGCGGAGTCACCTCCGCGCCCTTTCTGATTCCAGCTTGCGCCGAGCCTAGTTCTTGGCGAGCCAGGCCTTGCCCTGGCTGTCCACCAGGTCGACCAGGTTTCCCATGGCGACGTTCACGTCCACCAGGTGCAGGCCCCAGTCCGGCGAGACGGCGCCGGGCTTGATGGCGTCGATCCGCGGGTCGGCGCGGTCGGCGTTCACGTGGACGGCCAGATAGTTGAAGCCGCCCGAGTTCACGCAGGTGGCGCTCAGCAGGCCGGGGACCGAGACGAAGGGGGTGTCGACCGTGACGCCCTTGGCCCAGCCGTCGGCCGTGTGGCCGTTGCCGGTGGTGGCCATGTAGCTGTGCAGCTCGCCCTTGCCGCCTGAGAGGCTGGCGGGGTTCACGCAGGCGACTTCCATGGCCGAGTTGGCCTCACGCGGGCGGCCGAAGCGGCTGTTGGCCGGCGGAGGGGCGTTGTCGAGGAAGCTGGCATAGGCCACGGCGCAGCCCGTCTGGGTCGCCGACTTGCAGAGCGGGATCGACTTGAAGGCGCCGGTGTCACCGCCCTTGGTCACCGGCAGGCCGGTTCCCAGCAGCAGGGCAGAGATCATCTGCTTCTGGACGGGCTTTCCGTCGATCTCCGCGGCGATCAGCTGGGTCAGCACGCCGGAACCCTGGCTGTGGCCGATCAGGACCACGCCGCGGCCCTTGTTCTCGTGGGCGAGGTAGTGGTTCCAGGCGTCGACCACATCCGTGAAGCCGGTGTTCGGACGCGGGCCCGCGGCCGCCGCGGCGGTGGGATTGGTGATCATGTCGCGCAGGGCGGTCAGGGTGAACTGACGGTACATGGGCGCATAGACCCGGCACTTGGAGGCGAAGCGCGAGAGCTGCTGCTCCACCACGCGCTGCTCCTCGGCGTTGGGGGTCATGTCGGAAATGACGCCCTTGTCCATGGAGACGGTCGGATAGACGTAGAAGCAGTCGATCGGCGCCTTGGGATCGGCCTTCCAGGCCTCTTTGGTCGCCTTGCCGGCGGCGGTGATCACGGTCGCTGAATTGTCACCCGAGCAGGCGTCGGTGCGGCCAGGCCAGCAGAGCCAGGAGGCCTTGTCGGCGTAGTCGTTCTTGGCCGGGGTCTGGGCGAAAGCGGGTTGGGCCATGGCGGCGAGCGCCAGCGCGCCTGCGGCGAGCGCCGCGAGGGTGGTCCTTGTCATGGTTTCCTCTTGGAAAATTTCTGGGTGGCGTAATGCGCCGATGATCGCGGCTGCGGCGCGTCGGGTCCAGTCAGTTTTCTAGCTTGAGGTATCTCGGAGAGCAGACGGCGCGCGCGGCTGCGCGGTCATCCCTGGTGCGACCCGAAGGCGGGTGGGTGGCTCTAGGCCACCCGCACCCGCGCCGTGGATTCCGGCAGGTCCTGGCCGAAGGCGCGCTGGAAGAACTCGGCGACGGTGCCGCGCTCCAGCTCATCGCACTTGTTCAGGAAGGTCATCCGGAAGCCGAGCGCGATGTCGCCGCCGAAGATCTCGGTGTTCTGCGCCCAGGTGATCACCGTCCGGGGGCTCATGACCGTCGAGATGTCGCCGTTCATGAAGGCGTTCCGGGTCATGTCGGCGACCCGGACCATGGCGCTGATCGTGCGCTTGCCCTCGGTGTTGTTGTAGTGCGGCGCCTTGGACAGCACGATCTCGGCTTCCACGTCGTGGGCCAGGTAGTTCAGCGTGGTCACGATCGACCAGCGGTCCATCTGGCCTTGGTTGATCTGCTGGGTGCCGTGATAGAGGCCGGTGGTGTCACCCAGGCCGATGGTGTTGGTCGTGGAGAACAGGCGGAAGAACGGGTTGGGCCGGATCACGCGGTTCTGGTCCAGCAGGGTCAGCTTGCCCTGGGCTTCCAGAATGCGCTGGATCACGAACATCACGTCCGGGCGACCGGCGTCGTATTCGTCGAACACCAGGGCCACGGGCCGCTGGATCGACCAGGGCAGGATGCCCTCGCGGAATTCGGTGATCTGCTTGCCGTCCTTCAGGACGATGGCGTCCTTGCCTACCAGGTCGATACGGCTGACGTGGCTGTCGAGGTTCACCCGGATCAGCGGCCAGTTGAGGCGCGCGGCCACCTGCTCGATGTGGGTCGACTTGCCCGTGCCGTGATAACCCTGGACCATCACGCGCCGGTCGAAGGCGAAGCCGGCGCAGATCGCCCGGGTGGTCTCCGGATCGAACTTGTAGGACGGATCGAGGTCCGGCACGTGACTGTCGCGCTCGCTGAACGCGGGCACGGTCATGTCGATATCCACCCCAAAGGCTTCGCGGACCGAGACCTTCTTGTCCGGGACCAGGGTGAGGAGCTTGTCGTCTTGATTTTCAGCGAACGAGGTCATGGTCCGGTTCGATTACAGGCTTACGCATGCGAAGCAAACGTGTGTTTGATGGGGCAGTCCCTGCGACCCATACCGGAATGACGAAGGGAGCGTCCACCCATGTTGAAGCAAGCCACGCGGTCCTATCGCGCAATCCAGGTCTTCGCCTCCGAGGAGGGCTTCGGCGCCGAGATCGTCGGCGTCGATCTTTCCCGTCCGCTTTCCCCAGAGGCCCGCGAGGAAATCCGCGCCGCCTGGGCCCGCCACTCGGTGGTGAGCTTCCCCGACCAGCCGCTCAGCCTGCATGAGCTGGAAGCCTTCACCCTGCAGATGGGAAAGTTCGGGGTCGACCCGTTCATCGCCCCCATGCCCGGCCACCCCAACGTCCTGGAGCTGCGCCGTGAGCCCGACGAGAAGGCGACGAACTTCGGCGCCGGCTGGCACTCCGACTGGAGCTTCCAGGAGAAGCCGCCCGCCGCCACCCTGCTGCATTCCAAGGTGACGCCGCCCGTGGGGGGCGACACCCTCTTCGCCGACTGCGCCAGCGCCTATGAGGCCCTGTCGCCGGCCATGAAGGCGATGCTGGCCCCGATGAAGGCGGTCCACTCCGCCGGCCGCGCCTACGGGACCAAGGGCGTCTTCGCCCGCGAGACCGAGAAGCGGACCATGGCGATCATCGTCTCCGAGGAGGCTGACCAGAGCCTGAGCCATCCCCTGGTCCGCACCCACCCGGTCACTGGCCGCAAGGCGCTGTTCGTCAGCCCGGTCTACACCGTCGGCATAGAGGGCTTCGAGGCCAAGGAGGCCCAGGCGATCCTGGCTTTCCTGTTCGGGCACATCACCCAGGACCGGTTCGTCTACCGCCACAAGTGGCGTCCCAACATGCTGCTGATGTGGGACAACCGCTGCACGGTCCACCTGGCCGAGGGCGGCTACGACGGCCACCTGCGCCTGATGCACCGCACCACGGTGGCGGGCGACACGCCGGTCTGAGGCCGAGTCCCTAGGCCATCTTCGCCTTGCGGAGCTGCTGGTAGGCCTTGATGACCCGCTGCAGCTTGTGCTCGGTGGAGCGGTCACCGCCGTTCGAGTCCGGGTGGGTGCGCTTCACCAGTTCGATATAGCGGGCCCGGATGGTCGGGGCGTCGGCGTTCTCGTCGAGGTCGAGGTCAGCCAGGGCGTTGCGCTCCAGCTTGCCCAGTCGGCGGCCCTCCGGCGCATTGGCCGGGCGCTGGGCGCCGCCATTGCCGCTGCCGAACAGGTTGAACGGATCGCGATAACCCTTGCCTTGGCCAAAGCCGTGGGCGGCCGCGGCTGCCTCGCGGGAGAACCGGCCGGCCTTGAAGTCCCAGGTCGGGCGGTCGCCCTGGGCGCTCTGGGCCTGACGCTGCTTGATCTCCCCGTCGCTCATGCCGGCGAAGAAGTTCCAGTTGCGATTATATTCCGCCGCGTGCGGCTGGCAGAACCAGTAGTGCTCGTTGAGCATGTCGCGGGATTTGGGCGCGCGCGCCGTCGCCGCCACCCGGCACCCCGGATGGTCGCAAGCCCGTTCCCCGGGCTTGAGCGCATAGACGTCGTCGGTCTGCGCGGCCTCCCCTGGGGTCGGCGGGCGCACCCGGATATCGACGAACTTAGGCTTGTATTGAAACGCGCCGGCCATGACCCAAGTATGAAGCGGTCTGAGACCCTTTCAAGAATTGAAGATTATCCAAATGGGCGCCATATTTGAGGCCATCCAACACAAGCTCACCGAAGCGTTCTCGCCCACCCGCCTGGAAATCGAAGACGATTCCGCCCGCCACGCGGGACATGCGGGCGCCAGCCCCTCCGGCGAGACCCATTTTAACGTTATTATTCAAGCCCAGGCCTTCGAGGGCGCCCCAAAGGTGGCGCGGCAACGGATGGTCTACCGGACATTGGCCGAGGAGCTGGCAGGTCCCCTGCATGCGCTTTCGGTGAAAGCCCTCGCTCCCGGCGAGGACTAACCTGACTTTCGAATAGGCGCCGCTGACCAAGGCGGCCCGCGCTGGGGAGGCGTGCTTGAAGACGACCATCACCGTAAATGGGCAAGCGAGATCGCTTGACCTCGACACCCGCACCAGCCTGCTCGACGCCCTGCGCGAGCATCTGAACCTCAAGGGCTCCAAGAAGGGCTGTGATCACGGGCAGTGCGGCGCCTGCACCGTCTTGGTGAACGGGGTCCGCATCAATTCCTGCCTCAGCCTGGCCGTCATGCACGACGGCGACGAGGTCACCACCATCGAGGGCATCGGCGGGGAGGAGAACCTTCACCCGATGCAGCAGGCCTTCCTGGAGCAGGACGCCTTCCAGTGCGGCTATTGCACGCCGGGCCAGATCTGCTCGGCTGTGGGCATGCTGAAGGAGGCCGCCGAGAACTGGCCCAGCCAGGCCAGCGAGGACCTGACCGGCGCCATCGCCCTCACCGACGCCGAAATCCGCGAGCGGATGAGCGGGAACATCTGCCGCTGCTCGGCCTATCCCCAGATCATCGCGGCGATCCGCGACGTCGCCGGAGAGGTCGCATGAGGCCCTTCACCTACGAGCGTCCCACCGACGTCGCCGCCGCCGTGAAGGCCGTGGCGGCCACGCCCGGCGCCAAGTTCCTGGCCGGCGGCACCAATCTGCTGGACCTGATGAAGCTCGACATCGAGCAGCCGACCCACCTGGTGGACGTCAATCGCCTGCCGCTGGCCGGCATCGACGACACCGCCGAGGGCGGGCTGCGCATCGGTGCGATGGTGACCAACAGCCATCTGGCCGCCGACGCCCGCGTTCGGAGCCGCTATTCGGTTCTGACCCAGGCCATCGTCTCGGGCGGTTCGGGCCAGCTTCGCAACAAGGCGACCGCCGGCGGCAACCTGCTGCAACGGACCCGCTGCGCCTATTTCTATGACCCCTCCAAGCCCTGCAACAAGCGGCTGCCGGGATCGGGCTGCAGCGCCATCGACGGGCTGAACCGCAACAGCGCCATCTTCGGCGCCAGCGACGCCTGCATCGCCACCCATCCCTCCGACATGGCGGTCGCCTTGACGGCCCTGGGCGCGAGCCTGGAGACCATGACCGCCGACGGCGCCACCCGTACCCTGGCGGTCGCCGACCTCCACCGCCTGCCGGGCGACACACCGCATATCGAGACCAACCTGATGGCGGGCGAACTGATCACCGCCGTCGTCCTTCCCCCGGCTCCGGCCGGCGGGCAGGTCTATATCAAGGCTCGCGACCGGGCCTCCTACGCCGGTGGCCTGGCCAGCGTCGCGGTGGTGGGGAACCAGGTCGCCTTCGGCGCCGTGGCCCACAAGCCCTGGCGCGCGGAGAAGACCGAGGCGGCGCTGAAGAGCGGCGCGAGCGCGGTCGAGGCCGCCCACGCCGAACTGGCGGGCGCGCAGGACAACGGCAAGAACGGCTTCAAGATCGCCCTGGTGGCCCGCATGACCGCGGACGCCCTGGCGCAGGCCAGTGAAGGGAGAGGCGCATGAGCTCGGTCAAGGATTGGGCGGCCCCGAACCCCGTCACGGAGAACCGCAGCGGGATCATCGGCAAGGGCGTCGAGCGCTACGAGGGCAAGCTGAAGGTCACCGGCACGGCAGCCTATGCCTATGAGGTCGAACCGCCCTCGGCGCCGGCCTATGGCTACCTGCTGGCCGCCACCATCGCCAAGGGCCGGATCACCGCCATCGACATCAGCGCCGCCGAGGCCTCGCCGGGCGTGAAGCTGGTCTGGACCCACCTCAATGTGCCCAAGCAGGCGCGGCGGGGCGAGCGGATCAACCCCCGCAGCCAGCGGGCGGCTAACCCGGCCCTGGCCGGTGATCGGGTCGAGTTCTTCGGTCAGCCGGTGGCCTTCGTCGCCGCCGACACCTGGGAGAACGCGCGGGCCGCCGCAAACCTCATCCAGGTGAGCTATGCCGCCGAGCCTGCCGTCCTGGACTTCCGGGCCAGCCTCGACCTGGCGGAGATGCCGGACGGCGAGGAAGACGTCCTCATCGGCGACTTCGAAGGCGCCTACGCCAAGGCTCCGGCCCAGATCGACGAGACCTATTTCAGCCCCCTGCAGAACCACGTGCAGATGGAGCCCTGCGCCACCACCGCCTGGTGGGAGGGCGACAAGGTCACCGTCCACACCTCGATCCAGATGGTGAAGGGCGGCCAGCACGCCCTGGCCGAGACCCTGGCCATCCCCTCGGACAAGGTCCACCTGCTGACCCGCTACATCGGCGGCGGTTTCGGCGGCAAGGGCCAGGCCTATGACGACCTGACCCTGGCGGCGCTGGGCGCCCGCGCCCTGGGACAGCCGGTGAAGCTGGCCTACACCCGCCAGCAGATGTTCCAGGCGACCATCCACCGGCCCGCCGTCAGCATGCGCGTGCGGCTGGGGGCGGAGCCTGACGGACGGCTGAACGCCTTCGCCGTGGAAGCCGTCACCCACTGCGCCCGCAGCGCCTCCTTCGTGGAGCACGCGGCCAACTTCTCCCGCAACCTCTACGCCGCGCCCAACCGCCTCACCGGCCACCGGCTGGTGAAGATGGACATTCCCCACGCCGGCCCCATGCGGGCGCCGGGCGAGGCCTCCGGCATGTTGAGCCTGGAATGCGCCATGGACGAGCTGGCGGAGAAGCTGGGGATCGACCCCATCGAGCTGCGCCTGCGCAACGAGCCCGATGTTGATCCGGAGACCGGCAAGCCGTTCTCGATCCGCCAACTGACGGAATGCCTGAACACCGGCGCCCAGCGCTTCGGCTGGAGCCGGCGCAATCCCAAGCCCGGCCAGGTCCGTGATGGCCGCTGGCTGGTGGGCATGGGCATGGCCGCCGCCATCCGCGGCAACTTCCTGCTGCCGGCCAAGGCGGGCGTCCGGATCGATGGGACCGGTGTCATCACCCTGCGCCAGGGCATGACCGACATCGGCACCGGGACCTATACGATCCTGGCCCAGATCACCGCCGAGACCATGGGCGTGACCATGGACGAGGTGAAGGTCGAGCTAGGCGATTCTGAGTTCCCTCCGGCGCCCGGCTCC
>JAZKFM010000188.1:0-8161 GCA_040386415.1 Pseudomonadota bacterium
CCACGGGCTCTGGGCCGAACCCGCCGCCGCGCCGGGCCAGCCGATCAGCGAAGGCGAGACCGGCGCCGCGGTCTTCGCCCTGCAGGCCGGGTTCACCCGGCTGGGCTATGACTGCGCGCCGTCCGGGACCTTCGACGCCCACACCACCGCGGTGGTCACCGCTTTCCAGCGGCACTGGCGGCCAGAGAAGGTGGACGGTATCGCCGACGGGGAGACCCGCGCGCGGCTGATCGGCCTGCTGCGGCTGGGCGCGGCCTGATGCATCCCTCCTTGCCTTTCCAGGTGAGCGACGAGGCTGTGCTGCTGGATCACCTCGCCGGGTTCCCATTCTCGACGATCGCCGCGTCCGTCGATGGCCGGGCCGTGGTCGCCCATGCGCCGGTGATCGCGCGGCGGATGGGGGAGGGCCTGGTGCTCGACTTCCACCTGTCGCGGGGCAACGCCCTGGCTCGGGCCCTGGCCGGCGGCTTCCACGCCGTGGCCGTGAACCTGGCGACCGAGGCCTATGTCAGTCCCGACTGGTACGAGAACCGCGACAGCGTGCCCACCTGGAACTACGTCTCCGTCGAGGTGGAGGGTCCGGTCGCGGCCCTGGCCGAGGCCGACCTGATCGCCCTGCTGGACGACCTCTCGGCCCTGGAGGAGGCGCGTCTGCTGCCGAAGAAACCCTGGACCCGGGACAAGATGAGCCCCGGCAAGTTCGAAACCATGCTGCGCGGCATCGTCGGTGCGCGCATGACGGTCGAGCGGTTCGAGGGCGTGACCAAGCTGTCGCAGAACAAGACCGCCGCCGACCGGGCCGGGGTCATGGCGGCGCTGGGCGATCACCCCGTGGGGCGGCGCATGCGGGACCTGGGATGAGCCTGGGGCTCGCCACCTGCGTCCTGAAGGTCGGCGAATACACGCTGGCGCCCCTGCAACGCGACGACGCCGACGGACTTTTTGAGTTGTTTCGTGACCCTTTGGTGGCGGAATACATGGACATAGCCCCCCTCGCCAGTGTCGCCGAGGCCCATGAGATCATCGACTGGGGCACGGAGCTGGCGGCCGGCGACGGCGGGGTGCGCTGGACTATCCGGCGGGCCGGCGCGCCCGACCTGATCGGCACGGTGGGCTTCAACAACCTGATCTTCGACCGCGCCCGCCGGGGCGAGGTGGCCTACGACCTGCGCCGCGCCGAGTGGGGCCGCGGCGTGATGAGCCAGATCCTGCCCCACGTGCTCTCCTTCGGCTTCAATGATCTCTCCCTGCGACGCATCGAGGCCATGGTGACGCTCGGCAATGCGCGCTCATGCGCCCTGTTGGAACGGCACCGGTTCTCCCTGGAAGGCACCCTGCGCGACCACGCCCACTGGAAGGGCCGCTATTGGGACCAGCTGGTCTACGGCCGCCTGGCCGATTGACGGGGGCCGCCTCCCGGCCCATCAAGCCCGCGGACCAGATGGCTGGGCGGTCGCGCCTGCGCAAGCAGGCGAGGAAAGTCCGGGCTCCACGACGACATGGCGGTGGGTAACGCCCACCGGGGGTGACCCTAGGGATAGCGCCACAGAGAGCAGACCTCCGGAGCTTCGGCGCCGGGAAGGGTGAAAGGGTGCGGTAAGAGCGCACCGCGGACCCAGCAATGGGGACGGCATGGCAAGCCCCGCCAGGAGCAAGACCGAATAGGGGTGTCGCGCCGGTTCGCCGGTAGGGCTGTCGTAGGCCCGAGACACCCGGGTAGGTCGCGAGAACCGTCCAGCGATGGGCGGTCCAGAGGAATGATCGCCAATGCCCGTTCGCGGGCGGCACAGAACCCGGCTTACAGGCCGTCTGGTCCATCATTCCCGGCGCCGCTCCGCCTAGAGCAAGACGCCAGGCGCATCTGATGCGCGTGACTCTAGTTATCCACAACCTATGCGGCGTTCCGTCGCTATATTTAACCAGTTCTCTGTATGTTCTGTGGAGTGTTTACCCGCGTTAACCATAACCCTGTGCGACATCTTTGAATCCATGCCAAATAGTCATTCAGAGGCATTGTCGCCCAGTTTAGCCCGTGTTAACCCAGTTCTTGTCTGCTGAACGTTGCGTCCGTGTGATTTGCGGGGCTGCCAGGTGGAACGAGGGGTCCAAGCGGGGACCGGTTAACTGGGGCGCGGCGGGATGTTCGTCTCGACGTTCGAGAAGCAGCTGGACGCAAAGCGGCGCATCGTTGTGCCGCAGGAATTCCGCGCTCTCGCCTCTGGTCCCTTTGACGGAATCATCTGCTTTCCCTCCATCGAGGCCGACTGCATCGAGGGTGGGGGAAAGACGCTGCTGGACCGCTACCTGGGCGTCATCGACGAGATGGATTTCGGCGACCCCCTGCGTTCGGCCCTGGAAACCTCGATCCTCGGCGGCATGGCCAAGATGAGCTTCGACACCGCCGGCCGGGTGACCCTGCCGGAAGGCCTCTGCGACATGTTCGGCCTCTCCGACTGGGTCGTGGTCGTGGGTCTCGGCGACCGGTTCCAGATCTGGGAGCGCGAGGCGTTCCAGGCTCACCGCGCCGCCCAGCGCGAGATCGCCCGTGACGGCCTAGCCGCCCTGCGCGCCGCCCAACGCGCCGCCCGCGCCGGGGCCGGCGCATGAGCGCGCCCCACGTCCCCGTCCTGATAGCCGAGGTCATCGAGGCCCTGGCGCCTGGTCCCGGCCAGAAGATCGTCGACGGCACCTTCGGCGCCGGCGGCTATTCCCGCGCCCTGCTGGCCACCGGCGCGGAGGTCATCGCCTTCGACCGCGACCCCACCGCGCGGCGTTTCGCCGAGGGCCTGGGCGACAGGTTCCAGCTGATCGAGGCCTGCTTCTCCGAGATGGACGAGCGGCTGGGGGAGGGCTCCGTCGACGGCGTGGCCCTCGACCTCGGCGTCTCCTCCATGCAGCTGGACGAGGCCGACCGCGGCTTTTCCTTCATGCGCGACGGACCCCTGGACATGCGCATGGGCGCCCAGGGCCCCACCGCCGCCGAACTGATCAACACCGCCGAGCCCGCCGAGCTGTCGCGGATCTTCTGGGTCTACGGCGAAGAAAAGAAGGCCCGCCGCATCGCCGGCGCCATCGCGCGCCGCCGCGAAGAGCAGCCCTTCGAGCGGACCCTGGAATTCGCCGACTTCGTCGAGCGCGTGCTGGGCGGGCGGCGCGGGGCCAAGGTGCACCCCGCCACCCGCACCTTCCAGGGCCTCCGGATCGCGGTGAACGACGAACTCTCCGAACTGGAGGCCGGCCTGGCCTCGGCCGAGCGGGTGCTGAAGCCCGGCGGTCGGCTGGCGGTGGTGACCTTCCCCTCCCTCGAGGACCGGATCGTGAAGTCCTACTTCACGCCCCGCGCCGGACAGACGCCCGCCGGCTCGCGCCACCTACCACCGGCCCAGGCCGGTGCGCCGCCGAGCTTCGAGCTGATCTTCAAGGGCGCCCATGCGCCCTCCGACGCCGAGACCGCCGCCAATCCCCGCGCCCGCTCGGCCAAGCTTCGCGCCGCGATCCGCACCGCCGCGCCGGTCTGGAGCGAGGCCGCATGAGCCTGCTCGATCGCCGCGTCCGGGGCTTCCGCCTGGTCGATGTCATCGCCCTGGGGCTGCTGATCGCCCTGGTGATGTCGGTCTATCTGGCCAAGACCATCGCCGGCCGCGAGCGCACCGAAATCGCCCTGGTGGAGCGGCAGATCGCCGCCGAGCACGCCCGCATCCGCCTGCTGAAGGCCGAGGTCAGCCACCTGGAGCAGCCCAACCGCATCGAGCAGCTTTCCACCGGCTATCTGGGCCTGGCCCCCATCGCCGCCACGCGCGAGGTGACCCCGGAAGCCCTGGCCGAAATCGCCCGCCGGGAACCGAAGTCTTGAGCCTGGCCCATCCCAACTTCGCCGCGCCCGGCTGGGGCTGGCTGAAGGCGCGGCTCTGGGGGCTCGAGCACGCCTTCGAGCGCGCGCGGGCGGCCGGCAAGGCCGAGGACGACGCCCGCATCCGCATCTTCTTCGTGGCCGCCATGTTCGCCGCGAGCTTCGTGACTCTGGGCGTCGGCGCCACGCGCATGGCGCTGTTCTCCAGCGCGGCGCAGGGAAACGGCATGACCGCGCCCGTCGGGGCGGGCCGGGCTGACCTCACCGACCGCAACGGCGCCATGCTGGCCGCCGACCTGCTGCACTACGGCCTCTATGTGGACCCGCGCGAAATCTGGGACGCCAACGAGACCCGCGCCGCCCTGCGCCTGGCCATGCCCGGCCTGTCGCCCGCGCGTCTGGAGCGGGCCCTGCGGGGCGAACGCCGCAGCTTCCTGGTGGGCGGCCTGACCCCTGAGGTCCGCAACCGCATCCACCAGCTGGGCCTGCCGGGCGTCACCTTTGAGCCCGAGCAGCGCCGGGTCTATCCGCTGGGGTCCACCGCCGCCCACCTGATCGGTTTCGCCGACACCGGCGGGGAGGGGCTCTCGGGCGCGGAACTGGCGCTCAATGACGAGATCCGGCGCGGCGCGGCGGGCCATGGCGCCACCGCGCTCTCCATCGACCTGCGGGTCCAGGCGGCCCTTGAGGATGAGCTCTACAAGACCGCCGTGGCGCACCAGGCCAAGGATGCGGTGGGCATCATCACCAATGTGCACACCGGCGAGATCCTGGGCATCGCCTCCTATCCGACCTTCGATCCCAACGCCGCGGGCAAGGCGACGCCGGAGCAGCTGATCAACCACGCCGCGGCGTCGGTCTATGAGATGGGCTCGACCTTCAAGGTCTTCACCGTGGCCATGGGGCTGGACTCAGGCGCGGCGACCCTGGCCTCGACCTTCGACGCCCGCCAGCCGGTGAAGATCGGCGGCCAGACGATCCACGACTACCACCCCGAGAACAAGATCATGTCGGTGGCCGACATCTTCGTGCACTCGTCGAACATCGGCACCACCAAGCTCGCCCTGCAGGCGGGCGCCCCCACGGTGCAGAAGTATTTCAAGGCGTTCGGTCTGACGCGCGCCACGCCGGTGGAGCTTTCCGAGAGCGCCAAGCCGATCGTCCCGCGCCGCTGGAACGAGAACGACGTCGCCTCAACCTCCTTCGGCCATGCGATTTCGGTCTCCCCCCTGGCGGTGGCCGCCGGCATGGGGGCGATCCTCAACGGCGGCACCTATGTGCCCCTGACCATCAAGCCGATGAAGCCTGGAACCCGGCCCGAGGGAACCCGGGCTGTCTCCGAGGAGACCTCGCGGGCCCTGCTGGACCTGATGCGGGTCAATGTGGTGCGCGGCACCGGCGGCAAGGCCAATGCGCCTGGCCTGCGGGTGGGCGGCAAGACCGGCTCGGCCAACAAGATCGTCGGCGGGCGCTACTCCAACAACATCCTGGTCTCCTCCTTCGCCGCGGTCTTCCCGGCCGACGGGCCCCTGGAGGCCGACCGCTATTTCGTGCTGATCCTGATGGACGAACCCAAGGGCACGCCCGAAACCTACGGCTTCGCCACCGGCGGCTGGACCGCCGCCCCGCCGGCCGGCCGCGTGATCGACCGCGTCGCGCCGTTCCTTGGTGTCACCCGCCGCCCCGACCTGGTGGCGACGACCCCGGACAACGCCGTCGTGCCGATCGAGAGCGAACACTGATGGGCGTGCGTCTTTCTCAGCTGGTGGCGCGAGACCTGGCCGTCGATCCGGTGATCGAGGGCGTGACCGCCGACAGCCGCAAGGTGAAGCCGGGCTTCCTGTTCGCCGCCCTGCCCGGAAGCCAGGCTGATGGCCTGGCCTTCGTGCCCAGCGCGGTCGCCGCGGGCGCCGCCGCCGTGATCGCCGCCGCCGAAGCGCCCGGCGTCGATGTCCCCTTCGTGGTGACGCCCGACCCGCGCCGCGCCTATGCGCTGGCCGCCGCCGCCTTCTGGAAGGCGCAGCCCGCCACCGTCGTCGCGGTGACCGGCACCAACGGCAAGACCTCGGTCGCCGCCTTCTGCCGCCAGATCTTCAACGCCTGCGGCCATCGCGCCGCCAGCATGGGCACCCTGGGGGTCTACGCCACCGGCCCCGGCGGGTTCGAGGCGCAACTGACCCCGCCGGGCCTGACCACCCCCGACGCCGCCGACGTCGCCGAACTGATGAGCCAGCTGGTGGAGATGGGCGTCACCCACCTGGCCCTGGAAGCCTCGTCCCACGGTATCGACCAGCGGCGCCTGGACGGCGCGCGGATCCAGGCGGCGGGCTTCCTGAACCTGACCCAGGACCACCTCGACTATCACCTGACGATGGACGCTTACCGCGACGCCAAGCTGCGGCTGTTCACCGGCCTGCTGCCGCGCGGCGGGACCGCCGTGCTGAACGCCGACTCCGACGCCTATGACGCCTTCGCCGCCGCCGCGGTCACCAACGGGCAGAGCGTGGTGTCGGTGGGCGAGGCGGGCCAGGGCCTGACCCTGGTGTCCCGGACCCCGACCCCGGAAGGCCAGCGCCTGACCATCCTGGCCCAGGGCCAGACCTATGAAGTCAACCTGCCCCTGGTGGGGGGCTACCAGGCCTCCAACGCCCTGGTGGCGGCCGGGCTGTGCATCGCGGCCGGCGAGCGGCCCACCGGCGTCATGAAGGCCCTGGAGACCCTCGAGGGCGCCCCGGGCCGGCTGCAACTGATCGGGACCGGCCCCAAGGGCGGCGTCGCCTATGTGGACTACGCCCATACGCCCGACGGCCTGGAGACGGTCCTGAAGGCCCTGCGCCCCCACGTCGAAGGCAAGCTGATCGTGGTGTTCGGGGCGGGTGGCGACCGTGACCGCACCAAGCGTCCCCTGATGGGCGGCCTCGCGGCGAAGTACGCCGACATCGCCATCGTCACCGACGACAATCCCCGCACCGAGGATCCCGCTGCGATCCGCGCCGAGGTCATGGCCGGCACGACGGGGATGCAGAACATCGGTGACCGCCGCACGGCGATCCGCGCGGGCGTAGCCCTGCTGGAGGCCGGCGACGTGCTGGTGATCGCCGGCAAGGGCCATGAGCAGTATCAAGCTGTCGCCGGGGTCGTGCATCACTTCGACGATGTGGTCGAGACCGAGCAGGCCCTGCGAGGCCAGCCATGAGCCTCTGGACCGCAGACGAGATCGCTGAGGCGACGGGCGGCACGGTGGTCGGCGACTTCACCGCCCTTGGCGTCTCCATCGACACCCGCTCCATCGAGACCGGCGACCTGTTCGTGGCGCTCGCGGGGGTTCGCGACGGTCATGAGTTCGTGGCCCCGGCGCTCGCCAAGGGCGCCACCGGGTCCCTGGTCAGCCAGGCGGTGGACGGTCCCCACGTCCTGGTGGAAGACACCTTCAAGGCCTTGGAAAGACTGGGAGAAGCCGCCCGTGTTCGCGCACCCCAGGTGCGTCGCGGCGCGGTCACCGGCTCGGTGGGCAAGACCAGCGTGACCCAGGCGGTCCGCGCCGGCCTGATGCTGGCCGGCAGGGCCCATTCC
The DNA here is from genome assembly GCA_040386415.1 of Pseudomonadota bacterium. Lineage (GTDB taxonomy): Bacteria > Pseudomonadota > Alphaproteobacteria > Caulobacterales > Caulobacteraceae > Phenylobacterium. The sequence goes on from JAZKFM010000188.1 coordinate 7,424, forward strand.
TCGGTCAAGAGCTACAACAACCACATCGGCGTGCCGCTCACCCTGGCCCGCATGCCCCGCGACACCGAGCGCGCGGTCTTCGAGATCGGCATGAACCACGCCGACGAGATCACCCCGCTGTCGCGCTTCGTGCGGCCGCACGCGGTGGCGATCACCACGGTGGGCGCGGTCCATGTGGAGAACTTCCCGGACGGCGAGATCGGGGTGGCCCGCGCCAAGGCCGAGATCTTCGACGGGATCGAGCCCGGCGGCGTCGCCATCCTCAACGCTGACAACGCCTGGTTCGACCTGCTGGCCGACGCGGCCCGCAAGGCCGGCGCCAAGGTGCTGAGCTTCGGGGCCGGCGAGGCCTGCGACGCCCGCCTGATCGACTTCCAGCCCCAGGCCGACCACGCCGTGGTCCAGGCCCGCCTGCACGGCAAGGCGCTGGACTTCCCCATCCTGCAGAAGGGCTTCCACTGGGGTCCCAACAGCATGGCGGTCCTGCTGATGCTGGAGGCCCTGCACGTGTCGCTGAGCGACAGCCTGGCGGCCCTGGGCGCCTTCGAGCCCCTGGAGGGCCGGGGCGCCGAGAAGACGATCCACCTCCCGGCCGGGGCCTTCACCCTGATCGACGAGAGCTACAACGCCAATCCGATCTCCATGATCGCGGCCTTCAAGAGCCTGGGCGCGCGCCAGACCTCAGGGCGGCGGATCGTCGCGCTGACGGACATGCTGGAGCTTGGCGGGGCTGGGCCG
>JAZKFM010000189.1:0-701 GCA_040386415.1 Pseudomonadota bacterium
TCTGGTGATCTCACCGCCCATGAAGGAGAGCATCTATCCGGAGTACGGGCCCGACTGGTACGACGGCCCCGATCCCCACCGCCCCAACCTGCGGCTGGCCGCCATCGCCAACCTCACCGGCGTGGGGGAGGTTATCCACTTCCAAGCCCCGGTGAGCCGCGCCACCCGCGCCGGCCTGCGGACCTATGGCCCTTACGACACCCACTGGTCAGGGGCGGGCGCCTACGCGGCCTATGTGCCGCTCATGCGGCGCCTGCAGCTCATGGGGGTCGGCGAAGCGCCACGGGTGATCACCGACTTCCAGGCGGTGGACGGCAACCCCCTGCGCGACCTCGCCCAGATGCTGGGTGTCGGCCATTTCCTCGACCTCAAGGACGGCCTGCTGGCCGACCCTCTTGAGGAGCAACGCCACCGGGTCACCTACCTCACCGAAAAGAAGGATTGGACCGGGTTGCACGTCATCGACACCGGCCGGCAAGGCAAGCCCACCCTGCTGATCACCGTCGACTCATTCTCCAACGCCCTGATGCCGTTCCTCTATTCCCACTTCAGCCGGATCATCGTGGCCCACAATCAGGACGGAACCTGGCGCGAGGATCTGATCGACCGGTTCAAGCCCGATGTGGTGATCCTGGAGGTCCTGGAATCGGGCCTGAGGTTCAGTCTCAATCCGGCCCCCGAGCCGTCCGCCGCGACCATCG
>JAZKFM010000189.1:711-1570 GCA_040386415.1 Pseudomonadota bacterium
ATCCCATCAAGGACCTCGCGCCGGTCACCAAGGTCGGCAACTTCTCGATCGCCTCCCAGGTCACCCTGGTCAGGGACCGTGCGGTGGCCGTGCCGTCCTGGGACCTCATCATGCGGATCCTGGCCAAGGCCGAGCCGGCTCCAGGATGCAATGTCGAGCGCGCCGAACTCAGCCCTTATGAAACGGATGGCCCCTCCCTTCGGCTGGAGGGCTGGGTCTCCCACCTTGGCCGGCTTCCCGCCCCGACCACCGGCATTGTCCGTCTCTCGGGGCCGGGCGGGGACTACCTTGTCCCGATCCGCACCGATCGGCGGCGGCCGGACGTGGCGGCACGCTTCGACAACCCAATGGCTGAGCTCAGCGGCTTTTCCGAACGAATGTCCCTTGGCGCCCTGCCGCCCGGCGAATACCGCATCAATGTCTATCGTCGGGCGCGCAAGCGTTGGATCTATTGCACGCCGCAGGTCGTCGAGATCGCGCCGCGCGGGGGGAATGTGCAATGACCGGCAAGGTCGTGGGGCAGGTAGGTCCCGGCGTGGAAGGCTACGACATCCAGGCCTTCGGGGTGGCCGCACCACAGATGGCGCCGGCCCTGGGCCTGGGCCCGCAGCAGCTCGGCTGGGCCGGCAGCGCGGCCATGTTCGGCCTGGTGATCGGCGCGCTGGCCGGCGGGGCCGCCGCCGACCGCGTGGGCCGCAAGCCGGTCCTGGCTCTCTCCGTTGCCGCGTTCGGGGTGTTCTCGGTTCTCACCGCATACGTCCAGAACCACGAGATGCTGGTCCTGGCGCGGTTGGCCACCGGCGTTGGCTTCGGCGGGGCCATGCCGAACCTGATCGCCGTGGCGGTCGAGATCGCCAAG
>JAZKFM010000190.1:0-5773 GCA_040386415.1 Pseudomonadota bacterium
GCGGTCCCCCTCCCCCGTTCGCTTCGCGACAAGGGGGGAAAAGCCGCCCCCCAGCTACCCCACCGCCGCCGCCCCGACCCGCTCGAACACCGCCTCGATGCCGTCCATCAGCAGGTGGGCGGTGATGGGTTTGGCGATGTGGTGGTCGGCGCCGGCGGCCATGGCGTCGCGGCGGTGCTGGGTCATGGCGTTGGCGCTCAGCATGATGATCGGGGTCCGTGGCCCCCCGCGCCGCCGCTCCTCGTCGCGCAGGGCCATGGTGGCGGTCAGGCCGTCCATCACCGGCATCTGCATGTCCATCAGCACCAGGTCGAAGGCGCCGGCCTTGAACGCGGCCAGGGCCTGGGCGCCGTCCTCGGTGACCGTGATCTCGGCCCCCAGCGGCGCGAGGATCAGTTGCACGACCTTCTGGTTGATGGGGTGGTCCTCGGCCAGCAGCACCCGCAGGGCGTCGACCCGGGCCAGCGGCGTCTCGGCCGTATCGTTGGCGGGCCGTGCGTCATAGGCGGCCAGGTCGAGGACCCGGGGCAGGGGGAAGGTCGTGCGGAACACGCTGCCGAGGCCGGGCTCGGAGCTGGCGGAGATCTCGCCCCCCATCATCTCGACGATGGCCTTGCAGATCGACAGCCCCAGGCCGGTGCCGCCGAATCGCCGGGTGATGGTGGCGTCGGCCTGGCTGAACCGCTGGAAGAGGTTGGCGGCGGCCTGCGCGTCGAAGCCCACCCCGGTGTCGCGCACCTCGCAGGTGATCAGCGCCGGGCCGTCGCCCTCCTGCGTCAGGCTCATCCGCAGCCGCACCCCGCCCTGGTCGGTGAACTTCACGGCGTTGGAGAGCAGGTTTCCCACCACCTGCTTCAGGCGCGTGGCGTCCCCCAGGAACTCGCCCCGCGCGGCCTCGTCGAAGTCGGCGGTGAAGGCCAGGCCCTTCTCGCCGGCCTTCAGCCGGTGGACGTGCAGCACGCCCTCCAGGGCGTCGGCCAGGTCGAAGGGGGCGGCCTCGATCTCCAGGTGGCCGGCCTCGATCTTCGACAGGTCCAGGATGTCAGAGACCAGCCGCTCCAGGGTCAGGCCCGAAGTCTCGATCAGCCCCACCATCTCCCGCTGCTCGGGCGAGAGCTCGGTCTGGGCCAGGGCCGCCACCACCCCGATCACCCCGTTCAGGGGCGTGCGGATCTCGTGGCTCATATTGGCCAGGAAGTCGGTCTTGGCTTGGTTGGCGGCCTCGGCGGCCGCATGGGCGGCCTTCATCTGCGCCTCGGCGGCCACCCGGTCGGTGACGTCGCGCGCCACGGCGAACACCTGGTCGCCGGACAGCCGCGCCCGCCACTCCAACTGCCGGTAGCGGCCGTCCTTGTGGCGGTAGCGGTTCACGAAGCCGACGATCTCGCCGTCGGACTGGATGGCCTTCATCAGGTCGGCGGTGGCCGGCACATCGTCTGGGTGGATCAACGGCAGCAGCGGCTGGCCCACCAGCTCCTCGGCCTCCCAGCCCAGGACCGTGGTCCAGGACGGGCTGACCCGCACGAACCGGCCCGCCATGTCGCGGATGCACAGCATGTCCAGCGACACGTCGAAGAAGGTCGACAGGTCATCTAGCCGGGCGGGGACGGCTGACATGAACGCGATACTCCAGGCCCTGACTGCACCGACCCCCAATATGGGGTCGTAGAGTCAAGCTAGGGTAAATTTTGGCGCTCCCGGTGTCACTATGCCGCGATTCAAGATCCGCAGACTGGCCGACGGCCTGGCGTCTTCCCCCAGGCTCATGGCCGGTGCATATCGGCGCCCGATGACCGACAGCCTGACCGCCTTCGCCGCCGAGAAACTGGATCAGCTGGAGAGCCGCAGCCTGCGGCGCCGGCTGGTTCCCACCGACCGGATCGACGGCCTGTGGGTCGAGCGGGGCGGGCGGCGTCTGCTGTCCTTCTCCTGCAACGACTATCTGAACCTGTCGCACCACCCCGCGGTGAAGGCCGCGGCCATGGCGGCGATCGAGCGCTATGGCGCGGGCGCCGGGGCTTCGCGGCTGGTGACCGGCGATCACCCGGTGTTCGGCGAGCTGGAGGCGCGGCTGGCGGCCCTGAAGGGCAAGCCGGCGGCCTGCGTCTTCGGCTCCGGCTACCTGGCCAACGCCGGCATCATCCCCACCGTCATGTGGCCCGGCGACCTGATCCTGGCCGACGAGCTGGCCCACGCCTGCATCTGGTCGGGCGCTCAGCTCTCCGGCGCGACCGTGCTGGCCTTCCGCCACAACGACATGGCCGACCTGGCGGAGAAGCTTGCCGCCCAGCGGGGCGCTGCCGCCCGCTGCCTGATCGCCACCGACGGGGTGTTCTCCATGGACGGCGACCTGGCGCCGCTGGATCAGATCAGCGATCTCGCCCGCGCGCACGACGCCTGGCTGCTGGTGGACGACGCCCACGGTCTGGGCGTGGTGGGGCCGGGGGGCGCGGGCGCGGGCTCGGTCTATCCCGGCGCCCACATCGACCTGTCCATGGGCACCTTCTCCAAGGCGCTCGGCGGCTACGGAGCCTATGTCTGCGCCAGCGCGCCCGTCATCGACCTGATCAAGACCCGCGCCCGGACCTTCGTCTATACGACCGGCCTGCCGCCCGCGAACGCCGCCGCGGCGCTCGCCGCCCTCGACGTGATCGCCGCCGAGCCGGACCTGGTGGCCAGGCCGCTCGCCAATGCGCGGCGCTTCACCCGCGGCCTCAACCTGCCCGAGGCCACGTCGGCCGTCGTTCCCATCATGATCGGGGAGGCCGACCGCGCGCTGGCCGTGGCGCAAGCCCTTGAAACCGCGGGCTTCCTCGCCGTCGCCATCCGGCCGCCCACCGTGCCCGCCGGCACCGCCCGCCTGCGCCTGGCCTTCACCGCCGGCCACACCGCGCGGGACCTCGACGGTCTGATGTCGGCCATAGTCGGTCTGATCCCATGAGGACCCTGTTCATCGCCGGCGCCCACACAGACGTGGGAAAAACCTGGGCCGCCTGCGCCCTCCTCAAGGCCGCCCGCGCAAAGGGTTTGTCCGTCGAGGCCCTGAAGCCCGTCGTAACCGGTTATCTTCCATCCACGGCCGTCACCAGTGATCCCGGTCGGTTGTTGGCGGCGCTCGGGCGGGACCTGTCGGAGGGGGCGCTGGAGGCCATGTCGCCCCTGCGCTTCGAGGCCGCGCTTTCGCCCCCCATGGCCGCCCGGCTGGAGGGGGTGACCCTGACCCTGGCCGACCTCCTGGCCGTCTGCCGCCCGGTCCTGGCGGCCCAGACCGCCGACCTGCTGCTGGTGGAGGGCGCCGGCGGAGTCATGAGCCCCCTGGCCGAGGACGCCACGGGCCTGGACCTGCAGCTGGCGCTCGGCCTGCCGACGGTCCTGGTGGGCGGCTCCTACCTGGGCGGGGTCAGCCACGTCCTGACGGCCCTGGAGGTCCTGCGCGCGCGGGGCCTTGCGGTGCTTGGGGTTGTGGTCAGCCAGAGCGCCGATCCCGACGCCCCGGACTTCCCCCAGACCGTCGCCGCCATCGCCCGGTTCGCCGGCGACGTCCCGGTTCTGGCCGCCCGCCGCGACGACGAGTCCTGGGCCTCAGCCCTGCTCTAGGTTCCGCCGCGCCTGGGACCAGGCCAGCACGCCCATGCCGAGCGCCGTGGACATCAGGGTCCCCACGATCACCCCGATCCGCACCTCGGTCTGGCCGGCCAGGTCGTCGGGGCTGAAGGCCAGGGCCCCGATGAACAGGCTCATGGTGAAGCCCACCCCGCACAGCACCGCCACCCCATAGAGCTCGATCCACTTGGCCCCCGTCGGCCGCCGGGCCAGCTTCAGCCCCATGGCCAGGGCCGCGGCCCCGAACACCCCCAGCTGCTTGCCCAGGAACAGCCCCAGCGCGACCCCCAGGGCGACCGGGCTGAACAGCTCCTTGAAGGACAGGCCGCTGAACGAGAACCCCGCCGCGGTGAAGGCGAACAGCGGCAGGATCAGGAAGGCCACATAGCCGTGCAGGCTCTCCATGAAGTAGTGCAGGACCCCGCCCTGGCCGGCCCGCCGGGGTTCGATGGGCACGGCCATGGCGGCGGCGACCCCGGCCACCGAGGTGTTGACCCCGCTCTTCAGGGTGAAGGCCCAGATCAGGGCGAAGCAGCAGGCGTAGAAGAAGTAGGGCGCGGTCTTCCAGCGCCCCAGCAGGAACATCAGGGCCAGGGTGGAGGCCGCCCCGCCCAGGGCCAGCAGGTTGACCTTGGCGGTGAACAGCAGGGCGATCAGCACCACGGCCGCCAGGTCGTCGGCGATGGCCAGGGTCAGCAGGAACACCCGCAGCGACGGCGGCAGCTTGCGGCCGACGATGGCCAGGGCGGCGAGCGCGAAGGCGATGTCGGTGGCCGTCGCCGTGGGCCAGCCCTGCGGGGCGCCGCCGGGGCCCATGTTCAGCAGCAGATAGACCGCCGCCGGCGCCGCCATCCCGCCGATGGCCGCCAGCACCGGCAGCGCCAGCCGCCTTGGATTGGACAGCTCGCCGCGCAGGATCTCGAACTTGATCTCCATCCCCACGACGAAGAAGAAGATGGCCATCAGGCCCTGCTTCACCCAGTCGGCGACCGAGTGGGTCTCATTGAAGGCGCCCACCTGGATGGTGAGTTCGCGGGAGATGAAGCCGAAATAGTGCTGTGACCACGGGGAGTTGGCCAACAGGATCGCCGCCAGGGCGGCGGTCGCCAGGATCATGCCCGAGGCGGCTTCGGTCTTCAGGAAATCGAGGGTGATGCGACGCGCCATGGCCGACCGGTAGCATGGGTCGGGAGGTGCGAATATAACCGCCGCGCTTGCTCCGGAGGGTTTTCACCTCCATCTGGCGACCATGCCCGTCTCCCCCGCCTACCGCCCAGATCCGCGCCTGCCCGCCCTCGGCCCCGAGTTCGCCGATCCCGTCGCGGCCGCCGATTTTCCCCAGACCCTGCTGCGGTTCCGCAATGACCGGGCCGCCGCCACAGTGGGCCTGGACACCCTGACCGACGCCGAGTGGGTCGCGCACTTTGGCCGCTTCCAGCCCCTGCCGGGCAACCTCGAGACCCCGCTGGCCCAGCGCTATCACGGCCACCAGTTCCGGGTTTACAACCCCGACCTCGGCGATGGCCGCGGCTTCACCTTCGCCCAGCTGCGGGAGGTGGGGAGCGAGCGCCTGCTGGACCTGGGGACCAAGGGGTCCGGGACCACGCCCTGGTCGCGGGCCGGCGACGGCCGCCTGACCCTGAAGGGCGGCATGCGAGAGGTGCTGGCCACCGCCATGCTGGAGGCCCTGGGCGTCCCCACCTCCAAGTCCTTCTCCCTGGTCGAGACCGGCGAGGCCCTGGAGCGGGGCGACGAGCCCAGCCCCACCCGTTCTGCGGTGCTCACCCGGCTGTCCCACAGTCACATCCGCTTCGGGACCTTCCAGCGGCAGGCCTTCCTGGAGCAGCCTCAGGAGATCGTCCGCCTCGTCGACTATGTGATCGAGACCTACTACCCGGAACTGGACAAGGCGCCGGACCGCACCTCGGCCCTACTGACGGCGGTGGTGGAGCGCGCCGGGACGCTGGCGGCCTCCTGGATGGCCGCCGGCTTCGTCCACGGGGTGCTCAACACCGACAACATGAACATCACCGGGGAGAGCTTCGACTACGGCCCCTACCGGTTCCTGCCGCACAACGACCCCAACTTCGTCGCCGCCTATTTCGACCAACAAGGGCTCTACAGCTTCGGCCGCCAGCCCGAGGCGGTGTTCTGGAACCTGCAGCAGCTC
>JAZKFM010000191.1:0-4647 GCA_040386415.1 Pseudomonadota bacterium
CAGGGAGATCACATTCCGGCCCTGGGCTTTGAGTTCGCGGGCTTTCGCGTCCGCCGCCAGGGTGGCGGAGGGACTAACGCGGGACAGCGCGGCGGATTCAAGCGACATGGCGGGGAAACTCCCGGTCGAAGGGTTTAAGAGGAACGGGCCGGGGTGTAGCCGAAGGGGGCGCCCAGGCAAAGCCGCGAACCGCCTGGAACGGCCATTCCTTGCGCCCGTTTGCCCAAAGGTCACAGGAGCCGCCATGAAACCCGCCCTGATCGCCGTCCTCTCGGTGCTGTCGCTCGCCGCCTGCCAGCGCAAGGCCGAGGGTCCGCCGCCGCCGCCGCCCATCGGCGCGCCACCGCCCGCGCCGCCGCAACCGGCCGCGACTCAGGCCTCCTTCATCGGGCGCTGGGCCGCCAGCGCCGAGCTTTGCACAACCGGGGCGTGGCTGTTCGAGGCCGACAAGGTGTCCACTGCGGGCGAGGTGAGCTGCCGGTTCAGCTCGGTCTCGCCGACCCCCACAGGCTATGTGATCGATGCGAGTTGCACGGCGCAGGCCCCGGCCCAGGCAAAGACCTTCACCCTGACCATGCTCGGCGGGACCCCGCCCTCGATGACCGTGGCGGGCGGCCCCTGGTCGGCGCCGGTGACCCTGCATCTCTGCGCAGGCTAGATGAAGTCGGCGGCCTCGATGTGGGCCAGGGTGCGTCCGCCCAGGACCACCGCGATGTCGGCGCCGTTGCCGAGCAGCCCATCGGTCTCGGCGAAGACCACCACATCGCCGCCGACCTGGGCGGCGACGTAGCGCACCACGCCTCCGGCCATCAGGGCGTTGGCCTGGGCCAGGGCGTTCGCATAGTCGGTCGCCGTGGTCTCGGTATATTGATCCGGGGAGACGGAAGCCGGGCCGACGTGGTCGAAGAGCAGCCGGTCGGCGGCGCCCCAGTCGCGGATTTCGTCGTCCTGTCCCTGGGCCGGGCGGCCGGACGCGATGAATTCGAAGACGTCGGCCCCGGCGCCGCCCAGCAGGGCGTCCATGTCCGGCGAGGCCGCCAGGAGGGTGTCGTCGCCCTCGTCGCCATCCACCGTCGCGCCGCCCAGACCCGAGACGATGATCACGTCCGCGCCTTCGCCACCGGAGATCAGGTCCTTGCCGCCGTTGGAATAGAGGCTGTCGGCGCCGTCCGCGCCGAACTGGGTGTCGTCGCCGGCGCCGCCCTTCAGGACGTCGTCGCCGCGATCGCCGCTGAGATAGTCCGCGCCCGCGCCGCCGTTGATCTGGTCATTGTCGCGTCCGCCCAGCAGGATGTCGTTTCCGGCCCCGCCGTCGATGGTGTCGTTCCCCATCTTGCCGTGGGCGTAGTCGCCGGCCTCGCCCGCGCCGCCGGTTCCGGTGCGGATCGCGTCGTCGCCCTGGCCGCCCAGGACGGTGTCGGCGCCGCGGTCGGTCTGCAGCCGGTCGTCGCCCTGGTTTCCGTGCAGGTAATCATCGCCGCCCTGGCCCAGCAGCCGGTCGTCGCCTTCGCCGCCGAACAGGGCGTCATCGTCCACCCAGCCGACCAGGAAGTCGCGCTCGGCGCTCCCGATCATCAGGCGGGAGTCGTCGCGAAAGTGGAGGCCGCGCAACTCGCTGACCTCCAGCACCGCCTGGCCGAACTCCACCGACCGGCCCTCATAGGTCACCGTCACCGTGGCGGGCCCCACCGCCGGGATGTTGTAGGCCACGCTGACGCCGCGCGCCGGACCGCCGGCGAAGGTGATGATGTCGTTGGCCTGAAGCGCCAGGGCCTGGGCCGGGGTGATGGTCTCGAAGGCGTAGGTCGGCACCGGATATCTCCTGGCGGCCGGACGCCGCCGAACAAGCTTCAGTAGGGGCGGGGACGTGCGCCTTGTTGCGTAACAACGCAACTTAAACTTCCGCAATGTGTGGCCGAGCCTCGCTTGACCCGCGCGGGCGAACAGGCGAACGAGCGGCATGCGTCGCCTTTTCCGCTTCGTGACCGAGATGGACGCCCAGGCGTGGCGAACGCTGGCGGTGTCCTTCGTGCTGTTCGGCGGGGTGGGGATCGTCTTCCTGTTCGGCGCCCAGGTTCTGGGCTTCAACGGCGAGGCCACGGTCGAGCAGTGGCTGGGAACGGCCACCGGGCCCTGGGCCCTGCCGGCCGCGGTGGCCGCCTTCGCCCTCCTGGCCTTCATCGGCGTGCCGCAGTTCGTGCTGATCGCCGCCGCCGTGGTGGCCTTCGGCCCCTGGACGGGGTTCGCCTACAGCTGGATCGGCACCATGGTGTCCTCGCTGGTGGGCTTCTATCTGGGCCGCTTCGCCGGCGCCCGCGCTCTGCAGACCCTCTCCGGCGAGAGCATGCAGCGGTTCATGGGGCTGGTGGGCCGCAACGGGTTCCTGGCCAGCCTGATCGTGCGGCTCGTGCCCTCGGCGCCCTTCATCGTCGTCAACATGGCCGCCGGCGTCACGCCGATGCGCGTCCTCCAGTTCGCGCCCGGGACGGCCATCGGCATCATCCCGAAGATCGCGCTCACCGCCTTCGCCGGCAATTCCATCGTCCAGGCGATGAAGGGCGGAAGCACCGAGCACATCATCTGGCTGGTGGCTGTGGCCGCCCTCTGGATCGCCATCGGCTGGTTCGCGCGGCGCTGGTTGAAATCGCGGGAGGCCGACAAGCCATGATCAAGCTCTATTCCTTCCCCGGCACCATCAGCCTGGCGGTCCACATCGCCCTGGAAGAGGCCGGCGCCGACTATGAGCTGGTGAAGGTCGACTTCCTGAAGGACGAGCAGCGCACGCCAGAGTACCTGGCCATCAACCCCAAGAGCCGGGTTCCGGCCCTGGTGACCGAGCGCGGGGTGCTGACCGAGGCGCCGGCCCTCATGACCTATGTCGCCCAGGCCTATCCGGCGGCCAACCTCGCGCCCCTGAACGACCCCTTCGCCCTGGCCCAGGTCCAGGCCTTCAACACCTATCTCTGCAGCGCCGTCCACGTCGCCGCGGCCCACCGCCATCGCGGCTATCGCTGGGCCGACGACCCGGTCGCGCTGGCCGACATGCGCCGCAAGGCGCCCCTGGCGGTGGCCGAGCATTTCACGCTGATCGAGACCGAGTACCTCGCCGGGCCCTGGGTGATGGGGGCCGACTACACGATCTGCGATCCCTATCTCTTCACGCTCACCGGCTGGCTGCCGCGCGACGGGATCGACATGGCGCAGTTTCCGAAGGTCTCCGAGCACTTCGCGCGGATGGGCGAGCGGCCCGCCGTGAGGAAGGTTCTTGCGCAATTGGCCGCCTAGCCGCCGTCAGACGCAAGACTCTTGCGGTGAAGCCGCAGATTCTATAGATCGTGTCCCCATGCACTCGCATCTGCACAGCCAGCTTCTTCTTACGCTGGGGCTTAGCCGCCCCTGGGCGCCCCTGTAGGCTGCGCATCTTCGCGGCCGGGCGCTTAGGGGATGACCCCGACGCTCGAGCCTTCTAAAACACCCCCGCGAAGAATGAAGTGATCCCATGACCGTATCTCCCGCCGACAAGGCCCCGTCCGCCAATGACACCGTTCGCAAGGAAAGCGACCGGGTCATCGTCTTCGACACCACCATGCGGGACGGCGAGCAGTCGCCCGGCGCGTCTATGTCCCTGGACGAGAAGCTGGAACTGGCCAAGATCCTCGAGGAGATGAGGGTCGATGTCATCGAGGCCGGCTTCCCCATCGCCTCCAATGGCGACTTCGAGGCGGTCCGCAGGATCTCCGAGATCGTCACCGAGAGCACGGTCTGCGGCCTGGCCCGCGCCGGCATGGTGGACATCGAGCGCGCCGCCGAGGCGATCCGCCCGGCCAAGCGCGGCCGCATCCACACCTTCCTGTCCACCAGCCCCAGCCACCGCGACCACATCCTGCGCATGTCGCCCGAGGACGTGCTGGAGGCGGTGACCGCCTCGGTCACCCACGCCCGCAACCTGTGCGGCGACGTGGAATGGTCGGCCCAGGACGCCACCCGCACCGAGCAGGACTTCCTGCGCCGCTGCGTCGACGCCGCCATCAAGGCCGGCGCCGGCACCGTGAACCTGCCCGACACGGTGGGCTATTCCTATCCTAGCGAGTACGCCGACATCTTCCGCGACATCCTGGAGAACGTGGACGGCGCCGACCGCATCATCCTGTCCACCCACTGCCACAACGACCTGGGCCTGGCCGTCGCCAACAGCCTGGCCGGGGTGCAGGGCGGGGCGCGTCAGGTCGAAGTCGCCATGAACGGCATCGGCGAGCGCGCCGGCAACGCGGCCCTGGAAGAGGTCGTCATGGCCCTGAAGGTGCGCGGCGACCAGCTGCCCTACTTCACCAATATCGAGACCCAGCACATCACCCGGGCCAGCCGCTACACCTCGGCCATCACCGGCTTCCCGGTGCAGTTCAACAAGGCGATCGTCGGCAAGAACGCCTTCGCCCATGAGAGCGGCATTCACCAGGACGGCATGCTGAAGGACCGCGGCACCTACGAGATCATGAGCCCTGAGACCGTCGGCCAGGGCGCCTCCAACCTGGTGATGGGCAAGCATGCCGGCCGGGCGGGCTTCCGCGAGAAGCTGAAGGAACTGGGCTACGAGCTGGGCCAGAACGCCCTGAACGAAGCCTTCCAGCGCTTCAAGGACCTGGCCGA
>JAZKFM010000192.1:0-10558 GCA_040386415.1 Pseudomonadota bacterium
TCGCGGATTTCCGACAGGGCGTTGTTGCGGCTGGCCCGCGACAGGGCCTCGTTCCACAGGTCGTTGCCGTTGCCGGTGCGCAGGGCCACCAGCTCGCCCGAGCCGAAGGCGGCCACGACGGTGTCGCCCGAGACGGCGGGGCTGGAGGCCCCAAGGATGCGCGAGGATTCCGACAGCGCCTGATAGGTCCAGCTCGCGGTCCCGTCGGCGGTGTTGTAGCTCAGCAGGGTGTTGTCCACCGCCACCACGAACAGGCGTCCGCCCGCCACGGTGGGGGCCGCATGGATCGGCTGCTCGGTGGCGACCTTCCAGCCAACGGCGCCGGTGTCGGCGTTCAGCTGGGCGATGAAGCGGTAGCCCGAGGCGACATAGAGCCTGCCGTCGGCGATGGCGATCCCGCCGCCGAAGGCTTCCTTGTCGCGCTTGGAGTCGGGACGCAGATTGACCTTCCACACCTCGGCCCCGGTCTGGGCGTCGAGGGCCGAGACCGTGGCCTCGCCGTCCATCACATAGATCTTGCCGTTGGCGGCCACCGGCGGCGCGGTGACGTGGGCGCCGCGGCCGGAGCCCTGGCCGAAGCCGCGCTTCCAGGCGACCGACAGCCCGCCGCCCGCCGCCACGTGGGCGACGGAGTTCTCAAGCGTGCCGCCCGGCATGGACCACTCGCTGAGCGCCACCGGCTCGGGCAGGAAGAAGTCGACGCCCTTCAGGCCTTCGGCGACCTCCACCTTCTGGTCGAAGGCGATGATCGCGATGCGTTCGCCCTCGCTGGCGACCTCGCCAGGAGCCTCATCCTTCGGGAAAGGATTGAGGCGGCTGAGCGTCGAGCACCCGCTCGCGGTCAGAGCGGCCGTCAGGAGCAGGGCAAGGCCGGTGCGGCTGCGAAGCGTCATTGGGCGTCCGGGGTTGGCTGTTGCGTCTGAGCGGAAAGGCCCGCGGAGGCCCCCGGCGGAAGGAGCAGGCTCTGCGGCGGCAGGGCCGCGGCGGCCCGCGCGGCGGCGGCGACGTTCTTGGCCGAGCCGGAGTCGATCAGGTCCATGGCGGCCTTGGCGCGGTTGCGGGCGCCTTCCGAAGCGTCGGCGATCAGCGAGATGACCACGAAGTCGCCCCGCGCCCCGGCCAGGTCGCCGTGCATGATCTTGGCGAAGGCCAGGGCCTCACGCGCCTCGGTGCGATACGGGCGGCCTTCCTTGGTCATCGGCGTCAGGCGGGCTTCCAGGTCCTTGTAGGGAGCCGTGTCGAGCAGGGCGAAGGCGGATTTGAGGCGGGCGACGTCGCCGATGATCTCGTTCGGCGCGGCCTCCGCGGCCTCGTCGAAATACTTCACGGCCTCGGCCGGCTTGCCGGCGGCGATCTTGATGCCGCCCTGATGCTGCAGGGCGAGCGACTTGTAGGCCTTGGACCCGGACTTGGCGACCTCGCCGAACAGCCGGTCGGCCTCGTCGGCCCGGCCCGCGCCGAAGGCCTCCAGGGCCTGGGCGTACTGCTCGGAGGCCTTCGAGGTCGTCTTCGTCTGGTAGGCGTCGTAGCCCCAGACCGCGAGCGCGATCAGCAGGGCGCCGGCCAGGGCGGCGCCGACCCAGGGCAGGGCTTTAAGCGCAAGCGCCTTGTAGCGGTCGGTGCGGAGCTGCTCCTCGACCTCTTCAAAGACATCAACCACGTAGGGGAACTCCGCACGAAAGGCGCAAGGGGAATAGAGCGGCGGAACCTATAGCGGCAGCGTGGCCATCGCAACGGTCCGGCGTCGTCGGGGGCTTACCCTGCGCCGGGCTTCGACGCCATGAAAGTCTCGAAGGCGGCTTTGTGGTCGGGATGCCAGCGCGACAGGGCCGGCCGGTTCAGGATCAGGTCGTCGGCCGCCCAGCGCACCCGCCTTTCGTCCATCTCCCGGGTCACGTCGTTGTCGGGGCAGAGGATGTAGAAGTCCCCCTTCCCCATCGCCGCGACCATGAAATCCACCACCTGCTCGGCGCTCCAGGCGGCCGGCGGCTTGTCCGCCCCGCGCGCCGTCATGCCGGTGAAGGTGTAGCCGGGAATCAGCAGGTGGGCGCTGACCTGCCCGCCCTCGACGTTGCGCAGCTGGTGGGCCAGGCCCTCGGTCAGGGCCTTCACCGCCGCCTTGCTGGTGTTGTAGGCGACGTCGCCCGGCGGGTTGGTGATCCCCTGCTTGGAGCCGGTGTTGATGATGGCGCAGGGCGTACCCTGGTCCAGCATCAGGCTGGTGAAGGCCTGTACACCGTTGATCACGCCCCAGAGATTGATCTCCAGCAGACGGCGCCAGCGGTCGGGATGCTCCCAGGCACCGCCCCCACCGCCGATCCCGGCGTTGTTCATCAGCACCGCCACCTCGCCGAACCGCTCATAGGCGGCGTCGCGCACGCGATTGACCGCCAGGGGGTCGGAGACGTCGGTGGGCGTCCCGAACACGTCGCCGGGCGCACGCGCCACCGCCGCCACCGCCTTGACCGCGGCCTCCAGGGCCTCGGCGTTGTGGTCTGCCAGGCAGACCTTCATCCCCAGCTCCGCGAACCGCTTGGCGGCGGCCAGGCCGATGCCGCTGGCTGCGCCCATCACGACGGCGGCGCGGCCGGTTGTCAGGGCGGGGTGGCTCATGGATCTCTCCGGCAGGTCAGGGGCGCAGGGCCGCGGCGGTCAGGGCCGCGACGCGGGCCAGGCTGGCGCGATAGGTCGCCGGATCGGGCGGGCCGGACTCGCTCTGCTTGGCCCCCTTGGCGGCGGCCATCAATGTGGCGGCGATTGCGGCGGCGTCGAGGCCGCTGGCCGCCAGGCTCGCCTCCCCCGCTCTTTCAGCCGCGTTCAGGAAGCCGACGATCCGCCCGGTATAGGTCCTGTCCACCTGGCCGGCGATATCGGGGCCCACCGCCAGCCGCGTTGAGCTCAGCTCCACCAGATGCTCCGACTGGCCATAGCGGTCGTACATGCCGGCGTAGAGCGCCTCCAGCACGCCACGCAGCCGATCACCGAAGCCGCCGCCCGCCGCCTCGGCCAGGTCACAGGCGACCTCGACCTCGGCGAGGTTGCGGGCCTGCATGGCGCGGAACACCGCCTCCTTGCCGTCGAAATAGAGATAGACCGTGCCCTTCGCGATCCCGGCCTCGCGGGCGATGTCGTCGATCGAGGTGCGGCGGAATCCGAACTGGGTGAACAGCCGCTGGGCGGCGTTCAGGATCGCGTCGGCCTTGGTTCGGGACTCGGGAGCGGGCTCGGCCATGGGCCTATTAGGCGGCCGAAACCGTTGACATCAAGTGTCGGATGAGACGAAATGACCAAATCAATTGAATCGGTCATTTCGTCCAGGGAGGATGCGCATGAAGACCCGCCAACTGGGGGCCAAGGGCCCCACCGTCTCCGCCATGGGCCTGGGCTGCATGACCATGACCGCCGTCTACGGCGCGCCGTCCGACAAGGCCGAGAGCCTCGCCACTCTGGACCGCGCCCTGGAGATGGGAATCAACTTCTGGGACACCGCCGACATCTACGGTCCCTATGAGAACGAGGAGCTGCTGGGCGAGGCCCTGACCGGCCGCCGCGACAAGGTCTATCTCGCCACCAAGTTCGGCATCGTCCGCAAGGGCGAGGGCACGGGCGTCGATGGCAGCCCCGCCTATGTGCGCTCGGCCTGCGAGGCCAGCCTGAAGCGCCTGAAGACCGACGTCATCGACCTGTACTACCTGCACCGCGTCGACCGCGACACGCCCATCGAGGAGACGGTCGGCGCGATGGCCGAGCTGGTGAAGGACGGCAAGGTCCGCCACATCGGCCTGTCGGAAACCTCCGCCGCGACCCTGGAGCGGGCCTGCAAGGTCCACCAGATCACCGCCCTGCAGAGCGAATACTCCCTCTGGACCCGCGATCCGGAAAGCGGGCCGCTGGCCGCCTGCGAACGCCTGGGCGTCGGCTTCGTGCCCTACAGCCCGCTCGGCCGCGGCTTCCTCACCGGCGAGATCAAGACCCCCGACGACTTCGGCGCGACCGACTGGCGCCGGTCCAACCCCCGCTTCCAGGGCGAGAATTTCGCCAGGAACCTGGCGATCGTCGAGAAGGTCAAGGCGCTGGCGGAGGCCAAGGGGGTGACCGCCTCGCAACTGGCCCTGGCCTGGGTGATGTCCAAGGGTGAGCACGTCGTCCCGATCCCCGGCACGCGCCGCATCAAGTACCTGGAGGACAACGCCGGGGCCACCGACGTCGTCCTGAGCGCCGCCGACCTCGCCGAGATCGACGCCGCCTTCCCGGCCGACATCTCCGTTGGCGACCGCTACGCCGCCGGGATGATGGGGTCGCTCAACGGCTAAGGGACAAAGTCCGACACTTGTGTCCCGCAGGGGATTGCCGCGCCGTCAGACCATGTAGGTCGAAGGTCCGTTTCCGGGCTGGTGGCCAACGGTGAGAAGCGACCCGTTGCGGACCAAAACCGGTCGCGACGGCGCAGAATCCTCTCCAGCCCCTCCGCCATTAGTTTGTCAGCACCGTCCGGTCTGAGCGCGAGGGCCAAATAGGGAGAGCCGTGAGAATTTGTCGCAACGTCGGTCGGTCAATCGAAGCTTAGCGTAGCGTTAATCGGCGACGCGCACGGTTGTCGTTCAACGCCTCGTTCGTCCGAGGGCGGTCAATGATTGGGGGATAGTCGTGTCATTCGAAGGCGCAGACATTCATGCCCTGCACCGTCTCATTTATTTCAGTCGGGCGGCCGTCAATTCCGCCGACGATCTTGCGCCGATGATGGGGTCAATTCTCTCGGCGGCTGTCCCCCGAAACGCCGGTTGCGGCGTCTCCGGCGCGCTACTCGCGTGTGACAAATGGTTTGTCCAGGCCTTGGAAGGTGACCGTCTAACGGTTGGCGAGGTCTACAACCTGATCTGTAGCGATCGGCGCCACCGGGAGACCACGGTCATCAAGGCGGGACCCATCGAACGCCGTAGTTTTGACGGTTGGAGCATGTGCGGCCAGACGCTTTCACCGACGGATGACGCCATCATCCGGACGCTTGAGACGCGTAAAGCGTTTGATCCAGCCAGCCTTTCGGTGACGTCGGCGCTGAAGCTATTGGAAGTTGTCAGAAACCTACAGACCAAGCCACCCCCAAGCGCCTACGTTTAGAGGTCAGCGTCGCGGAATCGAGCTACGATTAGCCATGCTCGCATTGTTACCCAGCGAGGATTGGAAGCGCGTCAGTGGGTTGGAGTTGCTCGCCGACTGGGCGCGTCTGCAGCCGGACAATACCTGGGCCGGCTACGAACGGCACTTTGCCGGCGACGCAGGCCTGTAGCTCAGCGCGATTGCGCACGTTAGTCACACCGCCCCAGATTTGCCGGCGACGATAGAACTTCAACCAGCTCTACCTACGGGTGAGGATCGCACTGGCGATAGCGAAAGTGCACTTTGATTACTGGTTCTGACAAATATACGAGTCTATGTGCGATGTTATGACGCAGATTTTTCGGGCTAAAAATTATGCGTTTTACCCGAAACATACTGCCTCATCTGCCTGTATAACCTTCGTTTACTACCTCAAGTGAGGATAAATATTTATGATCGAGGATGCGCCTGTTGCGGGACGGCCCCTGTCACCTCTCGATCCCGTCGCCCTGCTCTCGAGCCATCCGATCCTGCAGACAGACCCGCGGGGCCTGATTATCTGGGTCAACGACGCCTTTGAGGCCCTAACGGGCTTCACTTCGGCGGAAGCCATGGGGAAGACCCCGGGCAGCCTGCTGCAATGCCCCGATACTAACCCGCAGACCATCCGTGCGATCCGCGAGGCTCTGGCGGCGCGCGTCCCAATCCGAACGCCGATCCTGAACCGGTCCAAGGCCGGCCGGTTCTATTGGCTGGACCTGGAGATCCAGCCGGTCTTCGACGGCGAAGGGGTCATTCAGGGTTTTCAGGCCATCGAGGTGGATGTCACAGATCTAATGGAGACCCTCTCTCGCGACCGGGCCGCCCTAGATCTGGCGGCTAGGCGCGAGGCAACCGTGGCCAACGTCGCGCAGCTGGCGGGCGTGGGCTCATGGGAGGTTGAGCTAGAGACTAATCGGGTCATCTGGACCGACCAGGCACGCCACCTGCTCGACCTCGATCCCGGCATGGCCCTGACCCTCGCGGATAGCATCGCGCTCTTCACTCCCGAAGCGCGGCCGATCGTCGAGGCGGCGGTAGCCCTGGGCGTAGCAAGCGGAGAGCCCTACAAGTTCGAGCAGCCGTTGATCACTCCGCGGGGACGAGCGATTTGGATTCGCGTCGTCGGCCGCCTGGTGACGGGTGCTGCTGAGCCCTCGCGACTGGTCGGCGCCATCCAAGATGTGACCGGCCTGCGCGCTGAACGCGAGGCGCTGCAGGCCGCCTTGGCTGCCGCCGAGGCCGCCACGATCGCCAAGTCTGAGTTCCTGGCGAACATGAGCCACGAGATCCGCACGCCGCTGACCGGGGTTCTGGGCTTCGCGGGTCTGCTGGAAAAGCTGCCGGACCTGCCGGAGACGGCGCGATCCTACGCGGGGCGGATCGCTACCAGCGGCCAAGCGCTGCTGTCGGTGGTCAACGACATCCTAGACTTCTCGAAGCTTGAGGCGGATCGCGTCACGCTGGACCCGCATCCCTTCGACCCGTGGGCGCTGGTCGCCGAGACCGTGGCGCTGGTCGCCGCCGAGGCCGGACGCAAGGGCCTGACGCTGACGACCGAGTTCGAGGGCGAACCGCCGGCAGCGGTGCTGGCCGACAGCGCGCGCGTGCGCCAGGTGCTGCTGAACCTGCTCTCCAACGCCATCAAGTTCACCAAGGCTGGTCAGATCACCATCAAGCTCGGCTACTGTCCCGAGGCCGGCGGCGAGCTGCGCGTGGCGGTGGCCGACAGCGGCATCGGCATCCCCGCGGACCAGGTCGACCGGCTATTCCAGCGATTCTCTCAGGTCGACGGCTCCAACACCCGTGTGTACGGCGGGACCGGCCTGGGGCTGGCGATCAGCAAATCGCTGGCCGAACTTATGGGCGGTCGGATCGGGGCCGAGAGCAGCTGGGGCAAGGGCTCGACGTTCTGGTTCACCCTGGCCGCGCCGCGCGCCGAGTTGGCGCGGCCCGAGCCAGCGGCGGCTGAGGCGCAGGTGCTTGTCGCCGCCGACGCGCGCATCCTCGTGGTCGATGACGTGGCCATGAACCGCGAGTTGGTGCGCACAATGCTCGCGCCGTTTGCCTATGACATCACCGAGGCGGCCAACGGTGCTGATGCAGTCCGTGCAGCCCTATCGGTCCCGTTCGACCTTATCCTGATGGACCTGCAGATGCCGGGCATGGACGGCCTCGCCGCCACACGCGCCATACGCGCCACCAGCGACCTTAACCAACAAACCCCGATCGTGGCGCTCAGCGCCAACGTCCTGCCCATCCACATCGCTGAGTGCCGCGACGCCGGCATGGACGACCACATCGCCAAGCCGATCTCGCCAGCTGATCTTCTGACCAAGATCGCGCATTGGACCCTGCCGGAAGAGGTAGATACCCCGCAGTCGGAGGCGCGATAGCTTGGTGACGATAGGGCCTGATAGGTCCGGTCTCCACCCTTCTGCGACATTTTGAACGTCTGCTTCTCAGCGAGAGTCATGCCGAACACCCGCGAGCCCGAAGAACATCCCCAGGGGTACCAGGCGTCTCTGACCCCTAGAACCTGACAGCCAGACGTGGGAACCGGCCCGTCACGTTCCCACGCCAAGACTCGGCTCTACTTGCGGCCCCGGCGGAAGGGCTCCGGGTCGGCCTCGTGCTCGTCGAATCCGAAACGGCCGAAGCCCTCCTTCATCTCCACGCTCAGGGGCGCCTCGAGCACCAGGGTCCCGCTCGACGGGTGCGGCAGGCTCAGGCGCCGCGCATGCAGTTGCAGCTTCAGCGGCCCCGACAGGACCTTGGACTCTGGGGTGTTGTACTTCGGGTCCCCCAGGATCGGATGACCCATGGCCAGCATGTGGGCGCGCAGCTGGTGGGTCCGGCCGGTGTGGGGCCGCAGGGCCATCCAGGCCGCGCGGGGCCCGGCCCGGCTGATGGTGACGAACTCCGTCTCGGCCGGCTCGGCGCCCGGCTCCTTGGGCTGGGCGGGGACCACCATCTCACGGTCGCCGATCCCCTTCTTCACCAGGGGCAGTTCCAGCACGCCCTCGCCCGGCTTGGGGAAGCCGATGACAATGGCCCAATAGGTCTTCTGCGCCTTGCGCCGGGCGAAGGCGCCGGCCAGCTTCGCCGCCGCGCCTGGCGTCTTGCCCAGCACCAGGACGCCCGAGGTGTCGCGGTCCAGACGGTGGACCAGGCGCGGCCGCTCCAGCCCCTCCCCCCAGGCGCTCAGCAGCCGGTCGATGTGCTTGTGGGTCTTGGTCCCGCCCTGCACGGCCAGGCCGGCGGGCTTGTTCAGCACCAGGACCTCGTCGTCCTCATAGAGCACCAGGCTCTTGGCGTAGGCGGCCTCCCGGGCGTCGATGCCCTGGTCGGCTCGGGCGCCGGGCTCCGGCGGCTCGGGCAGCGGCGGCACACGGACCTGCGAGCCGCCCGACAGCCGGGTGTCGGGCTTGGCCCGGCCCCCGTCGACGCGGATCTGGCCGGAGCGGGTCAGTTTCTGGATCTGGATGTGGTTCAGGTGCGGCCAGCGGCGCTTGAACCAGCGGTCCAGGCGGACCCCGTCCTCGCCGGCGTCCACGAACAGGGTGCGGACCTCCTTCACGCGAACACCCGCCGCGCCAGGACCAGGCCGACGAACAGCGCCGCGACCGAAAGCACGACCGAGGCCAGGGCGTAGCCCGCGGCCGGGCCATAGGCGCGCCGTTCGATCATCAGGGCCGTCTCCAGGGAAAAGGCCGAGAAGGTGGTGAAGCCGCCCAGGACGCCGACCCCCAGCAACAGCCGCAGCTTCTCCTGGTCGGCCTCGCCCTTGAAGGCCAGGCCCCCCGCCAGCAGCCCCATCAGCAGCCCGCCCGCGATATTGGCGATGAAGGTCCCATGGGGCCAACCGGTGCCGAACCACCGCAGGGCCTGGATTCCCAGGCCGTAACGCGCCACCGCGCCGGCCGCGCCGCCCACGGCCACTAGAAGCACCTTGTCCATCGGCTCCTTATGCGACGGCCCAGGGGCGGCGTCGAGACGAGGAACGGCGCGCCGCAACGCCTGGTTAAGCCTGCCTCCCCATAATGGGGTGTTAGTTGTTCCTCACCGGTCGCTCCTGCGTGTTTTCTGGCGAGCCCAAGAGTATCGAGCGCATCACCGCTGGCGGCGCCGCCGCGGCGCTCGAACGGCTGGCTGGCACCGACCTGGTGGAACGCGGCTGCGTCACCATCATCAGCGTCGACGCCATCCGGCAACGCTCCGGCGACCGCTGGCCGCGCAAGCGCGACGCCGTCTGGGCCTATGTCGGCAAGCGGTTCGACGAGCACCTGGCCTATCAGGACATCCGCCATCGCATCGGCGAGACGGACTTCCTGGTGGCCGTGACCTCCGAGGAAGGCGTCGCCGCCCAGGCGCTGAGCCTGAAGATCCTGGAAGAGGCCCTGCTGTTCTTCCTGGGGGTCGCCGACCCGGCCGACATGAAGGTCCGCGCCGTCAGCGCCATCAACGGCCAGGAACTCGCCTGCACCGACATCGACCCGGCCCGCGTCGCCGCACATCGCCCGGCCCCGCCCGAGGAGCTTGTGGTCTCGGCCTACCGGGCCACGGTCGATCCGGTCGAGGAGCGCCGGCGCAACCCGGTCTCCTTCGTCACCGCCTCGGGCCAGAACCTGCGCATCGATTTCAGCCTCGAGGAGGCGGTCAGCCTGCGCCACAAGGTGACCGCGGCCCTGCGGATCGAGCCCACCGTCACCCACATCGCCAGCGGCCGCCCCGTCCCGGCCCGGGCCTTCGCCAAGCTGTCGGACGACGACATCGCCTTCATCGACCGCGCCTCTCTGGACTACGCCGCCCTGTTCGCGGGCACGGAGGAGCGACCGCAGCCGCTGATCCTGCCGCTCTCCTTCCGCACCCTGTCGACACGCAAGGGCCGACAGGCCCTGATCAGCGCCGACGGCCTGCCGCCCCAGCGGGTCAAGATCGGAATCATGGTCGAGCTCATCGACGTGGATCGCGGCACGCCGGAGGCCCGGCTGCTGGAGGTCACAGGCCTGGTGGGCCAGCTTTGCAAGGGTGTGCTGGTCCGCCTGCACCCCGGCCGCGACGTCGTCGGGCCGGTGAAGGGCGCACGGCTCCAGGGCCTCACCGTGGCCGCCGCCGATCTGGGCGGAACCGACAGCCAGGTCGCGGGCCACATGCTGAACCTGGCCTCCCAGGCGCGGGGCCGGGCCGCCGTCCTGATGATCCACGGCCTGACCTCAGAAGGTTATCTGGACGTCGCCCAGGTCGCGGGCTTCACCCACGCCTCCATGAAGGTGACGCCGCAGCTCCAGGCCTTAGATCAGCCGGCGGCCTGAGCGCTCCTTCTTCCCCCACGAGTGGGGGAAGTGTCACCAGGCTCGCGTAGCGAGATGCGTGACGATGGGGGTGAGAATCTCAAACCCCCTGCCTTTCAGACTCACAC
>JAZKFM010000193.1:0-7621 GCA_040386415.1 Pseudomonadota bacterium
CGAACGCTGGCCCGTGGCAAGCGGCAGGGCAAGCTCGAAGCCACGGCCGACGCGAACTGGGCGCTGTACCAGTGGCGGCTGAAGCACAAGGAAACGGTGCGGGTGCCGGTAGCCGCGCTGCGTCGGGCAAGCTGCCGGGCGGTGGTGGAGAGCGAGAGCGCCCGGCAGGCCGCTGTCGCCGCGGCCCAGTCCGGCGCCAGTCCTGACGAAGCCCTGGCCGAGGGCGAGGCGGCCAAGACGCCACAGTAGCGAAAACCGGTTCCCAGAGGGGCGAGACACACCTTAGGCTCCCGCTTCGTGGCGAACCTTCCCGGCATAACGACCGACTCGGCGCTCTCTCGGCTGTTCGAGGATGAGCGCGCCCAGGGCGAGGCCACCTGGTTCTCCCTGCCCGGCGGCGTGACCCTGTTCGACGCCGGGGAGCCGGCCGACCACCTCTATTTCGTACGCGCCGGGCGCCTGGGCGCCTTCCGGCGCGAGGAAGGCCACGAGCCGCAGTTCCTGGGCGTGATCCGGCCCGGCGAGCCGGCCGGCGAGATGTCGATGATCTCGGGCGTGCCGCACTCGGGCCATGTGGTCGCCCTGCGCGATTCGGAAATCTTCGCCCTGCCCCGCGAGGCCTTCTTCGACGCCTGCGACGACGATTCCGAGGTGATGGTCGAACTGGCCCGCCTGATGATCCTGCGCAGCCGACAGGCCGCCACCAAGTCCTCGGGGGCGGCGCCCTCGGTGTTCGGCTTCGTCACCATCGGCGAGCCGGTGGCCGTGCGTCCGCAGGTGGACCGCATCGCCCGCGAGGTGGGAAAGCTCGGCTACTCGGTCACCGTCGTGGGGGCCGAAGCCCAGCACGCCCCCACCGAATGGTTCTCCGAGGTCGAGCGCGACTACGACTTCGTCCTCTACTGCGCCGAGGGCGCCGACCTGGGCTGGCGGCAGGTGGTGGGGCGGCAGGTCGACCGGCTGTTCCGGATCGGGCGCGGCGACGTCGTTCCGCCGGCCACCCATCCCCATGTGAACGAACCGCTGCAGGGCCAGAACCTGGTGGACCTGATCCTCGTCCAGAAGCGCGGGACCGCCAAGCCGGTCGGCTCCGAGGCCTGGATGGACGCCGCCAAGCCCGCCCGCCTGTTCCACATGCGCCGCGACCACGCCGGCGACGTTCAGCGCATCGCCCGGGTCCTGACCGGCCAGGCGGTGGGCTTGGTGTTGTCGGGGGGCGGCGCCCGGGCCTACGCCCACATCGGAGCGGTCAAGGCGCTGAGCGAGCGCAAGGTGCCCATCGACTTCGTGGGTGGGGTCTCCATGGGCGCCATCGTCGCCGCCGGGGTCGGACTGGGGTGGGACGATGCGGAGATGGAGCAGCGAATCCGCGCGGCCTTCGTCAACACCAGCCCCCTGGACGACATCGCCATCCCCCTGCTGGCCATGACCCGGGGCGAGAAGGTGCGCGAGCGGCTGGCCGAGCACTTCGGCGACGTGCAGATCGCCGACATGTGGCTGCCCTTCTTCTGCCTGTCGTCGAACCTCACCACCGGCACCTACCAGCTGCACCGCCGCGGCCTGCTGCGCGAGGCCCTGCGCGCCACCATCTCCCTGCCCGGCGTCCTGCCGCCCGCCACTCACAACAACGAGGTGCTGGTGGACGGGGCGGTGATGAAGAACTTCCCCGCCGACGTGATGCGGATCAACGAGCTGGGGCCGATCATCGGCATCGACGTCTCGCGCGGGCGATCGATCACCGCCGCCGACGTGGCGCGTCCTTCCTCGGTCTGGCGCTGGATTCTCTCAGGCCAGTGGCGCAAGGGCCCGCCCATCGTGTCGCTGTTGATGCGGGCGGCCACCGTCTCCACCGGCCGCGACCTGGCCGCGGCACGCGACGCCACCGACGTCCTCGTGACGCCGGACGTGACCGGGGTCGAAATCCGCGACTGGGCCGCCTATGACCCCGCCGTGGCCGGCGGCTACAAGGCGATGAACGAGGCGCTGGACAAGTTGAGCGTGCCCGTCACCGACCTGCGTCGGCGCCCGAGCCTGCAACAGAAGGCGCTGGCCAGCGGCCGGCGGTAGGCTTTCCTCCCCCCTCCCCGTTCGGCTTCGCTTCACAGGGGACGAAAAATCAGGCGCCGAACACGAAATCGGCATGCGTCAACAGCGCCGTTTGCGGATCGATCAAATCGGTCCCATATTCGAGGTCTTGTTCAACAACTGAAAGGAGGTGACCCAGTGTCTCATTGTCTTCATCCGCAGGTGGAAACCGTGATCTGGGCCTCCGCTTACGAGGCTTGCGCGTAAGCGCTTCAGGTTTGCGGGACCGCTGAGCGGTCCGACAATGGAACGGCCGGCCCCGACAACGGGCCGGCCGTTCGCATATCAGCGGTATGGTTGGCGCCAATTAACGCCAAAGATGAACGAAAGCTTATGGCTGAGCTGTCATTCTCCCCCCATGGACCCGACCCGCGCCACCTCATCCTATGCTGACTATCCCGTTCGGCCCCGCGACACCGCCGCGCCGAAGATCGTCGCACCGCCTGCCCCGTCCCGCCAAGAAGGTGTGGACACGCCGGTGACCGACAACGGCCACATGCGCGAATACCTGCAGGCCAAGCCTGACCAGGTGAAAAACCGCGAGACCGACGAACAGGTCACGCGCCAGCGCGTGCAGGACAAGGCGCAGGGCACCATGTTCGACGTTCGGACCTAGTTCCGCCAGCGACGCGCCTTGGCCGCCATCTCGCCGGCGCGATCCAGCGGCTCGCCCTCGATCATGCCGTCCACCGCCGCCAGCACCGCCGGCGCCGTCGCGCTGGCCGCCATCCGGTAGTCATGGGTCTTGGTGGGCGCCGGGGCCGCCGTGGTCATGCGCGCGATCCAGCGCGGTCCCTCACGACAGGCGATCCCGGCGATGCGCTGGGCGT
Source organism: Pseudomonadota bacterium (assembly GCA_040386415.1). GTDB lineage: Bacteria > Pseudomonadota > Alphaproteobacteria > Caulobacterales > Caulobacteraceae > Phenylobacterium. The sequence continues at coordinate 2,916 of JAZKFM010000193.1, forward strand.
CGGCCTGAAAGGTCCGGCAATAGCGGCCGTCGGCGGTCTTGAAGCTCAGCCCCAGGCGGGCGGGCCCGGACGTGGCCGAGAGATTGTTGTTCAAGGCCCGAGCCAGGCCGCCGCGCGCCACCAGGGATCCATCCATGCTGGGCGCCAGCACACCGGCGTTCTGTTGCGAGATCAGGTAGCCCGCCACCACGCCCACCATCAGGGTCGCGGCCACCGAACTCCAGGCGGGCAAGGAGACCTTCACCGGCGGCTTGGCCACAGGCGGCGGCTTCCGGCGGTCGGCGAGCTTCACCACATTGTCGGGATCGACCTTGGCGGCGGCCCGGGCGGCAGCCATGAGCTGGGCCGGAACGCTTTCCTGGGCGACGCCGGCATAGGCGCCGGCGACCTTTGCGCGCAGCAGGCGGTGCTCCTCCAGGCGCACGCCGAGCACCGGGTCTGCGGCCACGGCGGCCTCGACCTGGGCGCGGCCGGCGGCGTCGAGCTCGCCGTCGACATAGGCGATCAGTTTGCGGTCATCGATCTTCATGCAGCACCCCTGAGATCGGCCAACAGGGCGTTGCGGCCCCGGACCAGGCGACTGGTGAGGGTTCCTTCCGGAACCTCCAGCACCGCCGCCGCCTCGCGATAGGATAATCCCTCCACCAGCACCAGCGCCACGGCCAGTCTCTGGTCGTCGGGCAGGCGCGCCATGGCCTGCTCGACCGAGGCGGCCTGGAGGTGGGCCTCCATGGCCGCCGCGCCATCGGTTCCGATGTTCAGCCCTTGCTCTTCGGGTGCGAACACGCGGCTCTGGCGGGTCCGGGCGCGGGTTTCGTCGATCCAGGCGTTCTTCATGATGCGGTACATCCAGCTATCCAGGCGGGTCCCCGGCGCCCACTGATCGGCGCGCACGAGGGCGCGTTCCACAGCGAGCTGCGTCAGGTCGTCGGCGTCGGCCGCGTCCCGGGTGATCGCCCGCGCCAGACGGCGCAGCCGGGGAAGCAGTTCGACGATCTCACGCTGAAAGTCGTTCAAGACCTCGCCTCTGTCTGGGGATGAAACGACGACGCCGGGTCGTTTCATCCATCGTCCCCTCCAGCCGATCGCGTTTTTCTAACGACGAACCGGCGCGAACCTCGTCTGAAAACGCTTATGCGGAACAAAACGTCACTGCCGTGCTTAGAGCTCCGTCGGGAGGAGGAATTCACGATGGGGCCTTGTCATCGTTGGATCATCCGCTCGCTGAGTGTGGTGGCGTTGAGCGTGGTGGCCCTGCCGGCCAGCGCGCAACTGGGCGGCGTGGGCTTGCCGTCGATGCCGGGAGCCGGCGGCGGACCGCCGGGTGGCATAGGCGGCGGCTTGCCGATGGGCGGACTGCCCGACCTGCCGCGCACGCCCTCGGCGCCGCGGGTCCCCAAGGTGACACCCCCTTCCCTTCCCCTGCCCGCCGCATCGGCCCTACCCGCCACGGTGGGCGGCCTGGTCGGCCAGACAGAGGTTCTGGCGGGAGAGGCTCTCACCGCCCTGCGGGGCCAGCAGGTCCAAGCCCTGATCCGCGATCATGCCGACGTCATCGATGTGGACGACCAGGGTCAGGCGGTGGTGCGCGGGGAGGTTCTGATCCTGTCGCCCTCACCGCGATCCCTGGCCATCGCCAAGCAGGCCGGGTTCCGCGTGGGCGCCGAGACACGGCTGGAGGGGCTGGACCTCAGCACCGTGACCCTGGCTCCGCCCACCGGCGTCTCGGCGCGAGAGGCGGTCCGCCGGCTCAAGGCGCTGGATCCTGAGGGCCAGTACGACTTCAACCACATCTATCTCGGGGCCGGCGCAGCGCCTGTGACGGCTCTTGGCCCCGCCGCGCGCGCCGCAGGCTCTGGCGTTCGTATCGGCTTGGTGGATGGCGGCGTCGCCGCGCACCCCAGCCTGGGCCCCGTGGAGCAGCGCGGCTTCGCGCCGGGCGGCCTGAAGGTGAGCGCCCACGGGACGGCGGTCGCCTCCCTGATGGTGGGCCGTGGACGGGGGTTCCGGGGCGCGGCGCCCGGCGCCCGCCTGCTCGTGGCCGACGTCTACGGAGGGTCGCCCACCGGAGGCTCGGCGGCGATCATCGCCCAGGCGCTGGCCTGGATGGCCCGGAGCCAGGTCCCGGTGATCAATGTCAGCCTGGTGGGGCCGCCCAACCGGACCCTGCAGGCCGCCGTGGCCGCCCTGACAGCCCGCGGGCATCTGGTGGTCGCCGCCGTAGGCAATGACGGGCCCGCAGCCCCGCCGCTCTATCCGGCCGCCTATCCCGGCGTGGTCTCGGTCACCGGCGTGGACGCGCGGCGCAGGGTGCTGCCCGAAGCCGGACGCGGCGGACACGTGGACTTCGCGGCCCCCGGCGCCGACATGGCCGCGGCCTCCAGCCAGGGCGGCTATGTGGCCCTGCGCGGCACCTCGTTCGCCGCGCCGCTGGTCGCCGGCCGACTGGCCCTGGAGCTGGCCAGCCCCGACAAGGCGGGCGCGGCGCGCGCAGTGGCCGGCCTGTCGCGGCGGGCGACGGACCTGGGGTCGCGCGGCCCCGATCCGACCTATGGCAAGGGTCTGGTGGCCTTCGACCTGCGCACCTCGCCCCTGGCCGTCGGCGCCGGCCGCGCCCTGCTCGCAGGCGAGTGATCGGAAAAACTCAAGGAAGTCGGGATGGAAAGGCGGACGTCACTCGTTTGATTCCCAGAGATGCCCCCGCGTCTCGCAATATTGGGAGAAGATCACATGCGTACTTCCACGATTATCGCGGCAGCGGCCGCCTCGACCCTCTTGGCCTTTGGCGCCGGCGCTCAAGCTCAAATCCTTGGCGGCGGCCTCGGCGGTGGCGGACAAGCCGGCGGCATGATCGGCGGCCTCGGCGGCGGCGTCATGGGCTCCGGCGGCGTCATGGGCTCGGGCGGCTTCACCGGCTCAGGCTCGATTGGCGGCGTTGGTTCAATTGCTCGCGATACCGCTGGCCAAGGTCGCGACACGGCCGCCGGCATCTCTGGCTACGGCCGCGACCGGGCCGCCAGCGCGGTCGGCTACGGTCGTGAGACCGCCGCCAGCGCGAGCAGCTATGGCCGCGAGACCGCCCGCCAAGCGAAGGCGAACGCCCGCGGCGCGGCCCGGGCGGCCAAGAACACCTCGGCCGGCGCGGTCGACTCGATCGACGGCGCCCTGGACGCTTCGGCTTCCGGCGACGCCAACGGCTCGGCCAACGCCTCGCGCAACGGGGCGGATGCCTCGGTGGGCGTCAACGCATCTGCTCAGGGTTCCGTCTCGCCCCCCCGCTGAGGCTTCCCTTTGAGCGGACGCTGCAGACCCAGGCGTGCCTGGAGAGGCCTGCGTGAGCCGCGCCGGGTCTGACAGTGGAAAGGCCGCCGGGCGCCCCCGGCGGCCTTTCGCATGTCCGGGGCCGGGGCGGCTCCATTACCTGACAGGTCATGGGGCCGGTGCAGGCCGCGCGCTATCGTGGGGACATGACCAGAACCGCTACGGCCGTGGGCGACCACCTTCGCGACTGGCGTCAGCGCCGCCGGATGAGCCAGCTCGACCTCGCCCTCGAGGCGGAGGTCTCGACCCGACACCTGAGTTTCGTGGAGACCGGCCGGGCCCAGCCCAGCCGCGACATGCTGCTGCGCCTGGCCGATCAGCTGGAGATTCCTCTGCGGGTGCGAAATGTGATCCTGGTGGCGGCCGGCTTCGCGCCGGTCTTCCCGCAGCGGTCACTGGAGAATCCGGCGCTGGCGTCGGCGCGCCGGGCGGTGGACCTGATCCTGACGGGGCATGAGCCCTTCCCCGCCATGGCGGTGAATCGACAGTGGAACATGATCAGCGCCAACTGCATGGTGGCGCCGCTGCTGGCCGGGATCGACGCCGACCTGCTGGTCCCACCGTTGAATGTGATCAAGCTGAGCCTGCATCCGCGCGGACTCGCGCGCAAGACGGCCAATATGCATGAGTGGCGGTCCCACATCCTGGAGCGGCTCCGCCGTGAGGTGGAGCTGACGGCCGATCCGGGCCTGGCGGATTTGATGACCGAAGTCCGCGCCTATCCAATTCTCGGCGACCAACCCACGCGCAGGCCTTCCGACGACTTCGCCGGCGTGGCGATCCCGTTTCAGTTGAAGACGGACGGCGGGGGCGTGCTGTCGTTCCTGTCGACGACGACGGTGTTTGGCACGTCGGAACTGACCTTGGAGACGTTCTTCCCGGCCGACGCCGCGACGGCCGAGGCTCTGAGAGCCATGGCCGCCGGGCTCGACCGGGTCTGACTAGTTGCGCGGCGTGGTGGCCGCGCCGGCGATACCGCCGATGGCCGCGCCGGCAAGCGCACCCTTGGCGTCGCCGCTGACGACGGCGCCGACAGCCGCGCCGCCGAGGGCGCCCGTGGCCGCCCGTTCGGTGGTGGTGGTGCCGCAGGCCGACAGGGTCAGGGCGATGACGGCGGCCGGGGCGAGCATGAGAATCTTACGCATCGGTTCTTCTCCTTGAGTACGGAGACAGAACCCTCGGGTCCCGAGTCGGGTTCCGGACTTAGAACGACACGCAGGCGCGCTGGCTGATCATCATCACGCTGTCCTGGTGAAAGCGCTCGATATAGGCCTGCCGCACCTCGCCCAGCTTGCGGCGGTTCTCGCCTCCGGCCGCCGGCAGAACCAGGACCACGACCTTGGCCGCCTCGCGGATCAGCTTGTTCTCCGCGCCGGTCCACTGCC
>JAZKFM010000194.1:0-2691 GCA_040386415.1 Pseudomonadota bacterium
TCACCGGCGAGAACGCTTTCTAAGCCGCGGCGCCGGTCAGGCGATCGGGACCACAAGAAAATGCCCAGGGCGGGGGAGCGCCCTGGGCCAGTCAGGCCAGTCGTCTTTTTGGGGAAGAACCGTCGGCCGTTCCGCTTGCGCGGATCTCTAGTCCAGCTCGTGCACCTCGCCCGAGCCCGAGATGTTCTTTTCCAGTTTCACGGGACGGGTCTTCAGATCGACCTCCCCCGAACCTGAGATGTTGAGCCGGGCGCTGGCGCGGGGCGCCACGGAGGCTTCGGCCGCGCCTGACATGTCCACCTCGACGGTTTCGGCGTCGAGGCCGCCGAGATCAGCCTCGCCGGCGCCCGTCATGTTGAGGGTCAGGGCCTTGGTCTTGCCTTGGCCGGTGACCTTGGCCATGCCGGTGGTGCTGATCTCCAGGCTGTCCTGGTCATAGGCCTCGATGTTGAGGCGATCGACGCCCTTGAGCTCAAAGCGGGTGACCTTGGGGGCGGTCATGACGACTTTCAGGCGCGCGCCGGTGTGACTGACGCGGTCACTGAGCCGGCCGCCCGAAAGGGTCAGGGTGTCGAGGGAGCGCTTGGGCCCCGTGACCGTGAGCTTGCCCGGACCTTCGCCGCCCTGGGTGAAGGTGACCTCGGCGGGCACGTCCAGGATCAGGGCGGTCCCCCCGTCCCAGGCCAGCTCCCGGGTGACGGGCGCCCATTCGGGATCGTCCTTGTGATGGTTGCGCCAACCGCTGTGGCGTTTGCCGTGTTCATCCCAGCCGATGTTCCAGTCACGATCTGACCAGCTCCAGCGGTCCCAGCCCTGGGCCGCGATATCCCGGCCGCCGAGGGCCACGGCGCCGCCCAGGGTGACGATGGAGGTGAGGAAGCCCACCACGGCGATGATGACGAGAAGGCGGATCATGTCAGGGGCCTTCAGGCTTGAGGTTCAATGGCCGGCTTGAGCAGCCGGTAGTGGAGACGCCCGTACCAGACGAGCAGGTTCACGAAGCCGACGGTGACCAGGCAGAGCAAGGCGCCCAGGGACACCGAGCCCGCCATCAGGCCGATACCCGCCAGCATGGCCGCGGCCACCCCGCCCGGCGGGTCCAGGAACGGACCGGCGGCGAAGACAAAGCCGCCCGAGCCGAACACGGCGATCACCGCGACGAACAGCCCCAGCAGGGTCCCGGCGATGGAGAGCACGATGGGCAGCAGGATCAGCAGGTCGATGGCGCCCAGTCCCAGCACCGCGAAGACCGCCGAGGCGGCCGCCGACGGGTTGCGCTCGGACTCCCAGCGCTTCAGGCCCGCCTCGGCGCGCAGCTCGCGAGCCAGGCGGCCGGGGTCGCCCAGAGCGGCGGCGACTTCGGCCTCGGTGCGGCCGGCCGCCTCGCCCTCGGCGAAGTGCGCCTCATAGTCGGCGGCGATGTCGCTAATGGCGTGGGCAGGCAGGCCCGCAAGGCCCTCCCGCAGCCGGGCAAGGAACGCCTGGCGGGTCATTGGGCGTCTCCCAGGATGGCGTTGACGGCCTTGGAGAACGAGACCCAGGCCTGCTTCTGGCTGATGAAGTTCGTCTTCCCGGCCTCGGTCAGCCGATAATATTTGCGCGGCGGACCCGAGGAAGACTCCACCAGATAGGTGTCCACCAGGCCGTCGGCCTGCATCCGCCGCATCAGCGGATAGATGGTGCCTTCCCCCATATCGATCCCTTCGGCCAACTGGCTGGCGATCTCGTAGGCGTAGTTGTCGCCCCGGGAGAGGAGCGCGAGCACGCACATCTCGAGCACCCCCTTCTTCAGTTGAACTTCCACGGCTTCCACGCGGCCTGCCTCCAAAACCCGCGATCGAACATCGCAAGGTACTGCTTCATACAAGGTAGTGTGCGTCGCATGATAGTGAACTTTTCGTAAGACCGCCTGGCGACACCCTGCCCCACGGCCGCCGGTTGAAGTCGCTTCAGCCTTTGCGATCAAACGGCGTTCTTCGAACGTTGCGTTTACGCTTCCCGCCTAAAACTCGGCCTCGAACGCGGGGGACCATTTCGATGCCGGCAGAGCGTGCGGACAACACGCCGACGGAGCACGGCCTGATGATCCAGTGGCTGTTCGCCAACAGCCAGGAGCTGCTGCTCGTCATTGGACCTGACGCCAGGTTCAAGCTGGTGAACCCGGCCTGGACGGCGGCAACCGGCTGGGCCAGCGACGAGATCCTCGGCAAGTCCGCCGCCGACTTCATCCATCCCGACGACCTCGACGCCTTCGGCAAGTTCGCTGAACAGCTGATCGAGACCCGCACCGGCCAGAACGTCGCCCGCGTGCGGATGAAGGACGGCTCCTACCGCTGGTTCGAGGGCCGCAGCCAGCTCACCGACGACGGGCACATCATCGGAACTCTGCGAGACGCCACCCGCGAGCAGGAGCGAGAAGCCGAGGTGGAGGACGCGCGCCGCACGCGTCTGCTGCTCTCGGAATCCGCCGGGGTGGGGACCTGGACCTTCGAACCCCTCACCGGCCGGATCGATTGGTCCGACGATATTCGAGCCATCACCGGCTACGGCCCCGACGATGTCGCCACCATCCAGGACTTCGCTGCGATCCTGCACCCGGACGAACGGGACGCGATCCTGACCGCCTTCCGGCGCGGGGAGGCGGCGGCATTCCGTTGGCACGGCCACTTCGAGGGTGACGCGCAGCTGTAC
>JAZKFM010000194.1:2701-6993 GCA_040386415.1 Pseudomonadota bacterium
GCAGACCTTCGAACAGCGCATGCGCAACAAGGATGGCCTCTGGTCGACCTGGCGCACCACCTTCCACTGCGAGCGCCGCCGCCGTGGCTACGGGCTCAAGGGGATGTCGCAGAACATCACCGAAATGGTGGCCGCCCGCGACGCGGCGGTGGCCGCCGAGCGGCAGATTCGCCAACTCATCGAAAACGCCCCCTTCGCGGTGGCCATGTTCGACCGCGACCTGCGCTATCTGATGATCAGCAACCGCTGGCGTCAGGCCTTCGGTCTGGGGCATCGCGAACACCTGGGCCGGCGGCTCGACGAGGTCTTTCCCGACGTACCGCGCAAGTTTCTGGCCGCCCAGCGCCGGGTTCTCGAGGGAGAGGTGGTGTCCAGCAAGGAAGACCGCTTCACCGACAGCCAGGGTAACCGCCACTGGGTGCGCTGGGAGGTTCGACCCTGGCTGGACGCCTCCGGCGAGATCGGCGGCATGCTGGCCTATGTGGACGATATCTCTGCGGTGGCCAGCGCGCGGCGCGCGGCCCAGACCAACGCCCGGAGGCTGAAAGTGGCGCTCAGCGCCGCCGACGCCGGGGTCTATGAGATCGACCACGTCAACAAGACCTTCTGGGCCAGCCCGGAATTCAAGAAGCTGATAGGCCGCTCCTCACGCAGCTATCGCGACGCGCTGAAGCTCAACTTCCCCAAGTTCCACGCCGAAGACATGGAAGGCGTCCGCCAGGCCTTCCTCGACATCAACGGCGAGACGCGGAAGTCCGGCGAGGCCTTCGAGGCCCGCATCATGACGCCGTCCGGCGAGGCGCGCTGGATGCGGGTCTTCCACCACCTGAAGCGCGACTCCAAGGGCCGCTGGCTCAAGGGCGTCGGCCTGGTGCACGACTTCGACCAGCGCAAGCGCCAGGAACTGGCCCTCATCGACGCCCAGGAGGCCGCCCAGGCTGGCGCCGAGGCCAAGGCCGCTTTCCTGGCCAATATGAGTCACGAGATTCGCACGCCCATGAACGGGGTGATGGGGGTCCTGCACCTCCTGAAGACCGAGAGCCTCAGCCCGGACGGCCGGGCCATGCTGGAGGAGGCCCTGTCCTGCGGCCAGATGCTGGCTGAGCTGCTCAATGACGTCATCGACTTCTCCAAGATCGAGGCCGGCGCCTTGGCCCTGGCCGAGGAGTCCGTCGATCCCGCCGCCCTGATCCAGGGGGTCACCCGCCTGCTGCGGCCCCAGGCCGAGGCCAAGGGGCTGGAGCTGAAGCTCGAGGGTCTGGCCGATCTCGGCTGGGTCCGCACCGACCCGGTTCGCCTGCGCCAGGCCCTGTTCAACCTGGTAGGCAACGCGGTGAAGTTCACCCTGGAAGGGTCGATCACCATCCGCGCCTCCCTGCACAACACCAGCGCGGGCCGGGTGCTCCACTTCGAGATCGCCGACACCGGTGTCGGCATTCCCGCCGACGCCCAGGGCCGCATCTTCCAGCGGTTCGACCAGGGCGACGCGTCCACCACCCGCAAGTTCGGCGGCTCGGGCCTGGGCCTGGCCATCACCCAGAAGCTGGCCGAGATGATGGGCGGCGCGGTGGGCTTCACCTCGGTGGAGCACGAGGGCTCGGTCTTCTGGCTGGAGGTTTCCGCCCCCAGCGCCGAGCCGGTCGTCGCCATCGCCGACACCGGCGAACCGGTGCTGGAGGGCCTGCGCATCCTGGTGGTGGAGGACAATTCCACCAACCGCATGATCGCCACCAAGCTGCTGGAGAATCTCGGCGCCAGCGTCGAGACCGCCGCCGACGGCCTGCTCGGGGTCGAGGCCGCGGCGCGGGGCGGCTTCGACCTGATCCTGATGGACGTCCAGATGCCCGGCATCGACGGCCTTGAGGCCTGCCGCCGCATCCGCGCCCTGGGCGGTCCGGTGGCTCAGACTCCCATCGTGGCCCTGACCGCCAACGTCCTGTCCCACCAGCACCAGTCCTATCTGGAGGCCGGCATGGACGGCGTCGTGGGCAAGCCGATCTCGCCTGCGGCCCTGCTCACCGAGATCGCCCGTCTGAGCGCGCCGGCCGACTTCGCCGAAGAGGCGGTGGCCTAGCCAATCGCCTCCTCTCCACTTGTGGGAGAGGAGAAGCGCGCCCTGCCCTTCCAACCGCGCACAAGCCAATGCTAGACCTTGGCCACAAAGAGCTCGGGGGAGAGACGTATGGCGGCAGTTGAAGAGGCCAAGGCGCCGAAGGAAGCTTCGTTGCGCACCGTGGTGGGCGCTTCGGCCGCCGGGACCACCTTCGAGTGGTACGACTTCTTCGTCTTCGGGAGCCTGACCCAGGTCATCTCCAAGACCTTCTTCTCCGGGCTTCCCGAGACCGCCGGCTATATCGCCGCGCTCGCCCTGTTCGGCGCGGGCTTCGCCTTCCGGCCGCTCGGCGCCCTGGTCTTCGGCCGCATCGGCGACAAGGTGGGGCGCAAGGGCGCCTTCCTGTTCACCGTGGTGCTGATGGGCGGGGCCACCGTGGCCATCGGCCTCCTGCCCACCTACGCCCAGGTCGGGATCATCGCGCCGGCCCTGCTCGTGCTGATGCGTATCCTGCAGGGCTTCGCGCTCGGCGGGGAATACGGCGGCGCGGCCATCTATGTGGCCGAACACGCGCCCCCCGGCGCGCGGGGCCGCTCAACCAGCTGGGTGCAGACCTCGGCGGCCTTCGGCCTGTTTGGCGCCCTGCTGGTGATCCTGGCGACCCGGGTCGTGGTGGGCCGCTACTTCGGGCCCGAGGCTTTCGACGCCTGGGGCTGGCGCATTCCGTTCCTGTTCTCGGCGGGCCTGCTGGTCATCTCGATCTTCATGCGCCTGAAGCTCTCGGAGAGCCCGGCCTTCGCCAAGATGAAAGAGGAAGGCGAGATCGCCAAGGCGCCCTTCACCGAGGCCTTCGGCACCTGGAAGAACCTGAAGATCGTGCTCCTGGCCCTGGTGGCGATCATGTTCGCCCAGGGCGCCGTCTGGTACACGGCCTTCTTCTATACCCAGACCTTCTTGGACAAGTTCCTCAAGGTCCCGGCCGAGACCATCAACATGCTGATGATGGCCGCCACCGCGGTCAGCGCCATCTTCTACGTCCTCTTCGGCTGGCTGTCGGACAAGGTGGGCCGCAAGCCGGTGATGCTGTTTGGCATGACCCTGATGCTGGCCGCCTACTTCCCCGGCTTCCACATGCTGGCCAAGACCGCCAACCCGGCGCTCGCCGAGGCCGAGGCCCGCACCCCCATCGTGGTGGTGGCCGACCCTGCCGAATGCTCGCTGCAGTTCGATCCCGTGGGCAAGGCCGCCTTCACCTCCTCCTGCGACATCGCCAAGGGCACGCTGGCCAACGCCGGGGTCTCCTACAAGAATCAGGTGGGCGCGCCCGGGGCCAAGGCCCAGGTGAAGATCGGCGAGAGCATCGTCGAGTCAGGCTCCATCGCCGGCCTGTCCAAGGACGCCGCCAAGGCCGCGAAGACGGAGATCGAGGGCCGCATCAAGGGCGGGCTGAAGGCCGCAGGCTATCCTGAGAAGGCCGATCCGGCGCGGATGAACCTGCCCGGCGTCTTCGGCGTTCTGATGGTGTTCGTGATTGCCGCCACGGCCCTGTTCGGGCCCATCGCCGCCTGCCTGGTGGAGCTGTTCCCCACCCGCATCCGCTACACCGCCATGTCCCTGCCCTACCATATCGGCACCGGCTGGGTGGGTGGCTTCGTGCCCTTTACCGCCTTCGCCATCGTGGCGGCGGTGGGCGATATCTATTCCGGCCTCTGGTACCCCTTCGCCTTCACGGCGATCTCGGTGGTCACCTGCCTGCTGTTCCTGCCCGAGACCAACAAGCGGTCCCTGCACGACTAGCGCCCATCAGGCGGTCAGCGTGCTGACCGCCTGATCGAAGGCCTGCGTCTTCATCCCCGCAAGGGCCTGGGCCAGGCGCGCCCTGCCATAGGCGACCTGACCGTCCCAGCCCTCCAGGACGAAGGTCCCGGCGCCGATGCCCTGGTGGAGTTCCGCCAGCGACGGCCCGTCCAGGCCGCCGGCCATCTGCGCCTCCGGACGCAGCCGCGCCACGGCGGTCAGCATGATCAGCCCGTAGAACAGGTGGTTCACCTGCCGCATCACCAGATGTCGCGCCCGCTGCCGAGGGTCCGGCGCCTGGCCGAAATAGGTCGCCAGCAGCAGGTCTTCCTCGCCCGCGTCATGGGTGATGAAGTTGGCCAGGGTCGCCAGGTCCACGTGACGGTCGGCGAGGAACGCGCTCTCCCAGTCGATGAACCACAGCCTGCGCCCGTCATAGAGG
>JAZKFM010000195.1:0-5532 GCA_040386415.1 Pseudomonadota bacterium
AGGAAGGCGCGCAGCTTGGGAATGGTGTCGGGCTTGACGCTGAGGCCCGCGGCCATGGCGTGGCCGCCCCCGGCGATCAGCAGGCCCTCCTCATAGGCGGCCTGCACGGCCCGGCCGAGGTTCACCCCGGGCTGGGACCGGCCCGAGCCCTTGCCGACATTGGCTGCCCGGTCGACGCCGATCACCATCACCGGCTTGCGATAGCGCTCCCGCAGACGGCCGGCGACGATGCCGATGACGCCGGGGTGCCAGTCGTCGGCCGACACCAGCAGCACCGGCAGGTCGGCCTGGTTGCTCTCGCGCTCGATGATCTGGACGGCCTGCTCCAGCACCTCGCGCTCGACTTCCTTGCGCGAGGCGTTCAGCGCGTCGAGCTCGGCGGCCAGGTCGGCGGCCTCGCGCGGATCGTCGGTGGAAAGCAGGCGTGCGCCCAGGTCGGCGCGGCCGATACGGCCGCCGGCGTTGATGCGGGGCCCCAGCACGAAGCCCACGTGGAAGGCGGTGGCCGGCCCCTGGCTCTTGGCCACGTCCAGCAGGGCCTTCAGGCCCGGATTGCGCCAGCCGGACATCACCTTCAGCCCCTGGGAGGCGAGCGCCCGGTTGAAGCCCACCAGCTGGGTGACGTCGCAGATGGCGCCCATGCAGGCCAGGTCCAGCCATTGGCGGATGTCGGGCTCGGGTCGCTCGGCCGTGAACAGGCCCTGGCGGCGCGCCTCGCGGTTCAGGGCGGCCATCAGGACGAAGGTGACCCCTGCGGCGGCCAGCACCCCCTGGCCCGACCCACAGCCCGGCCTGTTGGGGTTCACCAGGGCCGTGGCGGGGGGAACCTCATCGCCGCGCATCAGGTGGTGGTCGATCACCACCACCTCCAGGCCGATCTCAATGGCGTAGGTCACCGCCTCCATGGCTGCGGCGCCGCAGTCGACGGTGATCACCAGCTCGACGCCCTCGTCCTTCAGGCGGCGGAAGGCGGCCGGCGACGGGCCGTAGCCCTCGGTGATCCGATCGGGGACGTAGATGCGCAGCGGCGCGCCAATCGCCCGGGTCCAGCGGACCAACTGGGCGGCGCTGGAGGCCCCGTCCACGTCATAGTCGGCGAACACCGCCATGGGGCGGCCCTTGACGACGGCGTCCACCAGGATGGTGGCGGCCTTGTCCATGTCCATGAAGCTGGACGGATCGGGGAACAGGGCCTTGAGGGTCGGATTGAGATAGTGCTCGCCGAGACCATCCTCGACGCCCCGCGAGGCCAGGGCGCGGGCCAGAGGCTCGGGCAGGCCCAGCGCCATCTCGTGGCGCCGCACGGTCTCGGGATCGGCCGCCCGCTCGCGCCACAGCCGGCCGCTGAGCGACTTGGTGACGCCCAGATAGCCCGCCGGGGTGGAGCCGTCAGCCATCACACCGGCCGCTTCATCCGCACTTCGCGCACCGTCTGGGTGGCGGAGTTCATGACGATGGTGTGGGTGTGAACGAAGCCGTCCTCATAGTGGACGCCGTCCAGCAGGGCGCCGTTGGTGACACCGGTGGCGGCGAAGATCGCGTCGGCGCGGACCATCTCGTGCAGGTCATACTTGCGGTCGAAATCGGTGATGCCGATCCGCGTGGCGCGGGCCTTCTCGTCGGCGTTGCGGAACACCAGGCGGCCCTGGAACTGACCGCCGACGCACTTCAAGGCCGCGCAGGCCAGCACGCCCTCCGGCGCGCCGCCCTGGCCCAGATAGAGGTCCACGCCGGTGGAGGGGTCGGCGGTGTTCATCACACCGGCCACGTCGCCGTCGGTGATCAGATAGATGCGCGCCCCCACCGAGCGGACGCTGGCGATGATCTCGGCGTGGCGCGGACGGTCCAGGATGCAGACGGTGATCTCGCTGGGGTCGACGCCCTTGGCCTCGGCCAGGTCCTCGACGTTCTGGGCCGGGGTCTTGTCGAGATCGATGATGCCGGCCGGGTAGCCGGGCCCGCAGGCGATCTTGTCCATATAGGTGTCAGGGGCGTTCAGCAGAGTTCCCTTGGGCGCCCAGGCCATGACCGCCAGCGCATTGGCCATCGCCTTGGCGGTCAGGGTCGTGCCCTCCAGGGGATCCAGGGCGATGTCGATCTTGGGGCCCTTCCCCCGGCCGACCTTCTCGCCGATGTAGAGCATGGGGGCTTCGTCCCGCTCGCCCTCGCCGATCACGATCTCACCGTCGATATCCAGGTCGTTGAGGGCCGTGCGCATGGCGTCCACCGCCGCCTGGTCCGCCGCCATCTCGTCGCCCCGGCCCACCAGTTTCCAGGCGGCGATGGCGGCGATCTCGGTCACGCGAACGGCGTCGATCACCAGACCGCGATCGAGGATTTCGGAACTCATGGACACGTCTCCTGCCGGAATCCGGCATAGCCGGCGACTATCTTGAGATTCTCAGATGCGCGCGATGCGCAAGAGGCGCGGTCTCTCCAGCACTGAGGGCAGATTCGCGATGCGGTCTATCGCCGCCGTGAGCACCGACTCCGCCACCGCGTGGGTGGTCAGCACGATGGGAACGCCGTCTGCGTTCTCCACCGGCTTCTGCAGGAAGCTCTCGATGGACACGCCGGCCTCGGCCAGGGTCTCGGAGACCGCGGCGATGACGCCGGGCTCATCCTTCACCAGGAAGCGCAGATAGGCCCGGCCCATGCTCTTGGAGGGGTCAACGGGCGTGAAGGGCTTCAGCTCCCCGGCCGGCCGCTGGAAGACCGGACGCACGGCGCCGGTCATGACGTCGGCGATGTCGGCGGCCACGGCGGCGGCGGTGGGACCGGCGCCCGCGCCAGGGCCCTGGATATAGATGGTCCCGATCCGGGTCCCCTCGATGAAGAGCGCGTTCAGCGCCCCGCCGGCCTGGGCCAGGGGGTGATTGATCGGCGCCAGGGACGGATGCACGCGAACCAGGACCCCGTCCGACGACCGGTCGGCCGAGGCCACCAGCTTGACCCGGTAGCCCAGGTCGCGGGCCAGCTTGATATCCAGCAGCTCGATGCCGTCGATGCCCTCGATCTCGGCCGCCGCATAGGTGGGGGCGCATCCGAAGGCCAGGGCAGCCAGGATGGAGATCTTGTGCGCGGCGTCGAAGCCGCCGACGTCCATGGTGGGGTCGGACTCGGCGTAGCCCAGGCGCTGGGCCTCGGCCAGGACGTCGGCGAAGGCGCGGCCGCCCGAGTCCATCTCGGTCAGGATGTAGTTGCAGGTGCCGTTGAGGATGCCGGCCACCGACTTGATGTCGTCGCCGACCATGGCCTCGCGCAGCATCTTCACCGCCGGCGTGCCGCCCATGACGGCGGCCTCGAACAGCAGGGGCACGCCCTTGGACTCAGCCAGCAGGGCCAGCTCCGCGCCATGCTCGGCGATCAGGGCCTTGTTGGCGGTGACCACGGGCTTGCCGGCGTTGAGCGCGGCTTCCACCGCGGCCTTGGCCGGGCCGTCCGAGCCGCCGATCAGCTCGACGAACAGGTCATTGTCCGGCGAGGCGGCCAGGGCCACCGGGTCGTCGAACCACGGCAGGTTGGAGATGTCGAAGGGCCGGGGCCGCGAGCGCGAGCGCGCCGAGACCCCGGTGATCACCGCCTGCCCGCCGGCCGGGGCGAACCCCGGCCGGTCGGAGAGAAAGTTCAGCAGGCCGGCCCCGACGGTGCCCAGGCCTGCGACGCCGATGCGCCAGACGTCTTTGGTCATTGAGCCGCCAGGGTGTTGTGGGCCCGGCCGAGGATTTCTTCGGAATTGGCCAGGAACTTCTTCACGTTGCGCGCGGCCTGCCGGATGCGGTGTTCGTTCTCCACTAGGCCGATGCGGACATAGCCCTCGCCGTACTCGCCGAAGGCCACGCCGGGGGCGACGGCGATGCCGGCCTCCTCGATCAGCAGCTTGGCGAACAGCATGGAGCCGGCCTCCTTGTACTGCTCGGGCAGCGGCGCCCAGGCGAACATCGAGGCGGGCGGCGCGGGAATGTCCCAACCGGCCCGCTTCATGGAGGTCACCAGCGTATCGCGACGGCTTTTGTACATGGCCCGGATCTCATCGACGCAGTCCTGCGGGCCGTTCAGCGCGGTGGCGGCGGCCACCTGGATCGGGGTGTAGGCCCCGTAGTCCAGATAGGACTTCACACGGGCCAGGGCCGCGCACATCCGCTCATTGCCCACCACCATGCCCACGCGCCAGCCGGCCATAGCGTAGGTCTTGGACAGCGAGTTGACCTCGACGGCGATGTCCTTGGCCCCGTCCACCTGCAGGATGGAGGGCGGCGGGTTGTCGTCGAAGTAGATCTCGGAATAGGCGATGTCGGAGAGCACCAGCAGGTCGTGCTTCTTCGCCAGCGCCACGGCCTCCTTGTAGAAGTCCAGGTCCACCCACTGGGCCGTCGGATTGGACGGATAGGACAGGATCAGCACGCTGGGGGCCGGGCTGGAGTGGCGCATGGCGGCGCTGACCCCAGACAGGTACTCCTCCGGCGACGGGGCCGGCACGTGGCGGATCACGCCGCCGGCCATGATGAAGCCGTAGGCGTGGATCGGATAGGCCGGGTTCGGGCAGACGATGACATCGCCCGGCGCGGTCAGGGCCTGGGCGAGGTTCGCGAAGCCCTCCTTTGAGCCAAGGGTCGCGATGACTTCGGTGTCGGGGTTGAGCTTGACCCCGAAACGCCGGTCGTAATAGCCGGCCATGGCCTTACGGAGCCCGACGATCCCCTTGGAGGCGGAGTACCGGCCCGCCTTCGGATCGCGGGCGGTCTCGATCAGCTTGTCGACGATGTGCCTGGGCGTCGGCATGTCGGGGTTGCCCATGCCGAAGTCGATGATGTCGGTGCCTTCGGCGCGCAGCCGGGCCTTGATGCGGTTGACCTCCTCCAGGACATAGGGAGGAAGGCGTCGGATGCGGTGGAATTCGGGTGTCATAATAAAGCTCTCTCGCCGCGGTTCGCCCATGCGGCCGATCTGCGAGCTGACGTGACGGCTTGGATAGACTTGCGGGCGGAGTCCGCCAAGCCGGGTTCGGGGATTTTTGTGCCTCGCGCGGCGCGTGCGGCCCGTGGTGGACTCAGCGCGGCGGAGGCGGGGTAGCTCGCTCGCGCAGTTCGCGCGCGAAGGCTTCGGCATCGCCCGGCTTGGGCGGTTCGATCTGTGGACCCGCGTCGCGCCGGGCCTTCTCGGCGAACTGGTCGGTTCCCTGCAAAGTCCAGGTTCCCGGAGCCGTCGCACGTTCCAGCGCCGCACCCTCCGCAAGGATGGCTCTGGCGTCGCGGCCATACTGCGCGAGGGGCCGGATGTCCTTCGGCGTCTTCGGGATGCCAGCGAACGTGGGGTATGGCCCGGCCTCGCGCGTCATCCGCGCCACGTCTGCGGCGACCGGCGACGCCGGATCGACCGGCGTGTCCTGGAACGGGTTCCCGATGCAGCCGGTTACCAGCAGGCACGCCCCGCCGACGATTACCGGCCGAAGCAGCGTGGCGGCACACGGAAAAAGCGGGCGTGGGGCGTTCATATGCGCCAAGGTCTTATGCGATGATCGTCCAACGCGAA
>JAZKFM010000195.1:5551-6037 GCA_040386415.1 Pseudomonadota bacterium
CCCCAAGTCTCCTTCCCGGAAGACCGGAAAGAAGGCGGGCGCAAAGAAGGCGGGCGGTATGAAGGCGAGTACGACGAAGGCGGACGCGACCCAGGCTGCGCCAGAAGCCGTTGCCTCGCAGCCGGCGGCAGCGCCACAGGCCGCGCCAAAGCCACAGGTTCCGCCGAGCCTTCCGGGCTTCGATCCCGCCGCGTTCACGGCCGACCAGCGCGGCCAGCTCGAGAACCTGTCGATGAACCTGGCCAAGGCCGCGATCACGGCCCAGGGCGCGATCGCGGAGATGGCCCTGCGGCAGGCCGAGCGCCCCGCCGCCCTGTCGCCCGATCCGTTCCACGTGGCCCCGGCCCTCACGCAAGTGATGGGCCGGCTAGCGGCCCAGCCGGACCGGATGATGCGGGCGCAGGCCGACCTGTTTTCCCGCTACCTCGACCTCTGGCAATCGGCCGCGCGCCGTGCGTCGGGTGAAACCGCCGAGCCGGTCGTGTC
>JAZKFM010000195.1:6047-8477 GCA_040386415.1 Pseudomonadota bacterium
AAGGGGACAAGCGCTTCAATGACCCCGACTGGTCCGACAACCCGGTGTTCGACGCGATCAAGCAGTCCTACCTGCTCACCGCCAATTTCCTGAACGGCATGGTCGCCGAGGTGGACGGCGTCGACCCGTTGGAGAAACGGCGCGTCGAGTTCTTCATGAAGATGCTCACCGACGCCTTTTCACCGTCGAACTTCCTGGCCTCCAATCCGAGCGCGCTCAGGGAAGTGATGGCGACGGGCGGGGCCAGCCTGTTGAAGGGCATGGAGAATTTCCAAGCCGACCTGAACCGCGGCGGTGGCGCACTGTCCATCGCCCAGACCGACTACGAAATGTTCAAGATCGGCGAGAACGTCGCCACGGCGCCGGGCAAGGTGGTCTTCCGCAACGAACTGATCGAGCTGCTGCAGTTCTCGCCCTCCACCGAGCAGGTCAGCGAGATCCCGCTGCTGATCTTCCCGCCCTGGATCAACAAGTTCTACATCATGGACCTGCGGCCCGAGAATTCCATGATCCGCTGGCTCACCAGCCAGGGGCTGACTGTCTTCGTCGCTTCGTGGGTCAATCCCGACGCCACGCTCGCGACCAAGACCTTCGAAGACTACATGCGCCAGGGCATCTACGAGGGCGTGGCCGCGGCGCGCGAACAGGCGGGCGTCGACCGGGTAAACACCGTGGGCTACTGCATCGGCGGGACACTGCTGTCGGCGACGCTGGCCCACATGGCGGCCAAGGGCGACACCTCGATCGGCTCGGCCACCTTCTTCGCCGCCCAGCAGGATTTCTCCGAAGCCGGCGACCTGCTGCTGTTCACCAACGAGGACTGGCTGAAGGACCTCGAAGCCAAGATGGACGAGGGCGGCGGCGTCCTCTCCGGCCAGACCATGGCCGACACCTTCAACGCCCTGCGCGGCAACGACCTGATCTGGTCGTTCTTCGTGAACAACTATCTGATGGGCAAGGAGCCGAAGCCGTTCGACCTGCTGTTCTGGAACTCCGACCAGACGCGGATGCCGAAGACGCTGCACACCTTCTATCTGCGCCGCTTCTACGGCGAAAACGCCATGGCGAAGGGGGAACTCACCCTGGACAACGTGCGCATCGACCTTTCTACGGTGAAGACGCCGGTCTACGTCCAGTCGTCGCGCGAGGATCACATCGCGCCCGCGCGCTCGGTCTACAAGGGCGCCAAGCTGTTCGGCGGGCCAACGACCTTCACCATGGCGGGTTCCGGGCACATCGCCGGCGTGATCAACGCGCCTGTCGCCAACAAGTACCAGCACTGGACCAGCGACGCCCTCCCCGCCTCTCTCGAGGAGTGGCAGGCCAGCGCGACGGAGCATGGCGGCTCGTGGTGGCCTCACTGGGCCGAGTGGCTGAAGGCCCGCTCCGGCAAGATGGTGCCCGCCCGCGACCCGGCGAAGGGACCCCTGAAGCCGCTGGGCGATGCGCCCGGCACCTATGTGAAGGTGAAAAGCTAGACGCTCTACACCTGCCTTCCCTGTTGACGGGGACGCGGGACCATCGGCCGAAGAGCCGATGGTGGAAGGGGCGAATTCATGCTCCCGCGCCCGGCCTCGCCCCCTCCACCACGCCCTCTGCGGGGCCTGGTCCCCCTCCCCCGTTCGCTGCCGCTCACAGGGGAGGCAAAGCTTACTAACGTTTAATGCGCAGTACCTTGCACCACCCACTACCTTGCGGTACCTCGTTGGTCAGCAAGGAGGGGCGCACGTGCCAGAGGCCATCGAAATTCAGCTGAAGAAGGGGGCGCTGGAGCTGTGTGTTCTGGCCCTGCTTCACCGCCAGGACAGCTACGCCTACGACATCGCCGCGCGCCTCGCCGAGACCATCGGCATGGGGGAAGGCACCATCTATCCGCTGATGCGCAGGCTGCAGACGGACGGGCTGGTCGAGACATACCTGGTTGAGAGCCCGGCCGGGCCACCCCGCAAATACTACAAGCTGAGCGAGGCCGGCCAACGCAGCTTCACCAGCCAACAGGCGTCCTGGACCTCGTTCTCGGCCGCCGTCGACCAGATCGTCTTTGGAGGGGCGAAATGACACGTCAGGCTTTCATGGCCCGGCTGCGGGAAGGCCTGCGCGGCCTGCCGGCGCAGACGGTGGCCGATATCGTCGCCGACTACGACGCCCACTTCGCCGACGGCGCGGCCGCCGGTCGCACCGAGGAGGAAGTGGCCACCGCGCTCGGAGACCCCGAACGCCTGGCCCGGGAAGTGCGGGCCGAGAGCACCATGGCTCGCTGGCGCGACGAGCGCACGCCCTCCTCCGCGGCCTCGGCCATCTTCGCGGTGCTTGGCCTCGGCGCCATCGATATCCTGATCCTGCTGCCGATCCTGATGTCGGTCGCCGCGGTGCTGTTCGGCTTCTTCATCGCCGCCGTCGTCTGCTTCTTCGTCGGCGCCTTCGTCCTCG
>JAZKFM010000196.1:0-462 GCA_040386415.1 Pseudomonadota bacterium
TGCATCGCGCCGTGGTGGCAGTCGCCGCCTCGATCGCCACACTGTGGGTCCTGCAGCGAATCCTCATGCAGCGCGAGGCCATCACCCTGACCGTGGCCGCAGTGGGTGCGACGGTCTACTGTGTCGCATTGCTGGCCGGAGGCGGCTGGCTGAGCTGGCTGGGAGGTTCGCCCTACTACCTTCTGGCCGGCGCGGGACTGCTGCTCACCGCGGTCCTGCTGGTGCGCCGGCATCCGGGCGCAGGGCTTGCCTATGCCGTGGTCCTGGCCGCGACGCTGATCTGGGCTGTCTGGGAAGCAGGCTTCGTCTTCTGGCCGCTTCTACCCCGGCTGTTCGCCCCGGCCGTGCTGGGGCTGTTCGTGCTGCTGGTGCTCTTCTCCGCGCCCAAGGCGCAGCTTCGTACCTGGTCGGCGCTGGCGGTCGGCGTCCTGTCGCTCGCCTGCGTGAGCGTACTGGGCGCCG
>JAZKFM010000196.1:472-4383 GCA_040386415.1 Pseudomonadota bacterium
CCGACACCTTCACCTGGGGCCAGGCCGAGGTTCCCGCCCAGGTCCGCGCCACCGCCCCCGCGCCTACTGGCCCCGTCGACTGGCGTTACTATGGGGGCGACGCGGGCGGCTCGCGCTTCGCGCCCGTCGACCAGATCAACCGGGAGAATGTCGACGAACTGAAGGTCGCCTGGACGTTCCGCACCCGCGAAAAATCCAACCGCGGCTCACAGGACCAGAACACGCCCACCCAGGTCGGCGACAAGCTCTACGTCTGCACGCCAACCAATGTGGTCATCGCCCTCGACGCCGACACCGGCCGGGAGCTCTGGCGGCACGATCCTAAGGTGAAGCCACATTTCTGGAATCGCTGCCGTGGCGTCGGCTACTGGGACGGGACCGAGCCTGGGCTGCCGTCAGCCGCCCAACCCGTCCGTCCGCAGCCGGCGGCCAAAACCGCCGCCGCGCCTAGGCTTCCGGCGGCCACGGCCCCGGCGCGCAGCTCCGCTGTGGCCCCCGCCGCCCGGACCGCTGCGGCGCCCAGGGCGACGCTCTGCCGAAAACGGATCATCTCCACCACGATAAACGCCCAGCTCTTCGCCCTGGACGCCGAGACCGGCGCCCGCTGCCCCGGCTTCGGTGTGGACGGGATGGTCGATCTGACCGGCGGTGTCGGCCCGATGAAGCCCGGCTTCTACTTCCAGACCTCGACGCCCACCGTGATCGGCGACCGGGTCATCGTCGGCGGCTGGGTGATGGACAACCAGGAGCTCGGTGAACCTTCCGGCGTCGTGCGCGCCTTCAGCGTCGTCACCGGCGAGCTGGCCTGGGCCTGGGACCTGGGCAATCCGGCGATCGACAAGCTGCCGCCGCGGGGCCAGACCTATACCCGCGGTACCCCCAACGTCTGGTCCACGCCCGCCTTCGACCCGGCGCTGGGCCTCATCTACCTGCCGACCGGCAATGCGACGCCTGACTACTGGGGGTCTCACCGCTCCGGCCAGTCCGAGCTCTATTCCTCCTCGGTGGTGGCGCTGGACGCCGCCACCGGCAAGGAGCGCTGGAAGTTCCAGACCGTGCATCATGACCTCTGGGACTACGACGTCCCGGCTCAGCCGATGCTGATCGACTTCCCCGTGGCGGGCGGTTCGACCCCCGCCCTGGTACAGCTCACCAAGCGCGGCCAGATCTTCGTGCTGGACCGCCGAACCGGACAGCCCCTGACCCGGGTCGTCGAGGTTCGCACCCCGCGGGGAACCCAGTCCGGTGAATGGGTCAACGCCACCCAGCCCTACTCGGTGGAGATGCCGGCCATCGGCGTCGAGCCGCTGGTCGAGAAGATGATGTGGGGCGCCACGCCGCTGGACCAGCTCTACTGCCGCATCATGTTCAAGCGGATGCGCTATGAAGGCGACTTCACACCCCCCGGCAGCCCCGGCGAGCCCTCGCTGCAGTATCCCGGCAATGCCGGGGGCATGAACTGGGGCTCAGGCGCCTTCGATCCGCTGCGCGGGCTGCTGATCGTGAGCGATGTCCGCATGCCGCAGAGCGTGTCACTCAAGCGCAGCAATGATCCCAAGGTCTCGCTGAAGCTGGCCAGGGATCGACCGCCGCCCAGCCTCAAGGCGGTATCGTACGAGGCCGACGACAACTGGCTCCTGAGCCCGCTCTTCACGCCTTGCTTGCAGCCGCCGCACGGCATGCTCACGGCCATCGACGTGAAGACGCGCGAGATCGTCTGGCAGGTGCCGACCGGTACGGCGGAGGCCCAGGCGCCGTTCGGCCTGCGCTCGAACCTGCCGATCCCCATCGGCACCCTGGGAATCGGCGGCCCCATCGCCACCGCGGGCGGACTCACCTTCCGCGCCGCGACCACCGACGCCTATCTGCGGGCCTATGACAACGCGACCGGCAAGGAGATCTGGAAGTCCGCCCTGCCGGTCCAGGCCGCCGGCACGCCCATGACTTATGTCTCGCCCAGGACCGGCAAGCAGTACGTCGTGGTCAACGCAGGTGGCTCGTCATCCAGCCCCGTTAAGGGCGACTACGTGATGGCCTACGCGCTGCCATAGACCTGCCCAGCACGGCGACGACCGCCCGGCGCGAGTTTGCGGCTTGCAAGTCACCGGTCGGTGACATACATGTCCCTTAGCGGTGACATCAGGTCTTCCGCACGCCCGATCAGAAAGCACGATGATTACTCTCAAGCTCGTTCCCACACGCACTCTCGCCGCCGTCCTGCTCTGCGGGAGCCTGTCCGCAGCCTGCGCGTCCCAGCAGACCACCCAGACGGGTTATCTCGGCGGCGCACCGCTGACACCCGTGGGCGCCAAGGGCTCACGGGCCCTGACCTACTCCGCGGACGACCGGGGGCGGGCGGCGTACAAGGCCGTTCTCGTGGAGCGTCCATCGTTCCACCCCGGCCACCGGACCCCCCGCGAGCCGAAGTCCGCCGACGTCGCGGCCCTGACCGCGGCCTACGCGGAGGCGCTTGAGCGTCACTTCGGGCGCCGCTACGCGCTGGTCGAGCAGCCCGGTCCTGGCGTGCTTCGCGTGCGCGCCGCCATAACAGGATATGATCTGGCTGACGTGACCGCGAACGTCCTGCTGACCCCCCTGGTGGGGCCGATGTCCAATGGCGGCGCGGCGTCCGAGGCGGAAGTCCTGGACAGCCTCACCGGCGAACGGATGGCGGCCCTCGCCACCCACACGAACGGGTCCATGTGGGGCGGCGGTCCGCTGAAGTTCTTCAGAGCCCGCGCCCATGCTGAGCGCGCCCTGGATGGCCACGCCAGGCGGCTAGCCGCCCAGGTGGCGGCCGTCGACGGCCTTTCGTCCAAGCGCTGAGGAAGCTGCGGTGACCGTTCCCAAGTCCACCAAGGCCCGCCCGGTGCGTGCGAAGGATCGCGCCGCTACCGAGTCACGGATCCTCGCGGCGGCGCGGCGGCTGATCGGCCGCGACGGGTTCGCAGGCTTCGGCCTGAATGCCCTCGCCGCCGAGGCCGGTTGCGACAAGGTGCTGATCCGCCGGTACTTCGGCGACCTCGACGGGGTCCTCACCGCGCTGGGCGGGGACGTGGGCTTCTGGATCGGGGACCCCGACGTCGTCGCGCCTGAGGGCGGCTATGGCGCGCGGATGGCGGGCCTGTTCGAGGCCTACGCCGATGCGCTGGCCGCCGATCCCGTCCTGCAGCGCGTGCTGTCCTGGGAACTGGTCGAAGCCTCCGTGCCGCTGCGGCGGCTGGACGAGGCCCGTGGCCGTGCGATGGGGACGTGGATGCAGGCGGCCAAGGGCGACGCCGTCGCTCCGCCGGGCTTGGACGCACCCGCGATCAACGCCGTTCTCCTGGCGGCGCTGCACTACCTGACCCTGCGGACGCGCACCCTGGAGGGTTTCGCCGGGCTGGATCTGGCCACGCCCGAAGGCCAGGCCCGGATTCGGGCCGCCTTCCGATGGCTGTTCGCCCGGGCCTACGCCGAGCCGACAGGAGGAGAGCCCGATGCGTGACGCGAGAACCTTGGCCACCACCGCGGGCCTGATGCTGGCCTTTGTTGTGGCCGTGAACCTGCCCTATGCCGCGCTGATCTCACTGTTCGGTTACGACGACGTCCTGCGCGAACCTCCCGGCGAGGTGCTCACGCGCTTCGCCGGGGGCGGTGAGCCGCTGGTGCTGGCGTGGGCCGGTTTCGCCGCCGCGGCCTTGTCCTTCGCCCTTCTCTCGCCCCGGATCGAGCACGCGGCAGGCCTGTCGGCCGGGTGGGCGGGACCGGCCAGCGCGGTCGCCCAGTTCGCCGGCCTTTCCCGCTGGGTCTTCGCCGTGCCGGTGCTGGCCGCCGCTTACGTGGGCGGGGACGCCAGCGAACGCGCGGGCGCCGTCGCCGCCTACCAGGCCCTCCACGGGTATCTGGGCGTCGGCATCGGCGAGACCCTG
>JAZKFM010000197.1:0-7840 GCA_040386415.1 Pseudomonadota bacterium
GCGCCCCCGGGCCTTGGCCCAGTCGGCGGCCATCAGGGTGAGCGCCAGGGAGTCTCCGCCGCCGGACAGGGCGACGGCGATCGGCGCGGGCGAGGCGCTCAGCAGGCGGCGATCTAGAACCTCGTGGACGGCGGCGGTCAGGCCGCGCACTTGGCCTGGGTCCGGGCGGCGGCGGCGCGGCCCTTCACGGCGGCCGTCGCCTTGGGATAGCGACGGTCGAACTCGCCGAGGATCTGGCAGGAGTCGGCGGGCTTCCGGATGGCGATCAGCGAGCGGGCCAGCTCCACCGTGGCGTCGGGCGCCCAGGTGGTGGCGGGCCAGCCCCGGATGGCGGCGATATAGGCCTGGGCCGCGTCGGCGTTGGCGCCGCGGGCGGCGAGGGTCTTGCCCAGCCAGTAGCGGGCCTCCGGCGCCTTGGCGCTGGTGTCATAGCGCTCGGCATAGTCGCGGAAGGCGCCCTCGGCGCCGGTATAGTCGCCGCTGAGCATGAGCTGGCGGGCCGCGGTGAAGGCCTCGGTCGCGGTCTGTGCGGGGGCGGACACGTCGCCTGAGCCGCCGGCGAGATCCGGCGCCGGTCCCTCGAACGCGGGCGCTACCTGCCGCTGCTCCATGCCGCCCAGCCGGTCGGCCAGCGCCTTGTTGTCCCGCTTGAGAGCCTCGGCGTCGCGCTTGGCCAGTTGCAGGTCGTGATTGGTGGTCTCGAGCTGGCCGTTCACCCGGGTGAGCGCCTGTTCAAGGTCGGCGATGCGCCGGGTCAGCTCCTGCAGCTGGTAGTCGGTTTCGGCGGGCTGGACCACCACCGGCTTTCCGGAGTCGCGGCCCTGGAAGACGATGGAGCGCAGCTCGCGCATCACCTGCTCCATGCGATCCAGGCGCCGCGCGTCGCGGGCGTCCAGAGGATCGATGGGCGTCTGGGCGAAGGCGGGGCCCGCCAGGGTCAGGACGGCGGCGGAGGCGAGGGCGAGGCGGCGAAGGGTCATGCGGTCATCATCTTCAGGTCGGGTGGGCCAAATTGGGGCTCGTCCGTGGCATTCGTCCAGAACGCAAAGAGGGGTCCCGCTGCGGGGACCCCTCTCGCACTCTCCTCGAACTGGTACTAGGCGCTTTAGCGCGCGCCGCCGGTGATGGCGGTGTGGCCGTTCCGGTTGCGCTGATAGGCGTCCTCGCTGGTGCCCGGATCGATCGGGCGTTCCTTGCCGAAGGACACGGTGGAGATCCGCGCCGGCGAGACGCCGCGGCTCACCAGGTATTCCCGCACCGAGTTGGCGCGGCGGGCGCCGAGCGCCAGGTTGTACTCGCGGGTGCCGCGTTCGTCGGCGTTGCCTTCGATACGGACCTGGACGCCCTGGTAACGCATCAGCCACTGGGCCTGGGCGTCGAGCACCGGGCCGGCGTCGGAGCGGATGTCATACTGGTCGAAATCGAAATAGACCCGGTCGCCGATGTTGACGACGAAGTCCTGAATCGAACCGGGGACCACGTTGCCGACACCAGGGCCGGGACCCGGTTGCGACGGATAGCCGGGGCCGGGGCCAGGGCCGACGCCCGGGCCGGGCTTGGGTTTCGAGGCGCAGGCGGCCATGGACAGAGCCGCGGTGGTGACAAGCGCCAGTCGAAGGGCGTGCTTGGTGCTGAAGCTCATGTCTGGCTTCTCCTTAAGCTGGGTTTCGCCGGCGCCAACCGCGCCATTCACTAAACTGTACCTGCATTTCCCTGTGCCGGACATTTCAAATGACCGCCACTATGCAAACGTTACACCTGAATTCTCTCGTCAGTTGAGCAGCGGAGACCAGGCGGGGTCTGAACCGGAGCCCGGATAGGGCGCCGGTCGCAGGATTCGACCTGTTACATCCACCGTCCACAAACGCGGAGGTCCGCCGGACGTTTCACGGCTGAACATCAGCACTCGCCCGTTCGGCGCCCAGGTGGGGCTCTCGTCGAGATAGCTGGTGGTCAAAAGCCGCTCATCCGAACCGTCGGGACGCATGACCCCGATGTGGAACTCCCCGCCCGTCTGCTTGGTGAAGGCGATGAAGTCCCCCACCGGGCTCCAGACCGGGGTAGTATAGCGGCCCGATCCGTAAGAAATGCGACGGACGCCAGAGCCGTCGGAATTCATGATGTAGAGCTGGGGCTGGCCGCCGCGGTCGGAATTGAAGACGATCTTGGTCCCGTCGGGCGAGAACGAGGCCGAGGTGTCGATGCCGGGGTCGGAGGTCAGGCGCGCGGAGCTGCGGCTCTTCAGGTTCATCACGTAGATGTCGCTGTTGCCGCCCCGCTCCACGGAGAAGGCCACCCGGCCGCCGTCCGGCGAGAAGCGCGGCGCATAGACCATGCCCGGGAACTGGCCGATGCTTTCGCGGCGCGCGGTCTCCAGGTTGAACAGGTAGATGGCCGAGCCCTCCGGCCGCAGGGTCATGTAGGTGATCTCCTGGCTGGTGGCCGAGAAGCGCGGCGACATGACGATGTAGGAGCCGTCGGTCAGGTAGCTGGGGTTGGCCCCGTCCTGGTCCATGATGGCGAGCGTCTTGGTGCGATTGATGCGCCCCCCGGTCTCCGAGACGAAGACGATACGGGTGTCGAAATAGCCCTTCTCGCCGGTCAGCCGCTCATAGACGGCGTCGGAGATCTTGTGGGCCACGCGCCGCCAGTTCTCCGGAGTGGAGGTGAACTGCAGGCCCAGGAGCTGCTGCTCGGAATAGATGTCCCAGAGACGAAAATCGACCCGCAGCCGGCCGCCCTCGACGGTGACCTGCCCATTGACCAGGGCCTGGGCGTTGATCGCCTTCCAGTCGGGGAAGCGCGGCTGGACAGCCACGTTCAGGCCCTTCTCGATATGGGCCTGCTGGCTGATGGGGGCGAAGAGGCCCGAGCGCTCCAGGTTGCCCGTGATGACCTGGGCGATGTCGGCGCCGCGGGTTCCGCCAAAGGCAGGGATGGCGATAGGCAGGGGCTGGACGTCGCCCTTGTTGACGTTGATCTCGATCTGGGCGGCGGCCGGGGTGGCCAATGACACCGTGACGAGCATGATGCTGGCGAGAGCCAGACAGAGGGCCTTCAATCGCATCGGGCGGGTCTCCTTTGGGGCGCTCATTGGCAGGCTTCCTGGGCGTTGAAGGTGGGGGCCCAGGCCTGACCGTAGACTTCACGGGGCAGGGCCTTGTCGGCGGCGGCCTGGCGAACGGCGCGGATGGCGCGTTCTGCGGCGGCCCGGACCACGGG
Source organism: Pseudomonadota bacterium (assembly GCA_040386415.1). Lineage (GTDB taxonomy): Bacteria > Pseudomonadota > Alphaproteobacteria > Caulobacterales > Caulobacteraceae > Phenylobacterium. Next base: position 3,223 of record JAZKFM010000197.1, read on the forward strand.
ATTGGAGGAGGTCTCCTGGCCGCCGGCCTCCACGGCGCCGACCACCTGACCGGTGGCCGAGAGGGTGAAGGTGACGCGCACGCGCACGTCGCGCCCGCCCTCGACCTCGCAGTTGGGGTTCCACCGGCGCTCGATCTGCGAGACCAGGCCCGCCAGCGCGCTGGCCGAGACCCCCTTGCCGGCTCCGGCCGCGGCGCGGGCCTCAAGGGCAGTCTCCTGCCTCGTGGGCCCCTTGGCCGCGGAGGAGGACTTGCCCCCGGCGGGGCGGGACTTGGCGATGCTGGCCGACAGGGCGTCGAGGTCCAGCGCCTTCTGCGGCTTGGCCGCGGGCTTCTGGACACCCTTGGCGGTAGGATCGACCGTAGGCTTGGCCGCCGCCGGCGCGGGCTTGACGGGGCTCGGCGCGGGGACGGGGGCAGGGGGCAGGGGTTCGGGCAGGGGCGCCTCGACGGCGGCCTCCGGCGGGGCGTCGGGAACGGGCTGCTCGGTGGTGGCCATCTGCTCCTGGGCGGCCTGGGCCGCGGCCCGCAGGTCGGTGTAGGTGGCGTTGGAGATAATGTTGACCGGCACGGTGGTCCCCACCTGGGGCGGGTCCTTGGGCCAGGACATCAAGCCGGCCACGATCGCCCCGCCGTGCAACAGCACGGAGACGATCATCGCCGCAGAGAAATCCGACCCGGTGCGCGCCATGCCGGCCTCAACCCGCCGGAGCGTCCGGAGCGGGGGTTCCGCCGGAGGAGGGGCCGCCCGTGTCGGTGATCAGGTTGATCGAGGTGAAGCCGGAGGTCGACAGCGCCGCCATCACCTGGGCCACCACGGAGTAGGCCGCCCGGCCGTCGGCGCGCACATAGATCGGCTTGGTGGTGTCGCCGGCCATGGCCCGCAGGCGCGGCGAGAGGCCGGCGAAGGCCACGGGCTCCTCCTGCACGAACAGCGAGCCGTCGGCCCGGATGGAGACGGTCAGCGGCTCGGCCTGGTCCTGCATGGAGCCGGCCTCGGTCTTGGGCAATTCCACCGGCACGCCGACGGTCAACAGGGGCGCCGACACCATGAAGACGATCAGCAGCACCAGCATCACGTCCACCAGGGGCGTGACGTTGATTTCCGACAGGGCGCCCCTGCGGCCGCCACGGCGGCGCCGGCGGCCGCCGCCGCCCGAGGCTGAGAACGCGTCGTGGCTTGAGATCGCCATGGTCTAGGTCCGGTCCGCCAGCCGCCGCTGGATGGCGGTGGACAGGTCGTCGGCGAAGCCCTCGAGACGGCCGGTATAGCGCGAGGCGTCGGTGGAGAACTTGTTGTAGGCGATATAGGCGGGGATGGCGGCGACCAGGCCGATGGCGGTGGCGAACAGGGCCTCAGCGATCGAGGGGGCGACCACGGCCAGGTTGGTGCTCTTCTGAATGGCGATCTCCTGGAAGGCCTTCATGATCCCCCAGACGGTGCCGAACAGGCCGATGAAGGGCGAGGCGGTGGCGACGATGGCCAGCGAGCCGAGGCCGTCCTCCACCCGCTGAGACTCGCGGGCGATGGTGGTGTCCAGCACCCGGTCGATCCGCTGGATCAGGAAGGCGGCCTGGCTATCGGTGGACAGGCCCTTGCCGCGGGCGTCGCGCCACTCGCGCAGCGCACCCTGCAGCATGCGGGGCAGGGCGTGCTTGGGCCGCTCGCCGGCCTCGGCGGCGATGTCCTCCAGGCTGCGGCCTGACGAAACCTGGTTCTCGAACCGGTCAGCCTGGCCGTTCAGCACGCTGAAGCGGAAGAACTTGTCGATGATCACGGTCCAGGACCAGAGCGAGGCCACGGCCAGGCCGATCATCACACTCTTCACGACCCAGTCGGCGCGAACGAAGAGGGAAATGAAGGAGAAGGTCTCGGGGGTGATCGCGGCGGGGACTGCGGGGTCCATGCGGCCTGGGCTCCGTGGTTTGCGTCCGGCCAGGATTGGCTTGGGACAGCGCAGTGTCGAACTTATGGCCTAGCCCTAGCAAAAGAGAGGCCGAAGCGTCGCTATGAGTTCCTTAGGCGGCTTTCGTGGCCGTCCTGTGAGATCGATACAGGCGGCCTCGACGACAGCTTGGGCAATCAGTTGCTCGCCACGGGTGATCTTCTGGTCGATGAACAGGCGCGGTCCCGCCATCCGGTCATAGGTGGTGCGCACGAGAAGCGCGTCGTCGATACGGGCCGGCGCCTTGAAGTCGATCTCCAGCCGCACGACGGTGAAGGCGGCCGGGTCCGGGCGCTCCAGCAGCTCGGCATGGCCGATGCCCGCCACCCGCAGGAAGTCGCTGCGGCCGCGCTCGAAGAACCGCACGTACTGGCCGTGGTAGACGACCCCGGTGAAGTCGGTGTCCTCGTAATAGATGCGCACCGGCAGCCGGTGCTCACGGCCGACGATCTCGCCGGCGGAGGGTTGGGTCATCGAGTCCGGTCCTGCAGCATGGCCGAGGTGAGAAGTGCGCCGATCCCGAACAGCAGCCAGGCTGCGCCCGCCACCAGGCGCGCGGGGTTCGAGGCGTAGAGTTCGGGCGACCAGGTCATGGCCACGGCGTCCAGCAGCCCTCCCACCAGGCAGAGGATCGCCGCGGTGGGCAGGCGGGGGCTGTTTCCGCCGGCGGTCAGGCGATGGACACTGCTCAGCAGCACCGGGGCCAGCAGGGCGGTGATCCCAAACAGGATGGCCGTGGCGTATCCGCCGCTGAACAGGCCCCACGGCAGGGCCAGCCGGATGAACACCGCGGCGAGGAACCAGAGCACGGCGCCCAGCAGGATCAGGGAAAGGGTACGCATCACCCCCTTATGCCGCGACGGGAGCGAGGCGGTCGAGGCCTGCTCTCCTCTCCCCACGTCTTTCGGGGGGAGAGGGTAGGGTGAGGGGGGCGTTCGGGCGGATGCTGAGCAGCGGAAAGGCCCTGGACCCCTCACCCTACCCCCTCCCCTGAGAAGGGGAGAGGAGGTGCTACTCCTCCTCGAACAGCCCCGGCTGGCCGCCGGCCTGGATCTGCGGCGGCGGGGTCAGGCCGATGTGGGTGTAGGCCTTGGCGCAGACCATCCGGCCGCGCGGCGTGCGCTGGATGAAGCCCTGCTGCAGCAGGAAGGGCTCGATGACGTCCTCCACCGCGTCGCGGGCCTCGGCGATGGCGTAGGCGAGCGTCTCCACCCCGGCCGGCCCGCCGGCGTAGTTCTCGATCAGGGCGCGCAGGTAGCGGCGGTCCAGGGCGTCCAGGCCCGCCTCGTCCACGTCCAGGCGCGCGAGCGCCTTGGCGGCGGCCTTCTGGTCGATGAGGGTGGCGCCGTCGGCGGCGGCGAAGTCGCGAACCCGGCGCAGCAGGCGGCCGGCCACCCGCGGCGTGCCGCGTGCGCGGGCCGCGATCTCCAGGGCGCCGTCCGGCGACAGCTCCAGGTTCATCTTGCGGGCGGCCTGGGTGAGCACCTTCTGCAGCTCGCCGTGGGTATAGAACTCCAGGCGGAGGGGAATGCCGAAGCGGTCGCGCAGCGGCGTGGCCAGCAGGCCCGCCCGCGTCGTCGCCGCCACCAGGGTGAAGGGCGCCAGGTCGATGCGGATCGAGCGGGCCGAAGGGCCATCGCCGATGATCAGGTCCAGGACGTGATCCTCCATCGCCGGATAGAGGATCTCCTCCACATTGGCCGGCAGGCGGTGGATCTCGTCGATGAACAGCACGTCGCGCGGTTCGAGATTGGTCAGGATGGCCGCCAGGTCGCCCGCCTTGGCCAGGACCGGCCCGCTGGTGGCGCGGAAGTTCACGCCGAGCTCGCGGGCGACGATCTGGGCGAGCGTCGTCTTCCCCAGGCCCGGCGGGCCAAACAGCAGGACGTGATCCAGGGCCTCGGCGCGGGCCTTGGCCGCCTCGATGAACACCGAAAGATTGCCCTTGGCCTGCTCCTGGCCGACGAACTCCGAAAGCGTCTGCGGACGCAGCGCCTTATCGGAGCCCTCCATGGGAACCTCCTCGCCCGAAACGAGGCGGGTCATGAACTTTCCTCCCCTGCGAAGCGGGGGAGGGGGACCGCGCCGCAGGCGTGGTGGAGGGGGCGAGACCGGCCGCCGTGGATGGGGTTGCCCCCGCCACCGGCTGCGCCGGTCCCCCTCCCCCGTAAACGGGGGCGGAAAAGGCTGGCGTGGGCCTTCATCGGCCGAGTTCCTGCAAACCAGCCTTGATCAGCACCTGGACCGTGGCGTCATCCCCCAGGCGCAGGGCGGCCTGCTCGACGACGCGGCGCGCGTTCACCTCGGCGATGCCAAGGCCCATCAGGGCCGAGACCGCCTCGCCTGTGGCCGATGGCGCGAGCGGCGCGGGGGCCGCGGCGGTGGCATGGAAGGCGGCCACCGGACCGTCGGTGAGCGGCTTGTCCTTCAGCTCAGTGACGATGCGCAGGGCGAGCTTGGGCCCGACCCCGTTGGCGCGGGCCACGGCGGCCTTGTCCTCGCGGGCGGCGGCCTGGGCCAGTTCGGCCGGCGACAGGATATCGAGCACCCCCAGCGCCGCCTTGGGCCCCACCCCCTGAATGGATTGCAGAATGACGAAGGCGCGGCGCTCATCACGCCCCAGGAAGCCGTAGAGCCGCATGCCGGTGGCCTCCGACCACTGGGTCTCGACGT
>JAZKFM010000198.1:0-20060 GCA_040386415.1 Pseudomonadota bacterium
GCCCGTATCGGCAAGGCCCTGGCCGCCCGGGGCGCCGACGCCACCGTGCTGACCGCCCCCTCCTCCATCGCCTGGTTGTTCAACGTCCGGGGCGGCGACGTCATCCGCTCGCCCTTGCCGCTCTCCCAGGCCATCCTCAACCAGGATGGCACGGCGCGCCTGTTCCTCGACCCGGCCAAGGTCACCGCCGACCTGCCGGCCTGGCTCGGCAACCAGGTCACCCTGGAGACCCCCGACGACCTGCCGGGCGCGCTCGCCGACCTCAAGGGCAAGCGGGTCCTGGTGGACCCGGGTCTCTCCTCGGCCTGGTACTTCGAAACCCTCACGCAGTCCGGCGCCGAGGTCGTGCGCGGCGAGGACCCCTGCGCCCTGCCCCGCGCCGCCAAGAACAAGGTCGAGATCGCCGGGACCACCGAGGCCCACGCCCGCGACGGCGTGGCGCTGGCCCGCTTCCTCCATTGGCTGGCCACCGAGGCCCAGACCAGCCTGCCCGACGAGGTGGAGGTGGTGACCCGGCTGGAGGGCTTCCGCGAAGAGACCGGGGCGATGAAGGACCTGTCCTTCGACACCATCGCCGGGGCGGCCTCCAACGGCGCCATCGTCCACTACCGCCCCACGACGCGGCTGAACAAGCAGACCGTGTCCGGCTCGCTGCTGCTGGTGGATTCCGGCGCCCAGTATCTGGACGGCACCACCGACGTCACCCGCACCGTCGCCATCGGCGAGCCCAGCCAGGAGATGCGCGAGCGTTTCACCCTGGTGCTGAAGGGTCACCTGGCGCTCGCCGCCATCCGCTTCCCGGCCGGCACCACCGGCTCGGCCCTGGACATCCTGGCCCGCGCGCCCCTCTGGGCCCGGGGTCTCGACTTCGACCACGGCACCGGCCACGGGGTGGGGTCCTATCTCGGCGTCCACGAGGGCCCGCAGCGGATCTCCAAGCTGCCCAACTTCGTGGCCCTGCAGCCCGGCATGATCCTGTCCAACGAGCCCGGCTACTACAAGGAAGGCGCCTACGGCATCCGGATCGAGAACCTGCAGTACGTCACCGAGGCCGCCCCCATCGCCGGCGGGGAGCGCCCCATGCTGGGCTTTGAGACCCTGACCCTGGCCCCCATCGACCGGCGGCTCATCGAGGTGTCTCTGCTGACCCCCGACGAACGCGCCCAGATGGACGCCTATCACGCACGCGTTCTGAAGGTGGTCGGCCCCCGCGTGCCCGCCGATGTGCGGGCCTGGATGGAAAAGGCCTGCGCGCCGCTCTAGGTGGTTCGCATCCAGAAGGACGCGCCGTAGAGATCGACGCCGCTGAGCGGTCCCTTCTGCAGAAGGCCCTGGGCCTGGGCGCGCAGCGCCGGGTCACGGCCGATGAACCAGCAGGGGAAGAGGATCTCGAAGCGGTCGGCGCCGAACAGCAGGGCCGTGGCCAGCAGGTACTGCTCGTTCCACAGCCGCCACAGGTGGCCGCTGAGATAGTCGTCGGGCAGGTAAATGTCGTGGATGTGGACGATCACTCCGGGCTTCAGCCGCGGCAGGATCTCCAGGAAGAACACCGTGACGTCCGAGCCTTGGAAACTGCGGTGCGAGGAATCCAGGAACAGGATGTCCCCCGCCTCAAGGCCCTGGAACATCGTCAGGTCCACCCGTTCCAGCGGATGCCGGATCACCCGGTCGCACAGCCTGTCGACCTCGCTGCGCGGCTCCGGGTCGATAGAAGCCAGCTTGGTGCGCAGGCCGTAGGTCTGGACGGCGCGGCGGGCGAACTTGGTGGAGAGGCCCGAACCGATCTCCACGAACCGCTGCGGATTGTAGCGCCGCAGCATCTGGGTCAGGGCCATGCCGTCCAGCGCCGGAAACCAGCTGTTCAGCCAGAAGGGGGCGGAGTCGTCGTAGTTTCCGCCCAGGGGGATCTGCGCGAAGTCGGCCTGGATCTCCCCGAGTTCGGTGAGGAAGGTCTCGTACCGCTCGCGCCCCGCGCCGATCTGGGCGGCGAGCTCCGGATGCGAGGGGCGGCCCGAACCGTAGCGGACCGTGGCGGTATAGGGGTAGTCCACCATGGTGAAGCCGTGCACCAGGCGGTCGGACGACAGCGAGAGTTGCGCCAGGGGTGGCAGGGCGACGGCCTCCGGATCGGTCCCCATCAGGCTGACAGCCCGGGCGTGGGCCTGGGCGGCGGCCTCTCCCTCGCCCACGTCCCGCAGCACGATGGAGAGGTCCCACCAGCCGATCTGGGCGTCAGGCGCGAGCGCCGTGGCCGCCCGCAGGCGTTCCAGCGCCGTGTGGCTGTCCCCCAGCTTGTGCTTGGTGACGCCCGCCAGCCGCAGGGCCACGGCATGGTCGGGCGCCCTGAGCACCACCCGGTCGAAGATCAGTTCGGCCAGGTTCAGCATGTGCTCGCGCAGCCGCTGCAGGCCTATGGTGAGCTCTTCCTCGAGGGTGGGCGGGGCGTCGGGCATCAGCCCGCCACCAGGGCCAGCCATTCGTCTTCGGTGATCACCTCGATGCCCAGGTCCGTGGCGGTCTTCAGCTTGGAGCCGGCGCCGGGACCGGCCACCACGAGGTCGGTCTTCTTGGAGACCGAGCCAGAGACCTTGGCGCCCAGCGCCTCGGCCTGGGCCTTGGCCTCGTCGCGGGTCATCTTTTCCAGGGCGCCGGTGAAGACGATGGTCTTGCCCGCCACGGCGGTGTCGGTCTTGGGCCTGGCGACCGCCTGAACCTCCCGCAGTTCGGCGGCGAGGTTGGCCACCATGTCGCGGTTGTGGGGCTCGCCGAAGAACTCGGCGATCATGCGGGCGGCCACCACGCCGACGGCGTCCACTGTCGCGAGCTCCAGGAAGTCGTCGCCAGGCCCCTGCCCCGCGGCCTTGGTCACCGCGGCCTCGAAGGTCGACCAGTCGCCGAACAGGTCCGCCAGGGCCTGCCGCGCCCGGCTGTTGATCCGGGGGATGGAGAGCCGCAACCGCTCATCCATCGAGGCTTCGGCCGGGATCAGGGCTGCGGGCTTGGGCCGCGCCCAGGCGATGATCGCCTCCAGCGCCGTCGGGCCGATCCCGTCTAGGGTGGAGAGCGCCAGATAGTCGGCGCCGGGTCGTTGCTCCGCCGCCGCCTGCCCCGCCGCGATGAAGGCCTCGACGGTCTCGTAGTGCCGCGCCAGGGCCAGCGACGTCGTCTCGCCGATATGGCGGATGCCGAGGCCGAAGATGAACCGGTCCAGCGGGATATGCCGACGCGCGTCAATCCCGGCCACCAGGTTGGTGATGCTGGTCTCGCCGTAGCCGTCGCTGCCGCGCAGCTCCGCCAGGCGCTCCTCGTCACGGGCCAGGCGGAAGATGTCGGCGGGCTCCCGCATCCAGCCGCGCTCATAGAAGGCGGTGAGTTGCTTCTCCCCCAGGCCCTCGATGTCGAAGGCGCGGCGGCTGACGAAATGGCGCAGGTGTTCGATGCGCTGGAAGGGACAGGCGAACTCGCCAGTGCAGCGGCGCACCACGGTCTCGGCGCCGGACGCCGTGGTCTCGCGGGCCAGCGGCGTGCGCAGCGGACAAGGGCAGTGGGTGGGATACTGGAAAGGGACGGCGTCGGCGGGGCGCTCGGCCAGGACCGCCTCCACCACCTGGGGGATCACGTCGCCGGCCCGCTGAATGATGACGGTGTCGCCGACCCGCAGGTCCTTGCGCGCGATCTCGTCGGCGTTGTGCAGGGTGGCGTTGACCACCACCACGCCGCCCACGGTGACCGGATGCAGCCTGGCCACCGGTGTCACCGCGCCGGTCCGCCCCACCTGCAGGTCGATGGCCTCCAGCACGGTGCGGTCCCGCTCCGCGGGGAACTTGCGCGCAATGGCCCAGCGCGGCGTCCGTGTGACGAAGCCCAGCCGCGCCTGCCAATCCAGGCGGTCGGCCTTGTAGACCACCCCGTCGATGTCGAAGGCGAGCTTGGCGCGCGCAGCCTCCATCTCGCGATAGGCGGCCAGCAGGCCCTCACGACCCACCACCCGCTGGGACTGCGGCGTGGTCTGGAAGCCCCAATCCTTCAGCTTGGCGAGCGCTTCCCATTGGGTCTCGGCGAAGGGTTCGCTGATCAGGCCCCAGGCATAGGCGAAGAACTTGAGGGGTCGGGTCGCCGTGATCTTCGGGTCGATCTGGCGCAGGGAGCCCGCCGCGGCGTTGCGCGGGTTGGCGTAGGTCTTCTGGCCGGCGGCCTCAGCGGCGGCGTTGAGGGCCGCGAAGCCTTCGTGGCCGAGATAGACCTCCCCCCGGACCTCGATAACCTCGGGCCAGCCGGCGCCCTTCAGCCGGTGGGGAATGTCGGCGAGGGTGCGCAGGTTCTGGGTGACGTCCTCCCCCACCCGGCCGTCGCCGCGGGTGGCGCCCTGGACCAGGACGCCCCTCTCGTAGCGCAGGGAGGCCGACAGGCCGTCGATCTTGGGCTCGGCGGTGTAGGCGATGGGCTCGGCGTCGGCCCGCAGGAAGCGACGGACCCGGGCGTCGAAGTCCACGGCCTCCTCGTCGGAGAAGGCGTTGTCGAGGCTCAGCATCGGCACGCCGTGCTCGACGGGCGAGAACTGCTCGGCCCGCGCGGCCCCGACCCGCAGGGACGGCGAGTTGTCGCGGATCAGCTCCGGGAAGCGCGCCTCGATCTCCAGGTTACGGCGCTTCAGAGCGTCGTATTCGGCGTCCGAGATCGTCGGCGCATCCTGCTGGTGATAGGCGAGGTCGTGCCTCGACAGCTCATCGGCAAGCCTGGTCAGCTCCTCGACGGCCTCGCCCTCGTCGAGATCGGCGACGGGTTTGGCGGTCTCAGGCATGCATCAGCGCCCGGGCGGCGGCGCGGGCCGCATCGGTGATCTGGGCGCCGGCCAGCATGCGGGCGATCTCTTCCTCGCGGTCGGCGGGCGACAGGGTCTCCACGGCCGTGCGCAGGCGCTCACCGTCCCCGGCCTTGGCGATCCGCCAGTGGGCGTCGGCGCGCGCGGCGACCTGGGGACTGTGCGTCACCACCAGCACCTGTGCGTCGGCGGCCAGCCTGCGCAGGCGCAGGCCCACGGCGTCGGCCACGGCGCCGCCCACCCCCTGGTCCACCTCGTCGAAGATCATCAGCGGCTGCGCCCCCTCGGCGCGGCCGGCCAGGGCGGCCTTCAGCGCCAGGGCGAAACGCGCCAGTTCGCCCCCCGATGCGATGGCCCCCAGGTCGCCGAACGGCGCACCGGGATTGGTGGCGATCTCGAAGGCCACGCGATCGGTCCCGGTCGGTCCGGCGCGGTCCTCCGCCAGGGTCTCGACGGCCACCTGGAAGCGGGCCTTGTCCAGTTTGAGCGGCGGCAGTTCGCTCATGACGGCCGCGGCCAGGCGCCCCCCCGCCGCGCGTCGGGAGGCCGAGAGCTTCTGCGCCTCGGCCATGTAGGCGGCGCGGGCCTGGGCGACTGCGGCGTCGGCGGCCTTCAGGTCGTCCTCGCTGGATTCCATCGCCCGCAGCCGCTCTGCGAAGCGCACGCGCAGGGTTGGCAATTCCTCCACCGAGACCTGCAGCTTGCGCGCCATGCCGCGCAGTTCGAACAGCCGCTCCTCGGCCTTCTCCAGGCGGTCGGGGCGGAAATCAAAGGCCTCGGCGGCGGCGTCCACGGCGGCCTCGGCCTCCTGGGCCTCGCCGAACACCCGGTCGATGGCGGCGCTGGCGGCGGTGAGGCGGCTGACGGCGGGCCCATCCTCGGCGGCGCCGGCCTGGACGGCGCGGGCGCGGGCATGCTCCACGGCGCGGACGGCCGCCGCAAGCTTGCTGCTCAGGCCCTCGAAGGCGCCCCGCGCGTCATTGATGTCGGTGATGGCCTTTTCGGCGGCGCCCAGGATGGCGCGCTCCTCGGCGAGCGCGGTCTCCTCGCCCTCCTGTGGGGCCAAGCGGTCCAGTTCGGAGAGCCGAAGGGTCAGTTCCTCGGCGTCGGCGGCGGCGCGATCCACCGCCTCGCGCAGGTCGTCGGCCTTGGCGCGCGCGTCGCGCCAGGCGCTCCAGCGGTCGCTCACGGTCCTGGCCAGGGGCCGCAGGGAGCCGTATGCGTCCAGCAACGGCCGGTGCGTGCGCGCGTCCAGCAGGCCGACGGTCTCGTGCTGGCCGTGGACCTCCAGCAGGTGCTGGCCCAGCTCCTTCAGGACGCCGACGCTGGTGGCCTGGTCATTGACGAAGGCGCGGCTGCGGCCATCCACCGACAGGGTCCGGCGCAGCACCAGATCCTCGTCGCGGGCATAGGCCAGCCCCTTCTCCTCCAGAACCTCCCAGACGGGGTGGTCCAGGGGCGGGGCGAAGACGGCGGAGGCCATGGCCTGGCTGGCGCCCTGGCGGACGAGGCCCGCGTCAGCGCGCGCGCCCGTCGCCAGGCCAAGCGCGTCGAGGATGATCGACTTGCCCGCCCCGGTCTCGCCGGTAAGCGCCGTCAGGCCCGGGCCGATGGACAGGTCCAGGGCCTCGATGAGCACGACGTCGCGGATCCAAAGCCCGATCAACATGGCCGGCAAGATCGCCTGGAATCAGGCGCGCTGGAAGGGATCAGTTCGCCTTAGGTTCTTCAATCGGAGCGGACGGCGGCCGGATGGTCGCGGTCTTGTCCTTGCGGAACGGCAGGTTGCGCAGCAGGCCGCCCCTCTTGCCGGTCGGCTCGATAGAAGGACGCAGGCCCCGGTCGGTCAGCAACTCGTAGGCGTCGCCGTACCAGGCGTCGCCCGGATAGTTGTAGCCCAGCACCGCGCCGTTGCGCTTGGCCTCTTCGGCCAGGCCCAGGGTCAGATAGGCCTCCACCAGGCGGTAGAGGGCCTCAGGAGCGTGGCTGGTGGTCTGATAGCGGTCGATCACAGTGCGGAAGCGGCCAAGGGCCGCGATGGTGTCGCCCTGGCGCAGGTACCAGCGGCCGATGGTCATTTCCTTGCCGGCCAGCTGGTCGTTGACCATGTCGATCTTCAGGCGGGCGTCGGCGGCGTATTCGGTACGCGGGAACCGCTGGACGATTTCCTGCAGGTTGTCCAGCGCCTGGCCGGTGGCGGCCTGGTCGCGGCCCACGTCGACGATCTGCTCGAAATAGCAGATGGCCTTTAGATAGTGGGCGTAGGTGGCCGCCGGATTGCCCGGGTAAAGCGAGATGAAGCGGTCGGCGTCGCCGATGGCCTCGGCGTAGTTGTTGGCCTGATAGTGGGCGTAGGCGGTCATCAGGATCGACCGGCGCGACCACTCCGAATAGGGATGCTGGCGCTCCACTTCCTGGAAGTAGTCGACGGCCTGGTTCCAGAGGCCGCGATCCAGCCGATCGGCGCCCGTGGCGTAGAGCAGCTCCACCGGGCGCTCTTCATAGGCCAGCTTGGGCCGCTTCTCTTTACCGGCGCAGCCGGCCAAGGCGACGGCGGCGATGCAGGCGACGAGCGCCGGGCGACCCCAGGAATTGCGAAGCAAGGACACCGTCACCTCAAACAGACCAAATGCGCGGCCCCGCGCTGCGAGTCCTCGCTTCTACACCACGCTCGGCGAGGCGCAAACGGAAGGCGGGCGAGGACGCAGGGAACCACCCGACGACGGTCGAGCTAAAGCTCGAGATTGTCGAAAGAGAGGCGGGCCGAAAGGGAGTCAGACCGCCTGGGCCAGATTGTCCACGAGGCTGCGGTAGCGCCAGGCCTGGGGCTGGGCCACCAGGGCGCGCACCACGGCGTTGTTGATGCCGTGACCGGCCAGCACGCCCTCGAACCGGCCAAGGATCGGCGCGCCGAGCACGAACAGGTCGCCGATGGCGTCCAGGGCCTTGTGGCGCACGAACTCGTCCGGACGGCGCAGGCCCTCCGGGTTGAGGATGCGGTCGCCCTCGATGACGACGGCGTTTTCCATGGAGCCGCCGCGGGCCAGGCCCATGGCGCGAAGGGCCTCGACCTCGTGCAGGAAGCCGAAGGTGCGGCAGTTGGCCAGTTCGCTGCGGAAGGCGCGCTCGTCCATCGGCAGGTCGACCCGCTGACGGCCGATGGCCTTGGAATCGAAGGCGATCTCGAAGGCGACTTCGAAGCCGTCGGAGGGGCTGAGGGTGGCGCGCTTGTCGCCGTCCACGACCTCGACAGTCTCCAGGATCTCGATGTAGCGGCGCGGGGCGTCCTGCCCCCGGCGCCCGGCGCGGTCGAGGATCTCGACGAAGGGCAGCGAGGAGCCGTCCATGATCGGCATCTCGGGGCCGTCCAGCTCGACGACGGCGTTGTCGATGTTGAGCATCACCAGGGCGGCCATCAGGTGCTCGATGGTGGCGACGGTGACGTCGGCGGCGTTGGTGATCACGGTGCCGAGCTGGGTCTTGCAGACCGCCTCGGCGCTGACCGGCACGCGGTTGTCGCGATCGGTCACGTCTGTGCGGACGAAGACAATGCCGGTGTTGGCGGGCGCGGGGCGAACCGAGACGCGGGTGTGAGCGCCGGTGTGCACGCCGACCCCGGCGAAGATCGCCGGGCCCTGCAGGGTGTGTTGAAACGCGGATGCGGCCAAGACCGGAGCCCTCTTTGAGTCGAAGCGCAGGCCGGGAGTGGCCGCGATACGCCTCAGATGCCCTTTTACGTTTATGCTGCGGCGCCGCAAGACACGTCCTGTTTCCGAATGTTTCGCTGTTCGAGGTCAGGATTTGTTAGCGGAATCAAGACCTAGGCCCCCTCGCCTCACACGCGAAGCAGCAGCCCCAACGCAACAAGGCCGGGGGTGAGCCCGGCCTTGCGCGAAGATCGATGGCCGATCGCCTAGTTGGCGAGACGGCGCAGGAAGGACGGGATTTCCAGGTCTTCCTGGCCCTCGGCCTGCTCCTGCGGGGCCGGAGCCTCAGCGGCCTGCGCGCCGCCGCGGGCGGCGGGACGGGCCGCCGGCGCGGGCGCCGGAGCGTCGTAGCGGGGACGGCTGCCGAACAGGCTCAGGAACCCGCCGCTGCGTTGCGGACGGCGATCCTCGAAGGCCGCGTCGGTGAACAGCGGCTCATCCTCGTCCTCGGCCACGGACGGATCGACGATCCGGGTCATGGGCTGGGCGGGCGGCGCCGGAGGGGCCACGGCCTGGGTGATCTGCGGCTCGACACGAACCGGCGCGGGGGCCGGAGCGGGCGCGGGCGCCGCGGCGTAGAGGTCGCCCTGGGCGTCCAGGTCCTCGTCGAAGCTGGCCTTGGGGGCCGGAGTCGGCGCGGGCGCGGCGGCGACCGGGGCGCGGTAGGCTGGGGCCTCGTAGCGAGGCGCCGGCGCCTGGGCGGCCGGGGTGGCGTAGATCGAGCGCACCGGCTCAGGCGCGGGCACGGGCGGCGGCGAATAGGGCTGATGCGCCTGTTCGGTGGCGCGCAGCGGCGGCGCGGTCAGGGGACGACGCTCGACCTTCGGCTCGATGGCGGCGATCGAGGCGCCGTCCATGCCGGTGGCCACGACGGAGACCCGGATCATGCCCTCGAGGGTCGGGTCGAAGGCCGCGCCGAAGATGATGTTGCCTTCGGGATCGACCTGTTCGGAGATAGCGTTGGCCGCCTCGTCGACTTCCAGCAGGGTCATGTCGAGACCGCCGGTGACGTTCACCAGCACGGCCTTGGCGCCCTTGAGCGAGACCTCGTCCAGCAGCGGGTTCTGGATGGCGTTCTGGGCGGCCATCAGGGCGCGGTCCTCGCCGGACGCCTCGCCGGTGCCCATCATCGCCTTGCCCATCTCGGTCATGACCGTGCGGACGTCGGCGAAGTCGAGGTTGATCAGGCCGGGCAGCACCATCAGGTCGGTGATGGAGCGGACGCCGGAGTGCAGGACCTGGTCGGCCATGCCGAAGGCTTCGGCGAAGGTGGTCCGCTCGTTGGCGACCCGGAACAGGTTCTGGTTCGGGATGACGATCAGGGTGTCGACATAGCGTTGCAGCTCGCTGATCCCGGCGTCGGCCAGGCGCATGCGGTGACGGCCCTCGAAGTGGAAGGGCTTGGTGACCACGCCCACCGTCAGGATGCCCCGCTCGCGGGCGCACTTGGCGATGATCGGCGCGGCGCCGGTGCCGGTGCCGCCACCCATGCCGGCGGTGATGAAGACCATGTGGGCGCCGTCGAGGTGCTCACCGATCTCGGGGATGGATTCCTCCGCCGCGCTCATCCCGACTTCCGGGTGGGCCCCGGCCCCGAGGCCCTGGGTCACCTGGACGCCGAGCTGGATGCGCCGGTCGGTCTTGGAGAACGACAGCTGCTGGGCGTCGGTGTTGGCGACGACGAACTCGACGCCCTCCAGCCCAGCTTCGATCATGTTGTTGACGGCGTTACCGCCTGCCCCACCGATGCCGAATACAACGATGCGCGGCTTCAACTCGGTCGCGCGCGGCGCGGAAAGTGCAATAGCCATTGGGACCTCTACGTCCTCCGTCAGTCATGCTGGGAGACAAGGCGACCCGCCCGCCAGGCTCCCTCGACGGATGGCGTTAAGGAAACGCCTACCATCGTTAATTGGCGGTTAACTGCATAAGGCGAGTCGGAGGTCCGTCGAGCCGCTAACCAAGCTAAATTTGTTGGTGCGTAAGGCTTAGGTGCGATTCCCAATCCTGAACTGCGACACCCTGACTCACAAATTTCGTCAAGCCGCTGATCATATTCAAAGAACAGGATCGCGACTCAACTGAGTCGAATGTGAGTCGCAAGGCGATCAAGGGGCGCCGTGAGGTCAAAAACCCAAGTTGAGCCGTTCACAGCTTCAGCATGAACCTGTGGATGAAGGCGGCGCGGGGCTAGGCTAGAGGTTCTCGCGCAGCCAGGCGGCGGCCTTGGCGACCGGGTTGGCGCCAGGATCGATGGGATCGCGCCGCAGCTTGGCCGAGGCCAACGCCTTGGCGGAAACCGCCTCACGAGGGCCGAAGGCGTGACGGTGCAACACCCCGGCCGCCGCGCAGAACGCGGGACCCGAGGCCGCGTCGGCCAGGTGCGGCACCCGGCGCGGACGGCCCAGGCGCACTGGACGGTCGAAGACCCGGACGGCGACTTCCCGCACGCCCGCCAGCTGGCTCGCGCCGCCGGTGAGCACCAGGCCCGCGCCGGGTTCGACAGGCGCGCCGGAGGCCTTCAGCCGGTCGCGCAGCAACTCCAGGGTCTCTTCGACCCGGGGCGCGATGATGCCCTTGAGCAGGGACCGGGGCGCGATCACCGGACCAGCGCCCGGATCGTCGCCACGCGGCGGCGCCTCGATCATCTCGCGGTCCTCGTTGGCCGAGGCGATGGCCGAGCCGTGCAAGGTCTTGATGCGTTCGGCGCCGGCGATGGAGGTGGAAAGCCCGCGCGCGATGTCGGCGGTCACGTGGCTGCCGCCCACGGGCAGGGTCTCGACGTGGACCAGGCTGCCGCCGGAGAAGACGGCCGCGGAGGTCGAGCCGCCGCCCATGTCGATGCAGACGGCCCCCAGGTCCATCTCGTCCTCCTCCAGCGCGGCGAGGGCCGAGACGAAGGGGGCGGCGACGACGCCGTCGAATTGCAGGTGGGCCCGCTCCACGCAGGCGCCCAGGGTCTGGAAGACGGCTTCGGAGACCGAAACCACCAGCAGCTCCACGGCCAGGACACGGCCGAACATGGCCCGCGGATCGCGGATGCCCGACTGGCTGTCCACGGCCCAGGCGACGGGCAGGATGTGGGCGGCGCGGCGGCCGGGCAGTTTGATCTGGGCCAGGGCGGCCTGGATGGCGCGGACCAGGTCGTGATCGGAGATGGCGCGCGCGCCCAGGGACACACGGCCGGAAATCCGGTGGCTGGTCAGCGCACCGCCGCCCGTGGCGACGGTCACGCCCTGGACTTGCACGCCGGCCACGTTCTCGGCCCGCTCGACGGCCTGGGCGATGGCGTCCGACGCCTCGTCCAGA
Source organism: Pseudomonadota bacterium (assembly GCA_040386415.1). Lineage (GTDB taxonomy): Bacteria > Pseudomonadota > Alphaproteobacteria > Caulobacterales > Caulobacteraceae > Phenylobacterium. Next base: position 11,839 of record JAZKFM010000198.1, read on the forward strand.
TTGACGATGGCCCCGCCGCGCACGCCGCGCGACTGCACATAGCCGACGCCGGCCGCGGTCAGGGTGCGGTCGGAACGGCGCACGCCGTCATGCTTCATGATGAAGCAGCTCACCTTGGACGCGCCAAGGTCCACCGCGGCGATCACCGGCTGGCGGCCAAGCGCGGCCTTCAGCCCCTCGCGGCTTTCCTTGCGGTCCTCAACACGGGTCACCAACTGGGTCTGCCCTCTTCTTCCTCAAACGCCGTTCGCGACGAGTTGCCCGGGAAGGGCCCCGTCGCGCGGCCGCACCGCCACCACGCTCGGATCACGCAGATCGATCCGCTCGAAACCCAGTTCCAGGATGCGCTGGCTCTGATCCAGCTGCTCCAGTTTTATCAGGGCGCCGTCTTCGTCCACCGCCGGCAATTGCACCAGCGAGCCGTCCTTCAGCCGCAGGTCCCAGCGGCGGTTGTCCACCCGCACCAGGGCCTCGATCCGCTCCATCAGGCGCGGCCGCGCGGCCACCTCCGGCAGGATCTGGGCGGCGTATTCATTGGCCCCCTCGCCGACGATCAGCGGGAGGGTGGGAAACTTGTCGGACCGGGCTTCGGGAATGATCCGGCCATGGTCGTCGATTACGTGGCTCTGGCCGCCGTGCTGCCAGACGGCCAGCTGCCTGCGCTCCACCACCGCCAGCACCAGGGTGTCGGGAAGCAGGCGTACGATGCGGGCCTCCTTGACCCAGCCGACGGCCTCGACGCGCTGGCGCAGGGCCTCCAGGTCCAGGCCCAGCAGCGGCTGGTCCTTGTAGACGCCGGCGGCGGCCAGGATGTCGGCAGTGGCCATGGCCGAGGCGCCCTGGACGTGCACGGCCTTCAGTCGGAAGCCGAGGTGGGCGAACTGGCCGCCCACGGCGCCGCTGATCGCTTCGGAGGCCTTGTGGGCGCGGTCGCCGGTGGCGAGGGTCGCGATCAGGACGAGGGCCAGCACGCCGCCGGCGGCCATCAGGGCATGTTGCGGGGAGAGGCCGACGTTGCGGGCGGCGCCCAGCTTCGCGGGGGCGTACCCCGCAGGCCCCTTGGCCTGGGAGTGAGACTTGGAGCCAGCGGGCTTTCTAGCCCGGGGTTTCGCCGAAACTCGCGATCCCCCCCGCAGCGCCGCGGGCATAAGCGTCCTCCGTGATCCAAAGCACCAGGTTGTCAAAGTCCACGCCCTTCATGGCCGCTTGCTCGGGGACGAGCGAAGTCGGCGTCATGCCGGGTTGGGTGTTGACCTCCAGAAGGACCAGAATGTCATTAATGTCGTCATAACGAAGATCAGATCGGGTAACCCCGCGACAACCAAGCGCAGCGTGGGCGCGCTCGGCCAGATCCATGGCTTTCTCCAAGGTTTTCAAGGGAATTTTGGCGGGCAGGATGTGCTCCGACCCCCCGTCCCCGTACTTGGCCTCGTAGTCATAAAAACCCGATTTGGGCACAATATCGGTAACGGTCAGCGCCTTGCCGTCCATCACCGCCACGGCCAGCTCCTTTCCGCGGATATAGGGCTCGATCATCACCTCTTCGCCGAAGGTCCATTCGGGCGCGATGATCTCCTGGGGCGGCCGGTTGGCGCCGTCCAGGACGATGAAGACGCCGACCGAGGACCCCTCTGCGTTGGGTTTCACCACATAGGGTGGCGGCATCACGTGCTCGGCGGCGGCCTCGAAGCGGTTGAACAGGCCCCCGCCCGGGACGGTCACACCGGCGGCGGCGAGCACCGCCTTGGACTTGGCCTTGTCCATGGCGAGCGCCGAGGCCAGGACGCCGGAGTGGGTGTAGGGCAGGTTCAGGGTCTCCAGCACCCCCTGGACGCAGCCGTCCTCCCCCCACTCGCCGTGCAGGGCGTTGAAGCAGACGTCGGGCTTCAGCCTGGTCAGCACCTGGGCCAGGTCACGGCCGGCGTCGACGCGGGTGACCTTGGCGCCCAGGCGCTCCAGGGCGTCGCCGCACTCGCGGCCCGAGACCAGGCTGACATCGCGTTCAGAGGAGAGGCCGCCAAGCAGCAGGGCCACGTGACGGCCGGAAAGGGGTTGGCTCACTTGGCCTCCGTGGCGAGCTTGCGGAAATCGATATCGCTGTCGGCGACGGTGTAGAGGAAGGCCGTCCAGACCGCCACGTTCTGGGCCAGGTCCTTGGGATCAACCTTGTCCAGGGTGTCGTCCTGCGAGTGGTGCAGGTCGAAATAGCGGCTGGCGTCCTGGCGCAGGTCCACCACCGGGGCGCCGAGGCGCACCATGGGCCCCACGTCCGCCCCGCCCGACCGGCCGTCGGTGCGGGAGATGATCACCCTCAGAGGCGCGACGGCCTTGGCGAAGGCGGTCATTTCGGGCGTGGCCCGGCTGCCCTTGGGCAGGTCGGCCGACCAGATGGCCCCGGCCCCGCTGTCGCTCTCCCCCACCAGCACCACCTTGCCGATCTCGTCCTTGTGGGCCGAGGCGTAGGCCGTGCCGCTGCCGCCCTGCTCTTCGGAGCCGAACATCACGACGCGAATCGTGCGGCGCGGGCCCTTGGGCAGGCCGGCGACCACCTTGGCCGCGCCTGTCACGATGGCGATGCCGGCCGCGTCGTCCACAGCGCCCGTGCCCACGTCCCAGCTGTCCAGGTGACCGCCGATCACCACCACGTCGTCGGGCTTCTCGCGCCCCACGATCTCGCCGGAGATGTTCCAGGCCTGGGCCTTGGGGTTGAAGCTGGAGGCCATCTCCAGCCGCACCTTCACCGGTTTGCCGCGCGCCGCCATCCGGTCCAGCAGCTCGGCGTCCACGGTGGAGAGCGCCGCGGCGGGGATGCCGGCGGGCGCCGCGCCGCCGGTGTGCGGCAGGCGGGTGTCGTCGGTGGAGAGCGAGCGGACCAGATAGGCCACCGCCCCGCGCTTGGCCGCCTCGACCGCGCCATAGGTGCGCTGGGCGTTGACCGCGCCATAGCCCGACCCGTCCTGGGTCCGGGTCATCGGCTGGGTGACCACGGCGATCTTGCCGGTGAGCGCTCCCACGGGCTGGGCCAGCAGGTCGGCATAGGTGGAGAAGACCGCGATCTGCGCCTCCAGCCCGCCCGCTGGCGTGGGGGACGAACCGCCCAGGCCGAGGATGTGCAGGGGCTGCGGCCAGGGCGAGATCACCGAGGCGCTCTCAGCCCCGCGCGACCAGGCCGGGGTCTCGAAGCTCTCGACCTTCACATTGGAAAAGCCGAGCCGCTTGAAGGTCTCGACGCTCCAGTCCTTGGCCCGGGTCATGGCCGGCGAGCCCACCTGGCGGGCCCCGACCTCGGTGGTCAGGCTCTCCAGGACATCCCAGGCCGTGGGGTCGGTCAGCGCCTTGTCCCGCAGCGCCGCGGCGGTGGCCGCCAGGTCCGCGGCCTGGGCCGGGAGGGCGGTGAGCAGGGCGGCGCAGGCGGCCGCGATCAGCAGTCTCTTCATCCCTGGGCGGTGCGACAGGTGGGGCGGAGAGTCAAGCCGGGGCGCCCGGTTCACCTGTCGGTCGCCGTGGATGGAAGACAAGTCCGTTCACAGGCCCCGCACGCACCGCGAGGTGTTGCGGCGCAAGGCGTTGCGCACTTGGCGGCCGGCCGACGAAGGCCGACATGTGACCGTCGGGGTCCCGCGCGTCTAGGCCAGGGACGCCGCGATCGCCGCCCGGAAGGCCGCAGCCACGGGCGCCACCAGATCGCCGGAGACGCAGCGCAGATCATCGCCCGCGGTATGGAAGTAGCGATGGCCGCCATACTGGCCGATCGCCGGGGCGTAGCCCGCCTCGATCACGTTCACCAGTTCGCCCCCGGCGTGGGCCCGGTCGGCGGGATAGACGGCCTCCAGGCCGCTGATCTCCTGGAAGGCCGCGCGCACGCGGTCGATCACCTCCGGGGTGGCGGTCAGCACCCGCTGGGCGTCGGCGCTGGGCAGGGGCCGAAGCACGCCGCCGAACTCGTGCCAGTCGCGCGCCGCCGCGCTGGCCCCGATATGGACCCACATTCGGGTGGCGGGCGGCCTGGGCGCCCGGTGCTCGAGATACTGCTCGCCGCCGAGATAGATGTACTCGTGGCCGCTGGTGGCGACGAACTCGAGGTTCACCCCCGGCGCGGCGGCCGCCAGCCCGTGGGCCAGGGACAGCCAGACCGCCAGGCCCGCCCCCCGCTCGGCCACGCAGTTGTGCCAGCCGGAGCGGGGCGTTGTGACGATCAGGGTCTTGGGCGCGCCACGGTCGAGGCGGGCGATCAGGTTGAAGGCCGGCCGCCGCCCCGAGACGGCGTCGACGGTGAGCGTGGCGCCCTTCCCCTGCCGGGCGGCGGCCACGACGGGCTCGGCGTCCTTGGGGGCCAGAATGGCGACGGGCTTGCGGATGCCGGGCTTGCTGGCGCTGACGTTCAGGGCCACGGCCTCCCCCGTCGGTCCGGTGGTGACCAGCACCGCCGCCGCCGCGCCGCGTCCGAAGGCGTCGGTGAGCGCGCGTGAGACCGCCGGCTCCGCCAGGCTCACCCAGCGCCGCAACGGCAGGACGATCAGCGCGATCGCCCCGTCCAGGCGCCCCTCGGAAGACCCCAGCCGCAGGGGCGCGGACAGTCCGCCGGGCCCGGTCGCGATCACCAGGGCCTGCGGAAACACCGTCGCCTGGTGGTCGCCCACCGTGAGCGTCGCCGTCCGCACGTCGGCATAGGGAACCTCGAAGGCCTGGCGTTCGCAGGCATAGCCCAGTCCGGCGAGCTCGGCCTCGAGCCAGGCGCCGCAGGCGGTGTCGCCCGGCCCGCCCGAAGCCTTGATCCCGAAGCCGGCGAAGCGCTCGAGCACAGCCTGGAACCAGGCCGCCTCCGCGCCCGTCGTCGCGGCCTGCGCCGCCGGCGTCGCCGCCACGGCGCCCGCCCCCAGAATCACACCGCGACGTGACGCGCCCATGCCGACCTCCGTGTCAGACGGCACCCTAGCACCGGTCAATCGGGTTGGCCGAGGTCGCGCCGAAAACGTCTGACCTCCGGTCTGGAGACCGGCCTCGCCGTTGAGACCTTTGCCCATCCTCGCTGTCTCACGTCAGGACACCGCCGCACGGGCAATGCTCGAAAACGGCTGGCTGACGGAGCCTCAAGCTTCGCTTTGCGTTGAGGCATGCGCGGACGGTCTGTGCGCGGAAATTTTGGTCAAGATTGCGGGCTCGGCCGCAAGCCGCCACGGGAGACTACGCGTGTTGTTGAAGCCTGGAACCACCTGCTGGCGTACGGAGACACCCCCCCGAGCTGCTGTGTTCGTCGACGTTGAGGACTATTTTTCAGCGGTGATGTCGGCGATCTCCAAGGCCACCCGCTCAGTGCATGTGCTGGGATGGGCCTTCCACCCTATGACCGCCTTCGAGCCTCAGCTCGATTGCGCCGAGGCCGACAATAGCCGCATCGCTGAATTCCTGAAGGCCGTGGCCCTCAAGCGCCCTGAACTCGACATCAGAATCCTTTGCTGGAAGGCCGCACTCCCGATCGCGGTGACCCAGGAATTTTATCCCCAGCGCGCGGCCAAGACGTTTCGGGGCACAACCATCCGCTACCACCTCGACGGCAGGCTGCCGGTCGGCGCCAGCCATCACCAAAAGGTGGTTGTGGTGGATGACGCGGTCGCCTTCTGTGGCGGCTGCGATTTCGGTCCGGATCGATGGGACACCTGCGATCATGAGGACGATAACCTTCGCCGGGCCGCCACGCCGGGCGCACCGCCCTGTTTCGACCCACGCCATGAGGTCATGAGCGCGGTCGACGGACGCGCTGCAGGCGCCCTGGGCGAGCTCTTTCGAGATCGGTGGTTTCGAGCGACGGACGAACGCCTGCCATTACCTGAGGTCCAACCTGAAACCGATCCATGGCCTGAAGGAGTCATCCCGCAATTCCGAGACGTTCGGGTCGGCATCTCCCGGGCGGCGTCGGCCTGGCGGAAAGAGCCACAGGTGCGCGAAATCGAAGCCCTCTACCTGGCTTCCATCGCGGCGGCGAAGTCGTGCATCTACCTTGAGAACCAGTATTTCACGTCCACGGTCATCGCCGAGGCGCTCGCCCAGAGGCTCGCCGAGCCTGACGGCCCAGAGGTTGTCCTTGTCTCAACCGAGCACGCGCCGAGCTACTTCGACCAGATGACAATGGACCGGACCCGGTCGTTCTTCATCGAGCGGCTGACGGCCGCCGATGAACATGGGCGTTTTCGTATCTACAGCCCGGTCACGACCCTTGGCCGAACCATCATCGTCCATGCCAAGCTCGCCATCATAGACGACGTCCTGCTGCGGATCGGATCGGCCAACGTCAACAACCGCTCCCTTGGCCTCGACACCGAATGTGATCTGTCGATCGAGCCCATGGGATCAAACCGGACACAATCGCGCGCCGCGATCCGCGCCGTACGCACCCGGCTGATTTCGCACTGGCTGGGCTGCGCCGATGCGGTTTTTGAGGAAACCGTCCGCATCGCCGGCGGCGTTGGTCCTGCAATCGAACGGCTCCGCGCCGAGGGTCACTGCCGGCTTCGCCCCATCCCAGCCGTGCCGCTAAAGCCGTTCGCCACACTGGTGGCGACGTTCCACATCGGCGACCCGGTGGGCCCCAGAGACTCATGGCGCCCCTGGCGGCGGCGGGCTGCGGTCAGGGCGGAGCTGAAGACCGTCGTTGCAGCGTTGAAAAAGGCCCAGCTCGCCCGGACAAAGGCGAGACTTGGCCAAAAGGCGGTTTGAGCCCTGCTGGCTGCGTGCATCGCCGTTTTCTCGCGCGATAGCCCGCCGGCAAGACGATGCGGCCAATCTGTCGATGGCGTTGGGCGCGCTCCGACAACGCGGTCGTTCTTCACAACGCAATCAAGGTCGCCTTGCGACTGCTTCCCTGTAACGCATTCGCCCAGCCGCGGGGCGGCCGCTCCCTTCAGGGGGTGATGCTGCTGTCCCCCGAATTGCTCGAAGCGGATCGCCACGGTCCGCTTCCGTCTGAGACGTCCCGACCGCTCCTAAAATCCTGGTCGAGCCGTCCGTCTGGCTGACAGGGCCGCCGCGAGGATCGCCCGGTGACGGTCGGTGACGGCGCCGAACGCGGCCTTCGCCGACATCAGCCGCGAACCTACCTTGCCCTGGGTCGCGTCAAGGGCACGCCGGTCGTAGCGGGTGGCCTCAGCGAGATAGATGACGTTGGCGAAGGCGACGCCGCGCAACCTAGTCCGCGCCGGCGACGAGGGGCACGCTCAGGACGAAAGACGCACCCCCTTGCGGAGGTGACTCCACCCTAACTGTTCCGCCGCTGTTGGCGACGGCTCCGGCGACCTGCGCCAGGCCAAGACCCGTGCCGTCCCCGACAGGTTTCGTGGTGACGAAAGGTTCAAACAGTCGGTCACGGACGGCGGGGGGAATGCCGGGGCCATTATCCGTGACAACGATCTCCACAACCTCGCCCAGGCGGCGTGCCGCAATTTCCAAGCGACCGCTGCCTTGCATGGCGTCCCTGGCGTTGATGGCGAGGTTGAGCAGCGCCATTTCCATCTGGTCGCGGTTCGCCAGGATCGAAACCGGTGAGTCCGGCGGCGTGAGCATCAGAACGATCCCACCGCCCACAGACTGCCGCAGCAGTTCGCTGACCCCCTCAAGAAGACTGGACACATCAAGGGCGGCCAGCTTGCCCCCGCCGTCGCGGGCGAAACTCAGAAGCTGGTTCGACAACTTGGCCCCTCGGTTCGCGGCCTCCAGCGCCATGGCGGCCCTGCGAGCCACGTCAGGTCCGGCGTCGGCCTTCGCGATGCGATCGAGATTGGCGATGATCACCGTGAGCAGATTGTTGAAGTCGTGCGCCACTGTGCTGGCGAAGCCGCCGATCGCCTCGCTCTTCTGCAGGCGCAACATCTGCTGATCCGTCCGTCGCAGGGCGGCCATGTCCCTGATGGCGTAGGCGATGATGCCGGCGGCGACGATCAAGGCGAGCAGCGCGCCCCCCGCAAGAGTCAGGAAAAGCCAGAGACGTGGCGAGTCGATGAGGGTGTGGGAGATCGCCACATGGGCGGACCATCCATAGGTCCGAGAAACCACGTAGGCTGTATAGTTCTCCATTCCCTCGTGGGTGCGTCCGCGATAGAGGCCTCGCCCGCCACGCGCATGCGCGTCTCGGACATAGGTGGTGGCGGGCGTGCCCACGCGCGCCTGGAACTTGCTCCGCGCCTGCTCCATGCGCTTGGCCGTCTCCGCATCCGTGTAGCTGCTATACG
>JAZKFM010000198.1:20070-21151 GCA_040386415.1 Pseudomonadota bacterium
GTGTCGACGAGGGCCGCGACGGACCCAGGCTCATGGGATTTCATCAAAACGGCCTGGAAAATCTCAGGCTCGACCAAGCCAACCACAGAGTGTCCCGGCAGGCGGCGGATAGGGCTGCGCATGACAACGCATGGGCATCCGTCGCCGGCGCGCATGACAGCGGGCCTCCGGTCGGCGTTGATATGACGCGGCATGGATGCGCGAGCGGCGGATTGCCGAGTATCCATGATGGCACGGCCCGTCGCGTCCTCAACGACCAGCAGGGCGGTCAGGCCGGGACTGAGTTCCACAACTTCCCGCCCTCGCGCCCTCGAAGTGTCCCAGTCGCGCCGAGCCAGCGAGGGGGCGGTCGAATAGGTTTCGAGGATGCCCTCGTAGACCGCGAGCCGGTAGTCGGCTCCGTTGACGATATCGGCGGCCCTGGCCAGCGCGTCTTGCTCGACGTCTGATTGCGCCCGCTGCAGTTCGAGGCTCAGAGTCCAGGCCAACAGAATGATCGCAGGGAGGAAAAGGACCCCGCTCAGCAAGATCAAGAGCCTTCGCCGGAAGTCTTGCCTAGGTTGCGGCATCCAATAATCGTCCCCGCGCGATCTCGCCGACAGATGGCTCGCGAAGCCCCTGTAAACTTGGCCCTGCCCTGGTCAGAGTTCGCGGCCCTCCGTCTCCTCGGATGATGTCGCCATCCAATCTATTCATGGTGGGCAGGCGGCCGTCAACGTCGCATGGCTCGGCCATCGTCGGCGTGAAGATCGCATAATCGACCTTAATCCACGTCTCGCTCTTCACCGCAGCGCCCGGCGCGCTTCATTGGAATGCGGCGAGACGACGAATTGCTCCCCGCCCCTACCGCGTCTGGCCGCCGTCCACGGGGACCACGGCGCCGGTGACGAAGCTGGCGAGCGGGCTCATCAGGAAGGCGGCGACGGCGCCGATCTCGGCGGGCGTGCCGAAGCGCTGCAGGGGGACCTCGCGGTCGATCCAGCGCTTCCAGGCCGCGGCGCGGGGGCCGTTGGCGCGGGTCTCCCAGTCGCCGCCGGGGAAGACGATGTTGCCGGGCGCGATGGCGTTGACCCGCACGCCG
>JAZKFM010000199.1:0-4367 GCA_040386415.1 Pseudomonadota bacterium
GCCGCCCGAGATGTTCTGGCGCTCATACTGCAGCAGCCGCTTGGCGATCTCCCACCCGCCGTTGACCTTGCCCACCAGGTGGTCCTTGGGGATCTTCACGTCGTTGAAGAAGGTCTCGCAGAACGGGCTCTCGCCCGAGATCAGCTGGATCGGCCGCGTCTCAACGCCCTCCGTCCGCATGTCGATCAGCACGAAGGAAATCCCCTCATGCTTCTTCGAAGTATCGGTACGCACCAGGCAGAAGCACCAATCGGCCTTGTCGGCGTAGCTCGTCCACACCTTCTGGCCATTGATCAGCCAATGGTCGCCCTTGTCCTCGCAGCGCGTGGCGAGGCTGGCGAGGTCCGAGCCGGCGCCCGGCTCGGAATAGCCCTGGCACCAGCGGATCTCGCCGCGGACGATGGGGGGCAGGAAGGTCTGCTTCTGCGCTTCGGTGCCGTATTCCAGCAGGACAGGCCCCAGCATCCAGATGCCGAAAGCCAGCACGCCGGGGCGATAGCGGCCAGCCGCCAGTTCCTGGTCCAGCACCCGGGCCTCGGCGGGGGACAGGCCCGCGCCGCCGTATTCCTTGGGCCAGGTCGGGGTGGTCCAGCCCTTGGCGCCCATGCGCTGGGTCCAGACGGCCTGCGGGTCGGAACCGCCCGCAAAAGCGCGGCCGCCCCAGACGGCTTCGGGATCGGTCTTGGCCTTGGGGTCGCGCAGTTCGGCCGGATAGTTAGCCTCGAGCCAGGCGCGCACCTCGCTGCGGAACGCGTCGATGTCGCCGCCGCCGAAGTCGGCCATGGAATCCTCCCGAGGTCTCAAGGTTTTGCGCCCGCCACATTAGCGTCGGGCGCCCCAAGAGCAAGGAACGAAACGCTTGTTTGACGCGGCCCAAAGCTCAAAAAATCGGCTATCTAGTCGGCTGGGCCTTCGGGGACGCACGGACCGCATATGAGATTTTGGCGAGAATTGAAGCCGGCGGCCCTGGCGGTCGCCCCCTTCCTTGGCGCGGTCCTGACCCTCGCGGCCGGCGTCATGCTGGTGGTCTCGGGCGCCACGCCTTCGATGCCCGACCGCTTCCTGCGCCTCTACCAGGTGACACCGGTCTATCTGATCGAGGTCAGCCACTTCCTCTCGTCGATCCTGGGCCTGACCCTGGTCATGCTGGCCTTCGGATTGCGCTCCCGGCTCGACGCCGCCTGGGGCGCGACCATAGGGGCCCTGCTGCTGGCCGCCTCCCTCTCGCTGCTGAAGGGATTTGTCTGGGAAGACACCGCGCTGCTGATGACCTTGGCCATTGCCCTGCTGCCGTTCCGCGAGGCCTTCCCGCGGACGGCGCGACTGTCGCGCATGGAGATCACGCCGGGCTGGCTGGCCTCGGCCTTCGCCGCCCTGGTGGGGGCGGGCCTGCTGGGCCTCTGGTCCTTTGAGCACGCCGATTACGCCGACCAACCGTTCTGGCGGATGATGGTGGACGCCGACGCCGCCCGGTCCATTCGCGCCTGGGCCGGGGCGGCCCTCGCCCTCTTCGCCTTCGGCCTGTGGCGGATGCTGGCGACCGCGGCTACGCCGCCGGTGGTGGGGGAGGCCGACCGCGATTTCCAGCGCGTGCGCCACATCCTGGCCAATGCGGAGGCGGCCGAGCCCGGCTCCAATGCCGCCCTGCTGGGGGACAAGCGGTTCCTGTTCTCGGCCAGCGGCGACAGCTTCCTGATGTTCGGGGTGCGGGGGCGTTCCTGGATCGCGCTGGGAGCGCCGGTCGGCCGCCGTGACGAGCAGCTGGAGCTGCTGTGGCGGTTCCGGGAACTGGCCGACGCCCATGCCGCCCGGCCGGGCATCTATGGAATCGGCGCCGACCACCTGCCCGACGTGGTGGAGCTGGGCTTCTCGATCCAGAAGGTGGGGGAGGCCGCCGCGGTGCCCCTCGACACCTTCCGGATCGAGGGCACCAAGCGCGGGAATCTGCGCCGCGCCTGGCGCAGGGCGGGCGAGGAGGGCGCGACCTTCGAGGTCATCCCGCCACACCAGATCAGCGACCTCGTTCCCACCCTGGCCAAGATATCCGACGCCTGGCTGGCCGAGCATGCCGGCGGCGAGAAGGGGTTCTCCATGGGCGGGTTCTACCCCGGCTATGTCTCGGAGTTCCCGGTGGCCGTGGTCCGGTTCGAGGGCGCCGTGGTGGCCTTCGCCACCCTGTGGACGACGGCGGCCAAGACCTCCTTCTCCATGGACCTGATGCGCTACGGCCCGGCCGCGCCCAAGCGGATCATGGACTATCTGTTCGTGGAGCTGATCGAGTGGGGCCGGGCCCAGGGCTACAAGGCCGTGGAGTTCGGCATGGCGCCCCTGGCGGGGCTGGAGGACCGCCCTCTGGCGCCGGTCATGTCCCGGGTCGGCAACCTGTTCTTCGAGCACGCAGAGGAGATCTACAACTTCCAGGGCGTGCGCACCTACAAGGACAAGTACGACCCGCTGTGGCAGCCCCGCTACATCGCCGCCCCACGCAAGTGGGCCATCCCGCTGCTGCTGGCCGATGTCGGCCTGTTGTCCTCGGGCGGGGTGGCGGGTCTCGCCAAGCGGCCCAAGAAGGCCGAGAGCCCGGAAGCGCCGCCGCAGACGGTCAGCGCCCCGTCTTGACCCCCAGCAGGTTCACCAAGTGAACCAGCAGGATCAGCACCGCCGCCGCGGCCGTCACCATGATCAGCCGGTAGGGCGCCATGCGCACCCCCCTCAGCGGATTGGGCGGCTGCGCGCCGCGCCAGCCGGCGAAGACGGCGATGGCCAGGAAGGCGGCGATCAAGCCGAGGGTCACGGAAAGCGTCATGTGCGACGGCGTAGCGCAGGTGCGATCGACCCGCAAAGCCGATCGGATTCTTGACTGTCTCCCATTCGCAAGAGCCGTTCCCGCCTGGGTTCACGGACGATGCGGATCATCCACAGCCAATCGCTCCAGACGCTACATCTTGCGTTAACCTCGCGTTTACACCCCAAGGATCGGTGGATAGCGTCTGAGGTCAGTCCTGCGGAGAACGATTCGGTATGAGCTCGGGGACGCCATGGAGCGTCAAAGGGATCGACCCAAAAGCCCGGGAGGTCGCCAAGGACCTCGCCCGGCGCTCCGGCATGACTCTGGGTGAATGGCTGAACCACATGATCCTCGAGGACGAGGGTCCGGAAGAAGTCACCTCGGAAACCTATTTCACCGAGCGCGAGGTCGAAGACGCGCCGGACGCCCGGCCCGAGGCCTTCCTCGCCCAGCCGCCCCGGGAGCCGATCTACGAAGCGCCCTTGCGTCACGACGGGCCCCGCGCCGAGACGCCGCGGCCCATGGCCCCGCCCCGGGCGCCGGAGCCCGCCCAACGCTACGAGGCGCCCGAGCATCCCGCCGACGAGATCGGCCGGGTCACCCTGGCGCTTGACCGCCTGACCGACCGTATCGAGCACTCCGAAGGCCGCGCCGGTCTGGCCATCAGCGCCGTGGAGCATTCGGTCCGCGACGCCCTGTCCCGCATCGAGATCGCCGAGCGTGAGAACATCGCCGTGGCGGCCCGCTTCGAAGGCGCGGTGGACGAGGCCCGCACCGAGCAGGCCCGCCTGGCGGAACGCGTCCGTCGCGTTGAAAGCGAAGCCGCCGGCCCGCGCTCCGCCGAGGCGCTGCGCGCCCTGGAGCAGGCGCTCGGCAAGGTGGCCAACCATCTCTACGAGGGCGAGGCCCGCACCCGCGAGACCCTGGGCGCCCTGCGTGAGCGGGTGGATGAGGTCCAGGCCCATGGCGGCGGCGGTGACCCTACCGCCCTCATCGAGGAAGTGGTCAGCCGGGTGGGCGACCGCCTTGCCGATGCGGAGTCGCGCACCGCCGCGGCGATGGAGGGGCTGAAGGACGCCTTCTCCACCGTGGACAGCCGGTTGCGCGCGGTGGAGGGCGGCGCCTCGCCGGCCCTCGACCGACGTCTGGAACAGCTCGCCGCCAATCTCAGCAGCCGGGTCGACGCTGCGCGCGGCGAGATCGCCCAGAAGCTCCAGGTCTCGGCGGAGGGCCGCTTTGATCGCATGGAGCGCAAGCTGGCCGAGATGAGCGATCACGTCCGCCTGGCCGAGCAGCGTTCCGCCCAGGCGATCGAGAAAATGGGCCGGGAGGTGCTGACCGTGGCCGACAACCTCAATCGGCGGGTCCAGTCCACCGAGCACCGCAGCGCCGACGCGATTGAACAGGTGGGCGGCGAAGTGGCCCGCATCGCCCAGGCGATGGAGAGCAAGCTGGGCCGCACTGACAGTGTCCACGCCGAGGCGCTGGAGCGTCTGGGCGCCGAGATCGGCCGCATCACCGAAAAGCTCTCCGAACGCATCGCCAACGCCGAGCGCCGTTCGGCCCAGGCGATCGACGA
>JAZKFM010000200.1:0-9581 GCA_040386415.1 Pseudomonadota bacterium
CCGGTGGCGTTGTCCAGCGGCCAGCCGAAGGTGTGCTGGGTCAGGCCGGGTTCGAACTGCGCGTCCGGAACCTGCCAGAGTTCCTTGATGCCGATGCCGAACTTCTGCGGTTCGCGGCCCTCGGTCAGGCCGTACTTGGCCTGCAGCTGCTTGGCCAGCGAGCCACGGACGCCCTCGCCGATGAAGGTGTACTTGGCGTGCAGTTCGATGCCGGGCTGGTAGTCGGGGCCGGGCTGGCCGTCCTTGCCGACGCCGAACACGCCCGCGACGACGCCCTTCACCGAGCCGTCCTCATTGTAGACCACCTCGGAGGCGGCCATGCCGGGATAGATCTCGACGCCGAGGCTCTCGGCGTGCTGGCCCAGCCAGCGGCAGACGTTGCCCAGGCTGGCGATGTAGTTCCCGTGGTTCAGCATCCACTTGGGGAAGGGCAGGAAGCTGATGTCCAGTTCGCCCTGCGGACCGAGCATCACGAACTTGTCGCGGGTGACCTTGGTCTCCAGCGGGACGCCCAGCTCTTTCCAGTTCGGCAGCAGCTCGTTGATGCCGGAGGGATCGATCACCGCGCCCGACAGGATGTGGGCGCCGACCTCGGAGCCTTTTTCGAGGACCGCGACGGAGATTTCCGTGCCCGCGGCCTCGGCCAGTTGCTTCAGGCGGATCGCGGCGGAGAGGCCCGAGGGGCCGGCGCCGACGATCACCACGTCGTACTCCATGGCCTCGCGTTCGATGACGTCGCTCATGATCCCCACAACTCCTCTGGGCCGCGCGTCAGGGGTTCCCCTCCCCTTACGCCGCGCGGCGTTGATCCGTTCGCCGACTTATCGGAAGCTTGCCGGTCGCCGGTCAAGGGTGAACTCCGTCGCAACAACGATTACAAGGACGCATGACCCTCGCCGCCCGTGACATCGCCGCCGAAAGCCTGCTCGCCTTCTGGGCCGAAGCGGGCGTCGACGCCATGCTGCTGGACGAGCCCTACGACCGTATCGAGGCCGGCAAGATCGCCCCGATCCGCCTGCCGGAGAAGCCGATCGCCGCCCCGATCGCCGCCCGCGCAGCCCCCGCCGCCGGTCCCGACGTGTCCAGCGCCGTCGCCGAGGCCAAGCGTCTGGCCGCCGCGGCGACGGACCTGGAGGCCCTAAAGGCCGCCATCGAGGCCTTCGACGGCTGTCCGCTGAAGTTCGAGGGCGCCGCGCGCCAGTCGGTCTTCTATCGCGGCTCGCTCACCGCGCCCCTGATGGTGATCGGCGAGGGGCCGGGTCAGGAGGAAGACATTCAAGGCGCCCCCTTCGTGGGCCGCGCCGGCCAGCTGCTGGACCGAATGTTCGCCGCCGCCGGCCTGACCGACCAGGTCTTCATCACCAATTCGGTGTTCTGGCGTCCGCCCGGCAATCGCAACCCCTCCCCCGGGGAGCAGCTGGTCTGCGCGCCGTTCCTGGAACGGGCCATCGAACTGCTGAAGCCGCGCATGCTGCTGCTGGTGGGCGGGCCTTCGGCCAAGTCCATGCTCAAGCGGGAGGAAGGCATCCTGTCCCTGCGCGGCCGCTGGTTTGAATGGAAGTCCGCCGACGGCGCCATCGAGCTGCCGGCCATGCCGACCCTGCACCCGGCCTTCCTGCTGCGCCAACCGGCGGCCAAGAAGAAGGCGTGGAGTGACCTGCTGACGCTCACCGAGCGCCTCAATCGGCCGGAACGTCCTTAACGGCGCCTCCTGCGGCGCGAACGCACTTTCTCTTCATCAATAAGGGCTCTAAACCTCCCAGGTCGTTGAGAAATAGGGTCACGCCAGACCAGCGAAGACGCGGCGGCGTGAGAGTGGGCATGACGCAGACCAAGCGCGTGCGGATCGCGGCCCTGGCCCTGATCTGCGCCACGATCGCGGGAAAGGCGCTGGCCGGCAGCCCGCAAGTCCTGACGCCGGCTGACGCCCAGGCCTACGCCCGAGCCTTCGAGGCGGTGGACCGCGGCGACTTCATCGACGCCACCATGCAGGCCGTCGAGATCAGCGACCCGTCGCTTTCGGGCTACGTCACCTATCGCGGCCTGATGCACCCGACGGCGCACAAGTCGAACTTCGACGAACTGTCGGGCTGGCTGTCGCGCTATGCGGACCTGCCGGTGGCCGAGCGCATCTACACCCTGGCCAGCAAGCGCAAGACGCCGGACCTGGCCGCGCCCGCCGTGCCAAGCCTGATCGGGACCGACTGGAGCAAGATCGAGCTGGTGCCTCCCGGCTCCGGCGGCCCCTTCGACGCCGACAACGCCCGGCTGGCCCGCGAGGCCTTCTATTCCGGCGATTCCAAGCGCGCCCTGGAGCTGGCCCGCGCGGTCGGCGAGCGCTGGATCGCCGGCATGGCGGCCTATCGCCTGCGCCGCTACGACCAGGCCGAGACCTATCTGTCGCAGTTGGCCCAGGACACCGAGGAAGACATCTGGGTCCGCGCCGGCGGCGCCTATTGGGCGGCCCGCGCCGCCGAGGCCGGCGGCCATTCCGATCGGGCCGCGACCCATCTGCGCCAGGCGGCCGGGTCGCCCCACACCTTCTACGGCATGATCGCCGAGCGTCAGGTCGCCCTGCGCGGCCTCGGCCCCGCCACGCCGCTGTCGGAGGCCAGGCCCTACCAGCCGCGGGCCCGCAACGTGCTCAAGGCCTCCTACGGCGGGTCCACCGCCGACGTGACCAAGATGTTGCGCGACGACGCCCGGGCTCATCGCGCCGCCGCCCTGGCCCAGATCGGCCGTGTGCCGGAAGCCGGCCAGGAGCTGCGCGCCGGCCTGGCCCTGGCCCGCACCCCGGAGGACCGGGCGCGCTGGATGCAGCTGGCGGCCGTCATCAACGCGGGCCTGGCCCAGGACATGGCCGTCGCCGGCCCCGCGCGCCGCCGGGGCGAGCCCGACTATCCGACCCCGAACCTGAACCCGCGCGAGGGCTTCAAGATCAGCAAGGCCCTGGTCTACGCCATCGTGCGCCAGGAGAGCCGCTTCAATCCCGGCGTGGTCTCACCGGCCGGCGCTGTGGGCCTGATGCAGCTGATGCCCGACACCGCGGCCCACGCCACCGGCAACGCCCGACTCCGCGACGACATGAGCCCGCTGTTCGACGCCAGCTACAACCTCAAGGTCGGCCAGGACTATGTCACCTGGCTGATGGGCGAAGGGGTCGGCTACGACATCCTGCGCACGGTGGCGGCCTATAACGGCGGGCCGGCCACCCTGCAGAAGACCGCCCGGATGCTCGGCGACGACGATGAGAGCCTGATGGTCATCGAGTGCATGCCGGCGCCGGAGACGCGCAACTACGTCGAACACGTCATGGCGGCCTACTGGACCTACCAGAAGAAGTTCGGCCAGGAGTCCCGCACCCTGGACGCGCTGGCCACAGGCCAGAAGTACATCGACGCCCGCTGGGACGCGCCCCTGCCCGCGGCCAAGGTCGAGGTGGCCGAGGACGAGGACGTCAAGGACCCCGACAAGTCCGAGAAGAAGGCCCGGCGCTCCAAGCGCGGCTGAGGCCTCGCTTCGTCCTCAATCTGCGACTAGCTCTTGGCGACCGGCTCAAGCGGCCGGACCTGACGCATGCGGTCATCGGAGACCAGATTGAGCGACGCACCCCGCAAGAAGCGCCTGCCCCTGCGCTGGCTGAGCCTGGCCGAGATCGTGGGCGTGGTGGCTGTCGTTGTGGCCGTCCTGGGCTATTGGGATTCCCACCGGGAGCGGACACAGACCTCCCGCGAGAAGGCCCTGGCCGCGCGCGAGCGGCAGGTTGAGGCCCGCGCCAATGCGCTGAAGCAGACCTTCCTGATGACCGGAACCCTGGAAGGCTCCGGCGACCGGATTCGCCTGGCCTCCCAGAGGCCAGAGCAGGTGATCCAGACCCAGACCATCTGGTTTCCAAAGCAGGTCCGCGCCAGCAGCGTCGAGACCACCGGCAATCCGCGCCTGGAGGTGAGCTGGGTCGAGGACGGCCTGCGCAAGACCAAAACCGAGACCGGACGGGTTCCCGTCGGCGTACTGACCGTCTTCATCGAGGACGGCGTGACCAAGACCGACCGGGCCGTCTACCAGGTGGGCTACAGCCTGCACGGCCGGACCCTGCGGCCGGACGAGGTGGACCTGGACGGCCTGTCCCTGGCCCGGCGCAGCGTCACCGGCGACCTTCAGGCCGCGGCCGACAATCTGTGGGCCGCCCGCTAGAGCTTACCGGTTGCATTGTGCAATTGGTCTGACTAGGCTTCGAGCGTTCAAGACCCAACGCCAATCCGGAGTCCGCCGGTGCCCCTCGTCCTCTATGGCCACCCCTTCTCGTCCTACACGCAGAAGGCGCTCATCGCCCTCTACGAGAACGACACGCCCTTCGAGTTCCGGGAGATCGGGCCGGACAAGCCGCAGAACGCCGAGGAATGGCTGCGGCGCTGGCCGATGCAGATGTTTCCCCTGCTGGTGGATGGCGAGCGCCAGTTCGTCGAGACCAGCATCATCATCGAGTACCTGCAGCTCGAGCACCCCGGCCCGGTGCGCCTGATCCCCGCCGATCCGCTGGCCGCGCTGGACGTCCGCTTCCTCGACCGCTTCTTCGACCTGCACGTGATGGACGCCATGCAGGTGGCGGTCAGCAGCAAGCTGGGGCGGATCCCGATGAAGAGCGAGGATGGCCTGACCCTGGCCGGTGAGCGGCTGGACCGCGCCTACGCCTGGCTCGAAGGTCATCTGGCCGGCAAGACCTGGGCGGCGGGCCAGGCCTATAGCCTGGCCGACGTCGCGGCCTCCCCATCCCTGTTCTACGCCGACTGGGTCCATCCGATCCCGGAGGCCTATCCCAACCTGCGCGCCTACCGCGCCTGCCTGCTGGCCCGGCCGTCCTTCGCCCGCGCCGTGGACGAGGCGCGCTACTTCCGGCCCAACTTCCCCCTGGGCGCCCCCGACCGCGACTGAGCCTATTTGAGGGTCGCGAGGCGCCCGAACTGCCGGCGCAGGCCGGCGAGGTCAGCGTTCGGCGGCAGGTTTCCCAGCTCGCTCTTGCGCACCAGCAGGCCCCAGGGTCCTGGCTTCAGCCGGTCCAGGATCGAGCCGCCCTCGCTCTGGCCCTTGAGCCCCGCCGACCGACCCTGCTTGATCCCGCGCGCCACGCGCTCGGCCCAGTCGTGGGTCAGGCGGATGTCGGCGGGCAGCAGCAGGATCCAGTCCTGCTTGGCCCGCTTCATGGCCTGAGCGATGCCGTCGGTGACCACCTCCACCCCGGCGTCGTCACAGATCATCAGGGTGGGATCGGTGGAGCCCTCGTCGGCGGCCATCACCTCGCGCACCAGCCCATCGACCGCGGCCGGCACCAGCACAGGCAGCAGATCCTGCAGGTGCGTCGACGAATTGAAGGTCGGGATGATCACGCTGAGCATGGCGCCACAAGCGATGTGTCGGGCGCGGCGGTCAAGCCGCCCTGCCGGCGATCCACGGCGGCGACAGCGAATAGTTCTTGCTTTGTTCTCTTTTCCACGCTTGGATGAACTATGTCCACCTTCACCCAGCAGGCCCATCCCGCCCCCCGGGGTCGCGGCGCGCGGTCCAATTCGTCGGGCCGCTACGAGGCGCAAGCCCGCGAGGCCTTCGATGATGGATGGACGCCGGACGAGGTTGAGAGTGTACAATTGAAAACCACCCTGACCGCCGAAAAGGCGCGGGTGATCATCTCCAGGAACACCAGTCCGGACGTTGGCTTCAGCCGCTCGATCAACCCCTACCGGGGCTGCGAGCATGGCTGCATCTACTGCTACGCGCGGCCGGCCCACGCCCATATGGGCCTGTCGCCGGGGCTCGATTTCGAGAGCAAGCTGATCTTCAAGCCGGAGGCGGCTCAGCTCTTGGAGGCCGAGTTGTCCAAGCCCCGCTACCAGCCTATCGCCATCCACATCGGCGGCAACACCGACCCCTACCAGCCCCAGGAAAAGACCCTCCGCATCACCCGGTCGATCATCGAGGTGATGGGGCGGTTCCAGCACCCCTTCTCCATCATCACCAAGTCGGCCCTGATCCTGCGGGATGTGGACCTGCTGGCGCCCCTGGCCCAGGCCAACCTGGTGCGGGTGGCCATCTCGATCACCACCCTGGACCGCAAGCTCGCCCGCAGCATGGAGCCCCGCGCCGCCACCCCGGAAAAACGCATCGCCGCCGTCAAGGGGCTGTCCGACGCCGGCGTGCCGGTCATCGTCATGTTCGCCCCCATCATTCCCGGCCTCAACGATCATGAGATGGAGGCCGTGCTGGAGCGCGCGAGCCAGGCCGGCGCGAGGGGCGCCGGCTATGTCGCCCTGCGCCTGCCGCTGGAGATCAAGGACCTGTTTCGCGAATGGCTCGCCACCGACCACCCCGACCGCGCCAGCCGGGTGATGTCGCTGGTCCGGCAGATGCGCGGCGGCAAGGACTATGACGCCGACTGGGGGACCCGGATGAAGGGCCAGGGGCCGCTGGCCGACCTGATGCGCGTGCGCTTCCAGGCGGCCCGCAGGCGCTATGGCCTGGACTTCTCCTTCGAGGGCCTGGATCTGACTAGATTCCGGGTTCCCGTGCGGACCGGCGACCAGGGCGACCTGTTCGCGGGCGGCTAGATCAGACTGTCGCGGCAGTGAGAAAGCTGCCGAGTTTTCAGTCAGTTAATTGAACTGTTGTTAGATGGCCGGCAAGAAGGGGGAGATGATCGGTCATGGACGGCCCGACCACCACATCAGCGACAGCTCCCGCGGCCAACGCGAACGCCTACCAGCTCACGCTGGGGGGCTTGGCCATGCCGATCAAGATCCACGTTGTCTTCAACGCCGTCGCCCTGGCGGCCGTCCTGGTCCTTGGCCATCCGGTGGTCGCCGGCCTCGCCTTCCTGGCCAGCTGCGCCATGGACATTCTCTATCAGCGCACCATCGCCCGCTGGCTGGCCCGCAGCGCACATACCGAGGTCGCGCGTGGCTTCCGTCAGTTGGCCCTGCTGTGCGTCGCCCGGGTGTCGATCTACCTCTCCGGCCCCACCATCCTGGCCCTCTGGGGCGGGCAGAAGGAGCTGGCCTATCTCGCCATCACGGTCGCGTCCATGTTGGCGGTCGCCTGCGCCAGCGGCTCCCTGTCGCGCGCCGTCTTCTGGTCCTTCGCCGGTCCCGCCGTCCTGGCCTTGACTGGGACCCTGGTGGCGATCTTCCCCCCGGCGGCCTTCGCGGGCCTGATGATCTCAATGGCCTGCCTGATGGTGCTGCTGGTGATGATCTCAGACGGCACCACCCGGGCGGTGACCAGCTGGCAGGAGGCCTACGCCTCGAACCTGGCGATGATCCCGCAACTGGAGGCCGCCCGCGACCACGCCATGGCGGAGACCCGGGCGGCCGACGAGGCCCGCGAGGTGGCTCGCCAAGCCAATCTCGCCAAGTCGAACTTCCTGGCCACCATGAGCCACGAGATCCGCACCCCCATGAACGGCGTCCTGGGCATGGCCCAGCTGCTGCGGCGCGAGGAGACTGATCCCGTCCAGGCCAGTCGGCTGGAGACCCTCATGCAGAGCGGCGAACACCTGCTGTCGATCCTCAACGACATCCTCGACATGTCGAAGGTCAACGCCGGGCGACTGGACATCACCCCCGCCCCCGAGAACCTGCCCCTATTCCTGGACCGCGCAGTGGCCTTCTGGCGCGCGCGGGCCGACGAGAAGTCGGTGGCCCTGCGGCTCGAGGTCGACGAGGACCTGCCCAGCCATGTCTGGATGGACGCGATCCGGGTGCGGCAGGTGCTGTTCAACCTGATCGGCAACGCCCTGAAATTCACCGACGAGGGCGCCGTCACCGTCAGGGCCGCCGCCCGACCCGTCGGCGAGACCGCCGTCCGCATCCATATCTCGGTGATCGATACCGGCCCCGGTATCCCGGCGGAGCACCTGCCCGCCCTCTTCGAGCGTTTCTCGCAGGTGGACGAGTCGGAGGCGCGCAGGTTCGGCGGCACCGGCCTGGGTCTGGCCATCGCCAGCCAGCTCACCGATCTGATGGGCGGCCGGGTCTGGGTCGAGAGTCAGCTTGGCCAGGGCTCGACTTTTCATGTGGAGGCGATCTTCGACCTGGCCCAGGCGCCGGACTCGGCCCCGCCCGAGCCAGTGACGGAGGACGCTCCGGCAACCGACCTCGACGTGCTGATCGTCGATGACAACCCGGTCAACCTACTGGTGTTGCATCAGATTCTCTGCGCCTTCGGACACCGCGTGGAGAAGGTCGCCAGCGGCCAGGCCGCCCTGGACCTGCTCGCCTCGCGTCCTTTCGACCTGACCCTGATGGACATCCAGATGCCCGGCATGACCGGGGTCCAAGCCCTGCAGCGTCTGCGCGCCAGCCCCGGCCCCAACCAGGCTGTCCCGGTGATCGCGTTAACCGCCGACGTCACCTCCGGCGGGCGGACGCACTATCTGGAACTCGGCTTCACCGAGCACGCCGCCAAGCCTATCCAAATCCCCGACCTGATGTCCGCAATCTCCCGAGCCTTGGCCGATACCGAACGCGAGCGGCTGATCTCCCAAGCAGGTTAGCGCGTAAACACCCCCACCAGCTCCACGTGGGGTGACCACAGGAACTGATCCACCGGCAGGACGCGATCCAGGCTGAAGCCTGCGTCGATCAGCACGCGGGCGTCGCGGGCGAAGGTGGCCGGGTTGCAGGACACGCCGATCACCTTGGCCACCTTGGAGGCCGCGATCTCGGCGGTCTGTTCCAGGGCGCCGGCGCGGGGCGGGTCGAAGAGCACGGTGTCGATCTTCTTGAACTCGACCGCCAGGACCGGGCGCCGGGCCAGGTCACGGGTCTCGGCGGTGACCCCCTTCAATCCCGGCGCCGACGCGATGGCGGAGGTCAGGGCCCGGATGGCCGGCGCATGGCCGTCGGCGGCGTAGACCGGGGCGACCTGGGCCAGGCGGAAGGTGAAGGTCCCGACGCCGCAATAGAGGTCGGCGATCCGCTCGGCGCCGGCCACCTGCTCGACCGCGAAGGCCGCCATGATCGCCTCGGCGGCGGGGACGGCCTGCAGGAAGGCCCCGGCCGGCAGGGCGACCACGGCCGGTCCCACCCGGATCAGGGGCTGGCGCGCGCCGTATTGAACCTCCCCATCCATGGTCACGCGGGCGAAGCCGGCCTCGGCGGCGATCTGACCCAGCTGCATGCGGGCGTCGGCGCTCAGGCCGCCGCTTTTGCGCTCCACACCCGTGATCTCGATGTCCAGGCCCTTGGTGGTGAGGGTCACGTGCAGGGTCGGCGCGGATTTCGGGTGCTGCAGCAACGGCGCGGCCAGGCGGCGCAGGTCCGGCAGGGCGGCCTCCAGCCGCGGATCGGCGATGGGGCAGACAGCGATATCGACGACGTCCCACGACTTGCGGGTCTTGTAGCCCAGCCGGGCCTCGCCGCGCTTGCCGGGGCGAGCGTGCAGGGCCAGCCGCCGGCGCGACGCCGGGGGCGCGGCGAACGGTGCGAGAATCTCGGTCTCGATGTGCTGCAGACCGAGGGTCTTGCGCAGCCGCTCCACCTTCCAGGTCAGATAGGCGGCATGCTCCCAGTGCGGCAGGGCGCAGCCCCCGC
>JAZKFM010000201.1:0-2350 GCA_040386415.1 Pseudomonadota bacterium
AAGACCCTGATCAACCGCCTGCTGAAGAAGAAGGCCATCAAGTCCGAGCGTGTCGATGGCCGCCACCAGTACGTGCCCCTCGTGGACCGCGCCAACTACGTCCAGGACGAGAGCCAGGGCCTGCTGGACCGGCTGTTCGAGGGCCAGCTGGCGCCCTTGGTGGCGCACTTCGCCCAGAACCGGAAGCTGAAACCCGAAGAGATCGCGCGCCTCAAGAAGCTGATCGCGGAGCTGGACGACGATGACTGACCTGATCGCCGACCTGCTGCGAGCCAATCTGGCGGCCAGCCTGGCCATCGTTCTGGTGTTCGCCATCCGCTTGCCGGCGCGACGGATCTTGGGGGCGGAGATCGCCTACCGCCTGTGGCTGATCGTCCCCCTGGCCTTCGCCGCCAGCCTGATCCCGGCAGCCGAGGCGCCGACTGGGACGCCCGGCCCCTCCCTGCCCCTGCCGGTCGCGCTGATGCAGCCCGACGCGGTGTCAGGGGCCGCCCTGATCTGGGCCGCCGGCGCGCTGGCGATCCTGACCCTGATGAGCCTTGGCCAATGGCGGTTCCTGCGCCGCGCCAAGGCCGGCGCGGCGGGGCCCGCCGTGGTCGGCGTGATCGCGCCTCGCATCGTCACCCCCGCCGACCATGAGACGCGCTTCAGCCCGGAGGAGCGCGCCCTGATCCGCGCCCATGAGCGGGCCCACATCGACCGTGGGGATCCCAAGGCCAACGCCTGGGTGGCGCTCTTCCAGGGCCTGAACTGGTTCAACCCCCTCGTCCACTTCGCCGCCTATCACCTGCGCCTGGATCAGGAGCTCGCCTGCGACGCCACGGTGATGGCGCGGCGGCCCGGCGACCGCAGGCTCTATGCCCAGACCATGCTGAAGACCCAGCTGGCGGCCACGCCCCTGCCCTTCGGCTGCTACTGGCCCGCGCCCTCGTGGCATCCGCTCGAGGCCCGGGTGGCCATGCTGAAACAGGCGCGGCCCTCGCACACGCGCGCCATTGCCGGCTTCTGGGTCGTCGCGGCCCTGTCGTGCGCGGCGGGCTTTGGGGCCTGGGCCGCCCAGCCGCCGTCGCCGCCCCATGTCCGCTGGCTCGACCTGCCCGAGCAGGTGGCCAAGCGGCAGGCGCGCGCCACCGTTGTGGTGATCTCCATGACCTCCGACGAGGTCAGGGCGCTCACCCTTTCGGCGCGCTGACGCTCAGCTCGAGCGCGGTCGGTCTGCAGGCGACCTCACCCCTCAATCCTTCCCCCTGCGGCGAGCAAGGGTGGCCACCCCCGTCCAGCCACCGCCGACGCCGCCGACCCCCAGGGCGAGAGCCAGCAGGCCCGGACCTGGCAGAGACATGTCGAAGAGGCTGGCGAGGGGCGCAACGGCGAGCAGGAAACTCAACACCACCAGGACGGCGCCAGTGATCGCCCAATAGGTTCGACGCTCCGCCCCGAAGACTGGGCCGGACGACACTGAGTCAGTTAGCGCCAGCACCAGGTTGCCCACGACCAAGGCCAGGAAGGCGGCGCCGCGAACCGCCGGCTCCGAGCCGAGGGCGTTGGCGAGCCCAAACCAGTAGAGGGCCAGTATGGACGCGAGCAGACTGACGCCCTGCAGGAGAGCCGTTGCGATCTGGCTCGCGCCAAAGAGCGCCTCCATGGGCCGCCTTGGCGGCTCGGTCATGGCGTCGACTTCGCTGGGCACAGACTCGAACATAAGTGAGCAGATCGGATCGATCACCAGTTCCAGCAGCACGACGTGCATGGGAAGCAACATTGGCGGCAGGCCGAGCAGGACCGGAGCCAGGGCGAGGCCCGCGATCGGCACGTGGACGGCGGTTATGTAGATGAGCGCGCGCCGCAGGTTGGCGAAGATACGGCGGCCGAGCCGCACGCCCCCCACGATCGAGGCGAAGCTGTCATCAAGCAGAACAAGGTCAGCGGCCTCCCGCGCGACGTCTGTACCTCGTCGGCCCATGGCCACCCCGATGTGCGCAGCTTCCAGGGCCGGCGCGTCATTGACGCCGTCGCCCGTCATCGCCACCACCTCACCATTGGCCTTGAGCGCTTCGACGATGCGGAGTTTCTGTTCCGGCAGGATGCGCGCGAAGACCCGTACGTCCCTCAGGCGCTCGCGCAGGCCGTCGATAGAGAGCGCCGCCAACTCAGCGCCCATGAGCACCCCAGCCTTGGTGTCGATGCCGGCGAGGCGGGCGATCGCAAGCGCCGTGGCGGGATGGTCGCCGGTGATCATCATCACCTTGATGCCTGCGGCGCGCGACTCCTTCAGCGCGGCAGGGGCCTCGGCCCGCAGGGGATCGATGAACCCCAGGAGGCCCCCGAACTCGAACGCCGCGTCTTGGGG
>JAZKFM010000202.1:0-1533 GCA_040386415.1 Pseudomonadota bacterium
CCGCCCTTTTTCGTATCTCCTTCCCCCAGGTCATGGGGGAAGTGGGCCGACAGCCTCTTGGCTGGAGGGTCGATGGGGGTGCGTATCTGAAGCGCACGGCCTTTCAGACTCTCACCCCCATCGTCACCCGTCTTGGCTGCGCCAAGCCTTGTGACACTTCCCCCACCTGCGTGGGGGAAGCAGGACGCCAACCTCGACAATACCGCCGCCCCTGCCTACCCTTCGCCCATGGCCCGGATCACCCCGCTCTGGCGCTCGCCCGAGGTCACCGTCTACCGGTTCGACCATCCGGTGGAGCATGAGGACCAGCCTTTCGAGGCGGTCTCCGACGTCTTCCGCGCGAGCTTCGTCGAGGAGGGGACCTTCGACCTCACCGTGGGCGCCTCCGCGTGGCGGGTGACCCCCGGCGACGTCATGCTCAGCCATCCGGGCATGCGGTTCCGCTCGGCGTTCCAGGGCAAGGGCTTCAACGACACCTGCCTGTCCATCGTCTACGAGGCGGCCAACGACGACGGCTTCGACCCCCACCGCAGCTGGGCCGCGTCGGGCCGCGTCGTCCTGCCGGCCAGCAACCGCCTGCGCTATCTGGGCTGGGGCCTGCGCCGGGCGGTGGAGCAGGACGCTCCGATGTTCGCCGAGTACTGCGCCACCGAACTCTTCCAGGCGCCGCCGGCCGGCGATCCCGCGCCCTTGTTCAGCGACCGCCGCTTCGCCTGGTACGCCGAGCGCGTGCACCATGTCCGCGACCGCCTGGACGCCGCCTATGCCGAACCCTGCACGGTCTCCGACCTCGCCCGCTCGGTGGGGATGAGCCTGTTCCACTTCAGCCGGGTGTTCACCGAGCTCACCGGCCTGCCGCCGCACCGCTACCTACTGCGCGCCCGCCTGAAGGCCGCGCGGAACATGCTGCGCGAGGGCGCCAGCGTGACCGAGACCTGCTACGCCACCGGCTTCAACAACCTGTCCCACTTCAGCCGCAGCTTCGCCCGGCGCTATGGCGCGGCGCCCTCCAGCGTCGCCGGTTGAGTTTCGCAGGATAGTGCAAGCCGCCCCGCGCGCGGCTGCGTAACCCATCCCCCTCGACCTTCGCCGACAGGGATGCCCATGACACTGCGATCGACCCTCACCCCGCTCCTGGCCACCCTGGCCCTGGGCGCCGCCGCCGCGCCGGCCCATGCCGGCCCCGACCAGGACCGCCAGGCCGTGGCCGACCTGGACACCGCCTACCAGGACGCCGTGGAGCGCAACGACGCCGCGGCTATGGCCAAGATCCTCCATCCCCAGATGATCCTGGTGTTGGGGAACGGCCAGGTCCGCACCGGCGAAGACCTGCTGGTCCTGGCCCGCAACCGCGAGATCATCTACGAGCGCCAGGTGGAGGACGAGGGCACCCAGACGGTCCGCCTCTACGGCCCCGACACCGCTATCGTCACCGCCCGCCTGTGGCTGAAGGGCGTGCGCGGCAGCCGCGCCTTCGACCGCCGCCTGTGGTTCAGCGACACCTATGTCCGCACCCCCGAAGGCTGGCGCTAC
>JAZKFM010000203.1:0-6639 GCA_040386415.1 Pseudomonadota bacterium
TTGCGCCCCGAGCGGCCGAAGATGTCGCCCGCCGTTCCGGCGTACTGGGCCTTGGTGATCGAGGGCGAGTCGAAGTCGAAATAGTCGTTGTGGACGGTCTGGAAGGTGATGGCGCCCTCGCCCACCTCGTATCGCAGCTTGGCCTCATAGTGCGCGCGCTCGATGTCGCCCGGCCCCCGCCACAGGTCGCCCTTGATCCACGAGCCGCTCACGTAGCCCGACAAGCCGCCATGCTCGCCCAGGTCGATGCGGGCGAAGGTGCGGCGCAGGTTGTCGCTGCCCAGGCTCTGGCTCACCACCCCCCCGAATTCCTCGTCGGGGACCTGGGTCAGGTAGCTGACGATGGGGCCGAGGGAGGCGTAGCTGGGCAGGCTGACATCGCCCGAGCCCGCCGAGGCGGTCACCCGCAGCAGGTTCTCGTTGTCGACGTAACGATAGATCGGGCTGCCGCCGAACTGGTCGCTGCGGCCCATGGGGATGTTGTCCAGCAGGAAGCCGATCTGCTGGAAATTGAAGGCCCGGACCGAAACCGAGTTGCCGAATTCGTACATGCCCAGCGCGTCATTGGCCTGGACGTTGAACCCCGGCAGGGACTCCAGCATCTTCAGGCCGGTCACCCCAGCCGGCGCCGACAGCAGCGCCTCGCGGGTGATGGCGACCGTGGCGGTGGCCTGGTCGGTGCCGATGGCCACCGAGGCCTCGGAGACCCGGCTGCCGGTCACCACCAGTTCCTCCACGGTCCCGGCCCCCTGGGCCAAGGCCCAGGTCGGCGCGCTCAGGACCGTGGCCAAGGCCGCGCCGGACAACAGCGCCGTGCGGCGCAGATTCAGAATCTTCATCGAGCTATCCCCAGCTCACCGTTCTTGGTGCGGAGGAAAGCTGGGCCACGGCGCCGGCCGCAGACAGCGTCAAATGGCCAAGCTCGGCATTATGCCGGGCGATCGCCGGATCGGCGCGCAGACAAGCAGCTGTTTGCCCTCCAACGCGGCGCCGCGTTCGCTCCGACCGGACTATTCCCGCGTGGCCACCGCGTCACCGCTGGAGGCGATGACCAGGAACACCGACCCCTGGAGCTCGTTCACCAGCCCGCTGATCGAAGCCCGCGGCGTCGCCGGGATCGGGGTGCTGACCGTCGGCAGTTCCGCCAGCAGGTTGCGCACATAGCCGATCTTCAGGGCGTAGTTCACGTTCTGGGCGATCTCGTCTTCGCTGGCCTTGGTCATCTTGGAGATCACGATCCCCACGGCTCGGCCCTGAGCATCGATCACGGGGCCGCCGCTGTTGCCGGAATGGATGGGCATGGAGACCTGCAGGAACCGGGCGTCGTCCCGCCGGCCGGTGGCGACGTCGTTGCCGGCCATGGCGCTCACCTCGCCAGAGGTCATCTTCAGGCTCATGCCCAGGGTGTCCGGCGACGGGTAGCCCAGGGTGAAGACCCGCTCGCCCAATTGGGCCGGCGCCGCGCTGAACCCAATGGAGGTCCGGGTCGGCAGCGGCTTGAGGGGTCGGAGAATGGCGATGTCGTTGGCGGGATCGGACACCACCAGTTCGGCGCGCCCGAACACCTTCCCGTCCTGGGCCAGCTCCAGCAGGGTCGCGCCTTCGATCACGTGGTGGGCGGTGATGATGTAGCCCTTGGGGCCTAGCCAGCCCGTCCCGACGGCGCTGCCGCCTTCCTCCTGCATCGCCACGATGTTCTTCTCGTCGCAGACGTACTTGGCGATTTCCTCGGTGACGGAGCCGCCGAGATAGGACTGCACTTCCATCTTGTCTGACGGCGGCTGGTAGACCGCCACCAGGGCGCCCACGGCGTCGTAGCTGTCCACCGAGACCGTGGTGATCTGTTTGGCTTCACAGGCGAAGATCTGGCCGATGAAGCCGGTGGTCGCCAGTGAACCGTCCGGCAGCTTGATGGGCGTGGCGCTGTCGGCGCGCAGGATCGCCGCCACCATCCCTTCGCCCAGGCCCACAACGCTGTCCTGCCGGACATAGTACCGGGTCTGGCTCTTCGCGTTGTAGGCGGTGGGCAACCAATTGGTCTTGGTGGTGGGGTCGGTGTCCAGGCTGGGTTTCAGGGCCGCGCGTTGCGCCACCACGGCGCAGACCTTTTCCTGAAGCACAGCGCCGACGCTGCCAGGCGGCGCGGCCGTGAACCGCCATTCCGCTCTGGGCACGATCTGCGAAGACACCACCTGGCCCTTCTGATCCCCATAGGCGTAGGAGACAAAGGCGAACGTCCGGCCCCGGCAATCGTCCAGCCGCTGGATCACCACATTGACGTAGCGCTTGCCGCTGAGGGCGTCCTTCAACGGCTTTGGGACCACTTGGCGCATGAAGGATTGGGTGTAGCCGCCATTGGCGGTGATCGACCCCATGTCGATCTCATAGAGGCCGACCTCCTGATCCTTGGTCACAGCGACCCAGGATTGGGCGAACGCCGAGCCAGCCGTGGCGAGCGTGAGGGCGAGAGCCGCGACAAAGATCTTCAACTTCACGACAGCCCCCGGCACACCCTGAGGATGAGCCTATCCACGGGCGCCGGCCTGGGCAACGCCATGGTTCATCCCCAGTTGCGCGACCTGTCCACATCGACCCCGCGGAGCGCGGCAGGTAAGGTCCGCTGGTGACCTTCCCCACCGCCCGAGACGCATAGTGCGACAGCTGCGCCTGAGCCTCAGGCGACCCGTGTCCTACGCGCGCCGCGAGTTCAGCCAGGGCCCCTCCAACGCGCAGGCGATCGCGGCCCTGGACGCCTGGCCGGCATGGCACGGCGGCTGCCTAGTGCTGGTGGGCGCGCCGGGCAGCGGCAAGACCCATCTGGCCCAGGCCTGGGCCGCCCAGTCTCGGGCCCTGGTCCTGGACCGCGAGGCCACCGACATCGCCGCGGCCAACGGGCGTCCGGTCCTGGTGGAGGATGTCGATCAGGGCGTGGACGCCGAGACCCTGTTCCACCTGATCAACATGGCCGGCCACGACGGCGGCAGCCTGCTGCTAACCGCGCGCCTGGCCCCCGCCGCCTGGCCGGCCCAGCTCCCCGACCTGCGCTCGCGTCTGAACGCCCTGCCCGTCGCCCTGATCGAAGAGCCGGACGACCAGGTTCTGGAAGGTGTGTTGAGAAAATTCTTCCGGGAGCGGAGCATTCGGCCGCCTAAGGAGGTTTTCCCCTATCTGCTGCGGCGGATGGAAAGGTCGATCCCGGCGGCCCGCGAAATCGTCAAGAAGCTGGATGAGGCCGCGGACGAGGAACAGCGCCCCATATCACGCGCACTCGCACGGCAGATCCTTGAAGAGGATACGGACAATCTTGATCTTTTCGACGGATAACTTGAAGCCTCAAGACGGTTGGGTCAGAAGAGGCTCGATCTCCAGCTTCGGGAATGCTCGCCGATGACCTATGCCGCGCCCTTGCGATCCGACGGTGTCGAAGTCGGGCGCGAGCCGCTCAGCCTGGACGCCGAATTGCTGAAGTCGCAAAGCCGCTTCTTCAACCGCGAGCTCTCCTGGCTGGCCTTCAACAAGCGCGTGCTGGGCGAGAGTCAGAACACGCGGCACCCCCTGCTGGAGCGCCTGCGCTTCCTGTCGATCTCGGCCAACAACCTCGACGAATTCTACATGGTCCGCGTCGCCGGCCTGAAGGCCCAGGTCCGCGAAGGCGTGCGGGTTGTCAGCCAGGACGGCCTGACCCCCGCCGAGCAGCTTGAACGGGTCAATTCCGAAGCCGCCGACCTGATGGGCGGCCAGCAGACCCGCTGGCGCGAACTGTGCGTCGAGCTGGCCGGCGAGGGCTTGCATGTGGTGGGTCCGCAGGATGTTACCGCCGCCGAGAAGGCCGCGCTGAAGGACACCTTCGCCAGCCGCCTGTTCCCCGTCTTGACCCCGCTGGCCATCGACCCCGCGCACCCCTTCCCCTTCATTCCGAACCTGGCCTTCTCCCTGGCCCTGAAGCTGCGGCGTCAGTCGGACGGCCGGCTGCTCTACGCCCTGGTTCCGATCCCGGCGCAGGTGGCGCGGTTCTGGCCCCTGCCGGCGACGCCGTCGCGCCGACGCAAGCCGGAGCGGCGGTTCATCTCGCTGGAGAACATGGTCTCGCTGTACCTCGACCACCTGTTCCCCGATTGCGAGATCGAGGCCCAGGGCGTTTTCCGGCTGATCCGCGACAGCGACATCGAGATCGAGGAAGAGGCCGAAGACCTGATGCGGGAATTCGAGGCGCGCCTGAAGCAGCGCCGCCTGGGCTCGGTGGTCCGGGTCGAGATCGAACAGGCCATGCCCGAGGAGCTGCGGGCGTTCATCGTCAGCAACCTGCACGCCCGCGAAGACGACATCCTCATGGTCGACGGCCTGCTGGGGCTCGACGAGCTTTCCCAGTTGATCCCGCCCGACCGCCCGGACCTGAAGTTCAAGGCCTTCGAACCCCGCTTCCCCGAGCGGATCCGGGATCATGCCGGGGACTGCTTCGCCGCCATTCGCGAGAAGGACATCCTGGTCCACCACCCCTTCGAGAGCTTCGATGTGGTGGTGCAGTTCCTGCGCCAGGCCGCTCGCGATCCCAATGTCCTGGCGATCAAGCAGACCCTCTATCGGACCTCGTCGGACAGCCCCATCGTGGCCGCCCTGATCGAGGCCGCCGAGAACGGCAAGAACGTCACCGCCCTGGTGGAGATCAAGGCCCGCTTCGACGAAGAGGCGAACCTGAAATGGGCGCGCGACCTCGAGCGCGCCGGGGTCCACGTCGTCTTCGGCTTCGTGGAGTACAAGACCCACGCCAAGCTCTCGATCGTCGTCCGCAAGGAGGGCGACACCCTGCGCACCTACTGCCACTTCGGGACCGGCAACTACCACCCGATCACGGCGCGCATCTATACCGACCTGTCGCTGTTCACCACCGACCCGGCCCTGGCCCGCGACAGCGCCCGGCTGTTCAACTACATCACCGGCTACGCCACCCCTGACCGGCTTGAGAAGCTCTCCTTCTCGCCGATCACCATGAAGCACGACCTGCTGACCCTGATCGGCCGGGAGGTCGAGAACGCCCGGGCCGGCAAGCCCTCCGGCATCTGGTGCAAGCTCAACTCCATCGTCGACCCGGTGCTCATCGACGCCCTCTACGAGGCCAGCCAGGCCGGGGTCGCCATCGAGCTGGTCATCCGCGGCATATGCTGCCTGCGCCCCGGCGTGCCGGGCCTGTCGGAGAATATCCGGGTCAAATCCATCGTCGGCCGCTTCCTGGAGCACTCCCGCATCGTGGCCTTCGCCAATGGCGCGCCCATGCCCTCGGCCGAGACCCGGGTGTTCATTTCCTCGGCCGACTGGATGCCGCGCAACCTGGACCGCAGGGTGGAGTGTCTGACGCCGGTGGAGAATCCCACGGTGCACCAGCAGGTCCTCCAGCAGATCATGGTCGCCAACCTGAAAGACGAGGCGCAAAGCTGGACGCTGGACGCCGAGGGCCGCTATACCCGCGATCCCTCGTGGGACCACCCGGGCGCCTTCTCCGCGCACGAGTACTTCATGACCAATCCCAGCCTGTCTGGCCGGGGACAGAAGGTTAAGGACATGCCGCGCGCGATCGATCATGTGGCAACGCACGGATAGTTCACCCGGTCGCCAGGCCGCCGTCATCGACCTGGGCTCCAACTCCGTACGTCTCGTCATCTACCGGCTGGAAGGCCGGGCGATCTGGACCATCTTCAACGAAAAGGCCCTGGCCGGCCTTGGCCGCGACCTGCCGACCACGGGCCGCCTGTCGCCCGACGGCATAGAGACCGCAATCGCCGCCATGCGCCGCTTCCGCGCCGTGCTGGACGGACTGCCCGCCTCGGAAATCATGGTGGTGGCCACGGCCGCCGCCCGCGACGCCGTCGATGGCCGGGACTTCCTGGCTCGGGTTCAGCAAGAGACGGGCCTGCATGTCCGCATCCTGACCGGCGAACAGGAGGCGCGCTACGCCGCCCTTGGCGTCACCGCCGGCCAGCCCGACGCCAAGGGCGTGGTGGGAGACCTGGGTGGGTCCAGCCTGGAACTGATCCGCCTGCAGGACGGCCGGTCCGGCGACGGCGTCACCCTGCCCCTTGGCCCCTTCTCCCTCGGCGCGCCACGGCCGCTGGACGTGGACAAGACCCGCAAGCGGATCGACGCGGCCCTGGCGCCCATGGGGGAGCGCTTCGCCACCTCGCAGTTCCAGGCCGTGGGCGGCGCCTGGCGCAACCTGGCCCTGCTGCACATGATCATGGCCGACTACCCCCTGCGCGTCGCCCATCAGTATGAGATGACCCGCGCGGACGCCCAGGACGTGGCCCGCTTCGTCAGCCGCCAGTCCCGCGGGTCGCTGGAACGCATCCAGGGCCTGTCAAAGAAGCGCTTCGACACCCTTCCCTATTCGGCCCTGGTCCTGGACGCCCTGATCGAGCGCCTCGGGGTCGAGAAGGTCGTGATCTCGGCTTACGGCCTGCGCGAGGGCCTGCTGCTGGAGGCCATGTCTCCAGAGGAACGCGCCCGCGACCCGCTGATCGAAGGCTGCGAGGCCCTGACCGCCGTCCGCGGCCTTTCCCAGGACCTGGGCCTGGCCCTGGAGACCTGGCTGACCCGGGCCTTCGCCACCCTGCCGCCAGTGTTCGGCGACCGCGACTCTGTCCTCAC
>JAZKFM010000204.1:0-9902 GCA_040386415.1 Pseudomonadota bacterium
GTTCGGCCACGCGATAGGTCTTCGCCAGGTCCTGAACCAGGATCTGGGGCATGGGGGCCGCCTTCGATGTCAAAGAAGAGGCCGGACGCTATGGGTGGGCGTTGAGCGCGTCAATGGCGCCGCTTCCGGTTTTCCGGGGTCGGGGCCAGGATGGCGATCGCCCGAAAAAGGATTGGCGATGACCTTCACCAAGAAGCTGCGCGAACCGATCATGCGCGGCGAGATTTGCTGCAGCGTGCGCATCTGGCAGAGCCCTCGGGTGAAGGTCGGCGGACGCTACCGGCTGGGGGAGGGGGCGGTGGAGGTCATGTCCCTGCGCCAGATCGAACTGACTGATATCACGCCACAATTGGCGCGGGACTCTGGCTTCGAGGGCGTCGTCGACCTGTTGAAGACGGCCAGGCATGGCCGTGGCGACCAGGTCTATCTGGTGGGCTTCGCGTACCGGCCGGACACCACTTTTTGAACGACAAAACCCCAGATTCCGCAGGGGCTTCGAATTTTGCACGCTTGCGTCTTTGGCCGTCCTCTGCCACTGCGGATTCACTCACTTTGATAGGGACGACAATGGCGACTGGTACTGTGAAGTGGTTCAACGGAACCAAGGGTTATGGCTTCATCGCTCCTGAGGGCGGTGGCGGCGACGTTTTCGTCCATATCTCGGCGGTTGAACGCGCGGGCCTCGGCGGACTGAACGAAGGTGACAAGGTCAGCTTCGAAGTCGAGCGCGACCGCAAGAGCGGCAAGGATTCGGCCGCTCAGCTGCAAATCCTCTAGTTCTCGACGGCGGGGCCGCCGGCTTCCGGCGCGCCCCGCCTTCTTGATCTCTGCCGACCTGCCCGACAGAGCCTTGGGCTCTGACGGTTTTCTACGCTTCGGCCTTTGGCCGAGCTAACGCCGCTTGACGCCCTTGGCGGTGTCGATGCGCGCCTTTTCAAGCTCCGCGCCTTCGGGCCCGTCCAGAGCTTCCTCGGCCTCCTTCGCCTTTTGTTCGACAGGGCCGGTCTTGACGAACTTCTCCTCCGCCTCGCGGAAGCGACGGGCGGCGTCGTAGTCGCCCTCACCTTGAATCTTGCCCATGGGTTTCCTCCTGTGGTCCTGCCCAGATGAACCCTGGCCCGAGCGGCGCGGTTCCCGCCGTCACCTGGAACCGTGGAGCTTTCCCGGGTGGAAGGTGTTGTCTAGGGTCTCGAACGCCCCCAAGCCGGTCCGCCATGAACGATCCTGCGTCATCGACACGCCCCGAGGACGGCGCCAACGAAGCGCGCCTGGAGGCGGTGCTGGAGAGCATCAGCGACGGCTTCTACGCCCTGGATCGCGACTGGCGCTACGTGGTCTTCAACCGGGCCGCCGAGGAGTATTTCGGGGTCTCCCGGACCGAACTCATCGGCAAGGTGATGTGGGATGTCTTCCCGCAGGGCCGGGGCGGGGTTTTCGAACAGGCCTGTGCGCGGGCGATGAATGAGCGGATCGCCTCGCGGTTCGAAATCCCATCGCGCGCGAGGGCCGGCCGGATGGTGGAGCTTCGCATCCTGCCGATGCGCGACGCCGGCATCGCCGTCTCCCTCTCCGACATCACCGAGCGCCGACGGACCGAGGACGCCCTGCGCGCCAGCGAGGCGCGGCTGGAACTGGCGACCCAGGCGTCGCGGCTGGGGGTCTGGGAATGGAACATCGTCACCGGCGAGATGATCGTCTCCGCCCGGGCCCGTGAGATCTGGGGGTTTGCGCCTGACCAGGTGGTGCAGATCGAGGACATCCCCCGCGCCGCCCACCCCGAAGACGAGCCGGAAATCCGGGCCCTTTCCCAGCGCGCGATGGACCCGCAGGTGCGCGACGCGTCGCCCTATGAATACCGCATACCGCAGCCGGATGGCGCGATGCGCTGGGTTCGCGCTCAAGGCGCGCCGGTGTTCGACCCCGAGAGCGGGGCCGCTGTCCGCTATGTCGGCACCGTCGCGGACATCACGGCCGAGCGGACGGCGGCGCAGGACCTGCGGGAGTCCGAGGCGCGCCTGCGGCTGGCCATGGAAGCCGGCGGCATGGCGGTGTTCCTGCTGACCGGGGGCGGTCTGCAGGGCAGCCCGGAACTGAACCGGCTGCTGGGTCGGCCGGGGGAGGCCACCCCCAGCATGGAGGAGATCAACGCCGGCTACCTGCCGGGTGAACTGGAGCGCATGCAGGAGGCCTATCGGGAGGCGGTGGCGGCCGGCGCGCGCAAGGTGGAGGTGGAGTACCGCTATGCCTGGCCCGACGGGCAGGTGCGCTGGCTGCTGCTGCGCGGCGAGATACACCGGACGCCGGAAGGCGTGCCGCGCTACGTGCTGGGCGTCCTGTTGGACATCACCGAGCGCCGGGAGTCGGAGGAGAGGTTGAAGCTGCTGGCTCGCGAGGTGGACCACCGGGCCAACAACCTGCTGACCGTGGTTCAGGCGACCGTGGCGCTGACGTCCGCCCCGACGGCGGCGGCCCTGAAGGAGATCATCACCGGTCGGGTCTCGGCCCTGGCCCATGCCCACCAGCTGATCTCCGAGGCTCGCTGGCGAGGCGCTGAGCTGCGACGGCTGGTGGAGGAGGAACTGCGGCCCTATCGGCTTGGCGCCGAGAGCCGGGTGCGGTTCGACGGGCCGGACGTGACGCTCAGCCCGCAGGTGGCCCAGTCGGCGGCCATGGCCCTGCACGAGCTGGCCACCAACGCCGCCAAGTACGGCGCGCTCTCAAGCGCCACGGGTGAGGTGTCGGTGGTGTGGTCCGTTGCCGAGGGCCAGGTGCTCCTGGTGTGGACGGAGACCGGCGGCCCAGCGGTGGTCGCGCCCACGCGGCGCGGCTTAGGGCTCAACATGTTGCAACGCGCCCTGGGCGGCGCCTCCGGCGGCGAGGCGATCCTCGACTGGCGGGAGAGCGGCCTGGTGGCCCGGCTGAGCCTGCCGCTCCCCCAGGCCCGCTAGAGCAGGTCGCCGCCCGCGCGCAAGTCTGCCCCGGCGTCAGAGGCGGGCGGCCAGGGCCTCCAGGTCATGCACGGACCAAAGATGCCGGCCGCGGTTGGACTCGTAGACGAAGTCGCGCAGGGCGGTGCTGGCCGCCACATGGACCGAGATGTCGCCGACGATGGCCAGGGTCAGTCCGTAGTTGACGAACTTCTGGACGAACTCCCCGGCCAGGCGTGTGCGCAGGTCCAGAAATTCGTTGGCCAAGCGGACGGCGGGCACGGCGACCACCGCGACCTCGGTCCCCCAGGTGTCGCCGATGATGTCGGTGGCGTCACGGCCGCTGGAGAGGCCCGGACCCTCAGCGTCGCACAGCCAGATGCGGGCGCCGTTAAGAAGCTGAAGGCTCATGGTCTGGTCACCCCCTCATGGTCGCGCTTTGGTCGCTCATACCCCATATGAGCGGCGAGGGCCCACGGTGGGCCTGCCTCTTTCCAAGGACGCCCGCATGTCGATCTCCCTCCACCAAGCCTCGATCCCCCTCTTCGTGCGCGGCCTGAAGAACCTCGCCAGCCTGCTGGAGAAGGGCGCGGCCCATGCGGCGGAGACGGGTATCGAGCCGTCGGAGCTGATCGAGGCGCGGCTGGCGCCGGACATGTTGGCCCTGGCCGCCCAGGTGCAGCGCACCAGCGACACCGCCAAGCTCTCCGGTGAACGGCTGAGCGGCATCGAGGCCCCGAAGATGCCGGATGACGAAACCACCTTCCCGCAACTGCAGGAGCGCATCGCCAAGACCATCGCCTATCTGGAAAGCCTGCCGGCAGCCGATGTGGACGCCGGGGAGGAGCGGACCATCACGCTCAACTTCGGACCGATCAAGCCGTCCTTCAGCGGCGCGGACTACCTGTTCAGCTTTGCGCTGCCGAACTTCTATTTCCACGTGGTGACCGCCCACGACATCCTGCGGCACAAGGGCGTACCGATCGGCAAGCGCGATTACCTGGGCGCCGTCGCCTAGGGACCCCGAGGGCGGCCTGCTTGTCGGCGGGCCGCCCAGCCCCTACAGCACAGCTCTTTGCTGCGCAGGGACTTCCGGCATGAATGTTCGCGACGCCAATGGCGCCCTCCTGGTCGAGGGCGACTCCGTCACCCTGATCAAGGACCTCAAGGTGAAGGGGACCACGGTCACCCTGAAGCGCGGGACGCTGATCAAGAACATCCGTCTCACCGACGACGAGACCCAGATCGAGTGCCGCGCGGAGAAGGTGAAGGACCTCGTGCTGAAGACCGAGTTCGTCAAGAAGGCCTAGGGCAAGCTCCAGGCCGGGCGTGCCTAGTCCTCCAGGGTGGCCTCCAAGGTGATCTGCGCGTTCAACAGCTTGGACACCGGGCAGCCGGTCTCGGCCTCATGGGCCAGTTCGTCGAACTTCGCCTTGTCCAGCCCCGGCACCCTGGCGCGCAGGGTCAGGGCCGACTTGTCGATCTTGAAGCCGCCGCCGTCGGGAACCAGAGAAATGGCCGCCTCGGTGCTCAGGGTCTCGGGGGTGAAGCCGGCGCGCTGGATCAGGAAGGCCAGCTGCATGGTGAAGCAGCCCGCGTGGGCCGCGGCGATCAACTCCTCGGGGTTCGTGCCCTTCTCGTCCTCGAAGCGGGTCTTGAACGAGTAGGGGGTCGCAGAGAGGACGCCGGAGTCGGTCGTCAGGTCGCCGTCGCCGTCACGGCCGGTTCCGCGCCAGGCGGCGTGGGCTTTGCGGATCATGGGATGGTTCTCCTCAGGTGTTGGGTTCAGGAGAAACGCGCACCAGCAGCTTTCCGTCATGGGCGCCGGTGAAAAGCAGCTTCACGGCCTCGGCGGCGTTTTCCAGGCCGTCGACCGTGTGGGCCTTCCACTTGAGTTGGCCCGACGCCACCAGGGGGATCAGCTCGGCCATCGCCTCAGCGGCGCGGGGCAGGTAGTCGATGACGATGAAGCCCTTGATCAGGATGCGGCGCATCAGGACCCGGGCGAAGTCCTTCGGCCCCGGGATCTGGCCGTCGATATTGTAGGTGGAGATCATCCCGCAGAGCGCCATGCGGCTGAAGTTGTTCATGCGGCCGATGACCGCGTCCATGATCTCGCCGCCGACGTTCTCGAAATTCACGTCGATCCCGTTGGGGCAGTGGCGGTCCAGGGCGGCGCCGACGTCCTCGTTGCGGTAGTCGATGGCTGCGTCGAAGCCGAGCTCCTCGGTGAGCCAGCGGCACTTCTCCGGGCTGCCCGCGATGCCCACGACCCGGCAGCCCTTCAGCTTGGCAAGCTGTCCGACGATGGAGCCCACGGCGCCGGCGGCGGCGGAGACCACGACGGTTTCGCCCGGCTGCGGCTTGCCGATGTCCATGAGGCCAAACCAGGCGGTGAGGCCGGTGGCGCCGAGCACGCTCATATAGGCGGTGAGCGGAACGCCCGGGATCTGCAGGCTGGGGCGGGCCATGGCGGCGGGGAGCACGGTGTAGTCCTGCCAGCCGCCGAGGCCAGGATTGACGATCTGGCCGACCTGGAGGTCCGGACTGTTGGATTGCTCCACCACGCCGATGACGCCGCCGCGCATGACGTCGCCGATCTCGACCGGCGGCAGGTACTGGTCCTGGTCGCTCATCCAAATCCGGTTGGTGGGGTCGAGGGACAGGTAGGTGGTGCGGACCAAGACCTCGCCGTCCTTCAGCTCCGGCGTCTGGGTCTCGACCAGTTCGAGGTCTTCCGGGCCGATCTCGCCGGTCGGACGGCGGCGCAGGATCCACTGGCGGTTGGTGGGCATGAGGACTCTCCCTTGTTCGTTGGGGGAGACGATGCCGACCGCACGCCGGGGAAGTCGAGGGGTTAGCTTGATCGGCCGTTCATCTCGTCGCCGGCGTTCTTCGGCAGGGGGATGAAGAACAGGATGGAGATGAAGGTGATGGCGCCGATGATCACGAAGGCCGGCGCGATGGTGGCGGCGGTCATCCGGGTCTGGCCCTGGGCGACCATCAGCATGTGCAGAAGCAGGGCCGCCAGGCCGATGCCGATGGACTGCACCAGCTGCTGGGCCATGGAGGAGGTGGTCGAGGCGCGGCTCATCTGATCCTGCTCAATCTCCGCATAGGCCAGGCCGTTGAGGCTGGTGAATTGCAGGGACCGGAAGAAGCCGCCGATGGCCAGGACCGTCAGCATGATCCAGTGCGGGGTCGAGGGCTTGAAGAAGCCATAGGCCATGAAGCTGGCGCCCACGATCACGGCGTTGACCAGCAGCACGGTGCGGAAGCCGTAGCGGCGCAGGATGGGCGGGGCGGTGGTCTTCATGACCAGGGCGCCCGCCGCCGAGATGAAGGTCATCAGGCCGGCCTGGAAGGCTGAGAGCCCAAAGCCGATCTGCAGCAGCATGGCCAGCAGGAAGGGGGTGGCGCCCATGGCCACCCGCATGAAGGCGCCGCCGATCACCGAGGCGCGGAAGGTCACCAGGCGGAAGATCGACAGGTCGATGATGGCGTGGGGGTTGTCCTTGGCGTGGAAGCGGTAGGCCACCAGGGCGGCGATGCTGCCCAGGAACAGGGCGGCCACCACGCCGGGCGGCAGGGCGTCGCGGCCGAGGTTCTCGAAGCCGAAGATCAGGCCGGCGAGGCCCAGGCCCGTCAGCAGGATGCCGATCGTGTCGATGGGCGAGACGTCCTGTTCCTTCACGTTGGGAACATAGGCGCGGACCAGCAGAACCCCGACCAGGGCCACCGGTAAATTCATGAAGAAAATCCAGCGCCAATCGAAGAACGTCACGATGGCGCCGCCGACAACGGGGCCGATCACAGGGCCCAGCAGGGCGGGCATGGTCAGCACCGACATGGCGCCCACCAGCTCGTTCTTGGGGGTGGTGCGCAGCAGGACCAGGCGGCCGACCGGGCCCATCATGGCGCCGGCCATGCCCTGGAAGATGCGGGCGATGACCAGCTGGTTGAGGTCCTGGGCGAAGCCGCAGGCGGCTGAGGCCAGGG
This sequence comes from Pseudomonadota bacterium, assembly GCA_040386415.1. Classification (GTDB taxonomy): domain Bacteria; phylum Pseudomonadota; class Alphaproteobacteria; order Caulobacterales; family Caulobacteraceae; genus Phenylobacterium. The sequence goes on from JAZKFM010000204.1 coordinate 6,927, forward strand.
CGAACAGGACCATGGCGATCATGAAGATCCGCTTGGCCCCGAACTTGTCGGCGACCCAGCCGCTGATGGGCAGGAAGACCGCCGAGGCCAGCAGGAACATGGTGATGGCCAGGTTCAGCCGCAGGGGGTCCTCGTCCAGGGCCACGGCCATGGTGGGCAGGGCGTTGGAGATCACCGTGGCGTTGAGGGTCTGCATCAGCATGGCCGAGCCGATGATGGCCGGGGTCATCCAGCCGCGGGTGGTGGGTGTGCTGGCGGGCGCGGCAGCCTGGGCCTCAACGGGGACTTCGGGCTCGCTCATGCCTCGAGGCTCAGCAGCTGGAGGAGGGGGCCGGCGGCGGCGTCGAGCTGGCGGCGCGCGTCCACCGGCAGCTTGGCGAGGCGGGCGGCGAGCCAGTCGTTGCGATGCTGGCGGATGGCGTCGAGCTGGGCCTGGCCGGAGGGCGTGATGGCCAGGCCGGAACGGCGGCCGTCGGTGGCGCTGTCGGCGCGGGCGATCCAGCCGGCGGCTTCCAGGCGCTTGATGTGGCCGCTCATGGTGGGCCGCGACAGCTGTTCGCTGTCGGCCAGGTCGCAGACGCCCACCCCCGGGCTGCGGGCGATCTGGGTCAGGAGCAGGGCGTCGAGGGCCGAGACCCCGGCCTTCTGCGCCTCCTGGCGCAGGCGCCGCGAGACCCGCAACAGGGCCGGGCGCAGGGTTTCGGCGAGCACCACCGGGTCATCCGTCGAGGTGGACATCGAGACTCGCCAAGATAGTTAGGTTGGCGAACTACCTATATTTGGCGATCTTGCCGGTCAAGCTGCGCCGCGTCCCGGACCGCGCGCCGCGCTGCGCGGAGGCTGGTGATCAGGGCCAGGGTCTGGCGGTGCAGATCCCGCGCCATAGCCTCGCAGGTCTCAAGTTCGTCCTGAAAGCTGCGGGCGGCAGCCTCGCGCGCTCTTTCGCCGCCGGCGTGGACCGCCCGCGCCGCGCTCTGAACCTCGGCGATCGCGCACACGAACCGCCCCCGGGCGCTCTCCCGCCACTGGCGCCGGGCGGCGAGTTTGGCGCGGGCGTCATCGAGACGGGCGGCTTCGCTGCGGGGCGCGCAGGCGGGCGGCGCCATGCCCGACCATGCGACGCCGCTGGCCCGCCGCGCCTCCCGCGCGCTCCACACAAGCCGCGCGCGGTCCAGGGCGCGCTCGGAGACCAGGAAGTCGATGAGGTCGGGATCGCGGGATTCCATGCGGCAATTGTATAAAAGATACATAATCTCACCAAGGCGAATCTGAGATTTCTGGGCGCTACGGACCACCTGGGGGCGAGCTAGCCGCGAATGATGATGCGGCGCGCCTGGTAGGGCGGGATGATCGCGGTGATGTGAGCGGCCCAGCGCAGGCGGGCGTCATGCCGGGTCGGGCCGGCCAGGCTCTCCAGGTCAAAGCGGCCGGGTTCGCTGCCGCGCAGCAGGCGCTTGACCAGGACCTCGTCTGTGTCGGTCTCCACCACCACCACATGGCCGAGCATGTCGGGGGTCGGCGGCGTCCTCTGGTCTTCAAAATAAATCAGCGCGCCGTCGTCGGCGAGACCGCGCATGGAGTGGCCGGAGACCTGGACCGCGACGGCGTTTTCCGTGCCCCCAGGCGGGATCGGGGCCAGGTCATCGGCCTCCTGGCCGGTGGCGTAGAGGATGGTCCCCTCGGGGTTGGCGCCCACCATGCCGATCACCTTGACCAGGCCCGGACCCGCGCCGGGCCGCATGGCGCCCGAGGCGTCGTAAAGCCATTCCGGGCGAACCCCGAAGGCGGCCGCATACTCCTTGGCCTTGCGGTAGGAGAAGGGGGCGTTGCCGTTCTCGTTGGAGGCGTAGGTGTTGCGGTTCCAGCCGAAGGCCTCGGCCGCGGCGGCGGCGGTGTCGAAGCCCTTTTCGGTGCGTGCGACGCGGAGGCGTTGGAAAGGTTCGTCCATGGCCTGAAACCTACAGTGGAAAGTCTGTACGGAAAATACAGATTCATGTTGCCCGTTCCCTGTATGTTCTCTACAGTTTCTGAATGCAACGGGAAATCGCCATACCAAGGCCCGCCGACGGGCAAGATTACGCGGCCCTACGTCAAAGTGGGACGTCGCCGCTCCGCGCCAGGACTCAGTTGGGCCTGGAGGACTGGCAGGCCAGACGGTTCGAGAAGCAGTTCCGGGCGCGCACCGCCCGGGGCGGCGGGGACAGCCAATTGCCGAAGTTCGCGCGGCACGAGGCGCATGTGGCGGCCGTGCTGGCGGCGGGGGGCTTCTGGGCGTTCTCCGAGCGCCGGATCGGCCGCGGTGGCGCAGCCGTCTGCCTGCCGATGATCCCGCCACCTAAGGGCTAGGCCTCTTCACATCCATACGGGAGTATCTGCGCATGAGCCGTACGGCCCATCTGGCGCGCCTGGAGCGCGAGCGTCTTCTCACCCTGGAGCGGCGGGGCAGGGCCCGGGCCGATGCCCTGGCGGTCACCCAGGGCATCGCCGAGACGGTGGCCCTGCTGGAAGGGCGGGGCGCGGCCATCGAGGCGCCGGCCAGCCCTCGCAAGCCGCATCGGCGGCAGGCCGGCCTGGAGTGGCTGGTCCGGCAGGGGCGGCTCAACGACCTGCAGAAGCGCGCCGGGGAACGCTACGGGACCTATTACCGCCGCGCCCAGGCCGGGGCGGCGATCGGCTCGAGCCTGGACATCAAGCATGGCGACAATCCGCAGGGGACCAGCCTCAGCGAGGTGCTGGCCCAGGCCGAGGCGCGGGCGGCGGCGGCGGCGAAGCTGGCCCTCTATCGCCGCAAGCTGCACCAGCACCCGGTGCTGCTGGCGGCCTGCGACCTGGTCTGCGGCCAGGAGCTGACGCCGCGGGAAGCCGCCCGCACCGACCGCGAGGCCGGGCGGCTGGAGGCGGTGCTGGAGGTGGCGCTGGACCTGCTGGCGGAAGAGGGGCCCGCCCCGGGGGCGTGACTGCGGCCCGCCGGATATT
>JAZKFM010000204.1:9912-10307 GCA_040386415.1 Pseudomonadota bacterium
CGGTGACTTCCGCTAGGACTCCCGTGTCTGATCCCCCCAAGGTCCGGCGCAGCCCGGACGGAACAAAGGCAGGGAGGCCGGCATGGCGGATCAAGATGTGTTGCTCGTGGAGCGGCGTGGCGAAACCGACTGGGTGACGCTGAACCGGCCCGAGCGGCTGAACGCCCTCAACCAGCCGCTGTCGGACGCCCTGCTGGCCTATTTCGAGGCCCGGCGGCGCGACACCGAATGCCGCGTGATCGTGCTGGCCGGGGCGGGGCGGGCGTTCTCGTCGGGGGCGGACCTGAAGGCGGGCGGCCAGCCGGACCGGCTGCGGGACGGACCCAACGGCGACTGGATGTTGCGCGATACGCTCAAGGCCATGGAGGCGGAAGCCGACGCGCTGTGGGCTTCGC
>JAZKFM010000205.1:0-10846 GCA_040386415.1 Pseudomonadota bacterium
GCACAACCTTGCCAAGGTTGGGGTCGAGAGTTCGAATCTCTTCGCCCGCTCCAGAAATTCGATCGACCCGCAGGCCCGGCGTACCTCCCCATCCGGGGGCAGGGACGGCGAACCGGAACCGGGCCCTGATATGGAACTTTAAGACCGCATGTTCGAACCTAAAGGCATGAAGCACGCCGACCGCCAGGCGACCTCCGCCGCGGCCAAGAAGGCGCTGCTGGAACGCTTCAAGCCCAAGCCCACCGTCACCGACCCCAATATCGAAGCCCGCAAGGCCGCCGAGGCCGCCGAGCTCGAGAAGGTCCGCGCCGAACGCAACGCCGAGCGCGAAGCCAAGCGCGCCGTCGCCGCAGAGGCCGAGCGCCTGCGCATCGAGGACGAGGCCATCACCCAGGAAGCCCGCGACCTCGACCTGCGCGCCAAGCAGAAAGAAGCCCGCGACCTGCGCTACGCCGCCCGCAAGCAGAAGCGGAAGTAGGGGCCAAGCCTCACCGCCGAGACCATCAGACGCCCGCCTCCGCAAGGACGCGGGCGTTTCTGATTCAGGCTTCGAGCTTGTTGTACGGGTACTGGTCGCGGATCTCGTAGGCGAAGAACCGGCCCTTGGAGTCGGCGTCGACGAAGCTGCGATGCACCTCGCCCGGAACGCCGACATAGACGTATTCGTCGCCGTCAAGGAACCGCACGAACAGTTTGGCGCGGTCTTCGTCGTAGCGGATATCGCTGATAGCGGCGGACTCGAGCTGCATCGGAACCTCCAGACGTTTCCGTCGACAGACTAAAACACCGCGAGACGGGGGGATGGTTCCCGCGGGCCTCGACGCGTGTCACCCTGATCAGGACCCGAGCGCGAACGGCGCCGGAGAAATGTCGGGGGAAATCATGCAACCGCACTACGAAGTCGCCATCGTCACCGTTGTGGCCCTGCTGGTCTACGTCTGGATGGGCTTGCGGGTGGGCAAGGCCCGTCAAGTTTCCGGCATCGCCGCGCCGGCCATGCACGGCGACGCCCACCTGGAGCGCAATATCCGGGTCCACTACAACACCCTGGAATGGCTGCCGATCTTCCTGGCGGGCCTGTGGCTGTTCGCCATCTACTGGGACGACCGCATCGCCGCGGCCCTGGGGGTGGTGTGGATCGTCGGGCGCATCATCTACGCGCTGGGCTATGTGGCCGATCCGGGCAAGCGGGAGGCCGGCTTCGTGATCCAGATGCTGGCGGCCGCCATCCTGCTGTTCGGGGCCCTAGGCCGGGTGATCTGGGCCATGGTCCAGACCGCCGCAATCTAGCGGTCAACCGGCCGGGCGCTCACGCGCCCGGCGCATCCGTCTCGCGACCTCGAATCACCTGTCGATGACCCTCGGGGGGCGCCGCCGCACCCGTCTGAGCCGAAAACCTATCCCCGGATCGGGGATATTCTCCACGAAATTCAGCACCTTAACGCCGCACAGGGCAGGCCTGCGCGGGGGTGCGACACTGCCAACCTCTAGAGTAAATTTGTACAAGCTCGACAGTTTCGAGCGTCGGTTCTACCGCGGTATGGCCAGTGCGGTTTGCGGCGAAAACCCGCCAGTGGCGCAAAAATCAGACAATGGCTAACCCCTTCGCTCGATATTCGTCGCCAACAACCTGCAACTACCCGGATCGGGTGCAAGTATTGCCGAGGATAATACTTTGCTTGCATCAGCTAAATTGAGCTAGATTTCCGATCTAATCTAAGCGACTGCGTGCGTCTGTCGGGTCATTTTGTCGCAATACCTACCAATATTCGACGGGCTTGTTATTCCCCTCTGCCATTCAGCCCGCGAGGCGAGGGAAGCATCATGTCCAAGCGATACAAGAAACTGTTGTCGGCGGGGGCCCTGGCCCTGGCCCTGGCGACGCCGGTGGTCGGCCTTGCCGACCCGGCCAAGGACCTGGCCGTCGCCGGCAGGGCCCTGACCTTCCTCGAGAATGGTCCCACCGGCCGCGCCGTCCTCGGCGTCGTCTTCGATCCCGGCAAGCCGGGCTCGGTGGCCGAGAAGAACGCCATCATGGCGGCCCTCGGCGCGGGCTATGCGGCCGGCGCCGTCACCCTGACCGGCAAGCCCATCGAGGCCTCCGCCGTCGGGGGAGCCAGCGGCGTCGCGGCCCTCTACGTCACCACCGGTGTCAGCTACGGCCCGGTAGGCGCCGCGGCCAAGGCCAAGAAGATCGTCACCATCGGCTCCGATCCGGCCTGCGTGACCTCCGGCGCCTGTGTGATGGGCGTCTCCACCGACCCGAAGGTCGACATCACCGTCAACCGCGCGGCCGCCGCCGCCGTTGGCGCGACCTTCAAGGCCGCCTTCCGCATGATGATCAAGGAGGTCTGAGTCTGAGGGCTCGGAAAGAACACCGATGAAAAAGCAATTCCTCCTCGCCGGCGCGACCGCCGGCCTGGCGCTCGCCGCGGCCTCCGCCGCCAACGCCCAGTCCATCGACTACGGCTCCCTGCAGGAGCTGTTCGGCGAGGCTGTCACCACTTCGGCCACCGGCTCGCCCCAGCGCTCCACCGAGGCCCCGGTGGACATGACCATCATCAGCGCCGAGGACATCAAGCGCTCGGGCGCCACCGACATTCCCACCATCCTCAGCCGGGTGGCGGGAGTCGACATCCTGCCGTTCGCGGCGGGCGCCGCCGAGATCAGCGTTCGAGGCTACAACCAGGCCCGCTCGCCGCGGATGCTGGTGCTGATCAACGGCCGCCAGGTCTATCTTGACCACTTCGGCTACACCGACTGGCACACCCTGACCGTGACCCTCGAAGAGATCCGCCAGATCGAACTGGTGCGAGGCCCCAACAGCGCCCTGTTCGGCTTCAACGCCGTCTCGGGCGTGGTCAATATCATCACCTACAATCCGAAATTCGACGCCACCGACGCCGTCTCAGTCCAGGCCGGCAGCCTTGGCTACGGCGCGGCCTCGGTGGTGAAGACCCTGAAGCTCGGCGACCGGTTCGCCATGCGTCTGTCGGCGAGCGCCGACAAGCAGGATGAGTGGGCCAACACCAACCCGGCCATCACCCCAGCCATGCTCTCCGACCCCTGGGCCGTCCGCGCGGCCCTCGACGCCGTGGCCGAATTGTCGCCCAAGGCCGATCTGCGGGTCGAAGGCTCGTGGTCGAACTCCGGCCAGAGCGAGATGCTTTCGGGCTACAGCTACGCTCGCCACCGGGTGAAGACCTCATCGGGCAAGGTCACCCTGGACGCCGACACGGCCTTCGGCGCCCTCCAGGCTCAGGCCTCTGTGAACAACCTCGATTCCCTGGCTGCGCCCCTGCACTACAAGAACACCATCGCAGTGGCCAAGGTGCAGAACCTGCTCAAGATCGGGACCGCGCACACGCTGCGGCTGGGTCTCGAGTACCGCGACAACAAGGTCAATACGACGCCCGTCGAGGGCGCCGAGGTGGGCTACTCTGTCTGGGCGCCGTCGATCATGTGGAACTGGGCCGTCAATCCCAAGCTTTCCGTCACCTCCGCCGTGCGGCTCGACAGCCTGAGCCTGAAACGCACGGGCGTCTTCCCCCGCGGGATGCCCCGCCAGAGCAACAGTGACTGGGACCGTTCGATCGAGGAGGTCAGCGTCAATCTAGGCGCCGTGTTCGCCGCCACCGACCGCGACACCTTCCGGGCCACCTACGCCAGGGGCGTCCAGGCGCCGACCCTGGTGGAGTTGGGCTCGCGCCAGGTCTTCCCGACCACTGCCCCGCCGGTCGGCGTGGCCACGGTCGGCAATCCGACCCTGCAGCCGGCGATCGTCACCAGCTACGGGCTGACCTACGAGCGCGCCCTGCCGGAGCTCAACGCCAGGCTCGGCGTCAAGCTGTTCCAGCAGCGCACCGAGGACATCAAGAGCGGGGTCAGCCGGCTGCAGATCGACGTGCCGGCCACGGCCACGACCTACGCCGCCCTGACCTATTTCAACATCGGCGAGTCGGAGATGAAGGGGGTGGAGCTGTCCGCCTCGGGCAAGCTCGCCGCCGGTTTCCGGTGGAGCGCCGACACCACCTATACCGACATCACCGACACTCCGATCGCGGGTTACAGCCCGGCGCGCCGCCTGGTGGCGTTCGGCGACACCAGCCCGAAGTACCGCAGCAACCTGGCCCTCGGCTGGAGCGGCGGACCCTGGACGGCGGATGGCTATCTGCATCACGTCTCGAAGTTCAACTCCTACACCGCCACCCAGACCCTGGAGCCGGTGAAGGCTTACGGAACCTTCGCCGGTCGGGTGGCCTACACCCGCGCCGATGGGGTCATCTTCGCGATCAGCGGTCAGAACCTGATGCGTGAGCAGCAGGTCCAGGCCAAGACCACCGCCCTGAAGAGCGAACGCCGCCTCCTCTTCTCGGTCAGCAAGACCTGGTGATCTGACAGCCGCCGCCGCCCTCCCAGGCGGCTGACGATCCCGGACGGACGCGGCACCCCCCCCGCCGCGTCCTCAAGGCTCCAGGGTTCCCCAGCCCTGGAGCCTTTTTGCGTGCCGGGCCTAGACGAACAGCATCCAGGCCTGCCAGGCGGCGAGGCCGGTCACGAGGGCGCCCACCAGCCAGGTGAGGGCGCGGTGCGGCAGCACCTTGGTGGCCCAGCCGGCGACGGGGGCGGCCACGACGCCGCCGGCGATCAGGCCCACCACCGACCAGAGGTGGTCGGTGAGGCCCGTGGTCTCCCAGTGCCCGGTGAGCAGCGCGGTGATGAAGGCCGCCGAGACCGCCACCGACATGAAGAACTCGGCGGTGTTGGTGGTGCCGATCGCCTGGCGCGGGTCGGCGCCGCTTCCCAGCAGGGTCGAGGTCACCACCGGACCCCAGCCGCCGCCGCCGACCGCGTCGAAGAAGCCGCCGGTGAGGCCGAGCGGGAAGGGCAGCCGCCAGGAGAACAGCTTGGGCCGGGCCTGCCGCCAGGCGCGGTAGAGGATCACCAGGCCCATGAGGCCGAGCCAGCCCACCACATAGGGCTTGATCACCTCGCCATCGATGGAGGTCAGCAGGTAGGTCCCGCCGATCCCGCCCAGCACCCCGCCCAGGGCCAGCAGCAGCAGCAGCCGCCAGCCGACATTGCGGTGATAGATGTGGCTGATGGCCGAGGCCGCGCCGGTGAAGACCTTGGCGGCATGGACGCTGGCCGAGGCGTTGGCCGGCGTCACCCCCATGGCCAGCAGCACCGTGGAGCAGATCACCCCATAGGCCATGCCCAAGGCGCCATCCACCAGCTGGGCGGCGAAGCCCACGGCCACGAACAGCCAGAATTCAGAGCTCATGAGTCCCCACTTCCGAAGTCTCTTTCGCGCAGCTTTTCCCAGAGGTGCAATAGGGATTAACTCGGGGCTACCGCAGCTTTTCTCTCCTTAGTACTCCAGGTCCATGATGCTCCCGGTCGACCCCGCCCGCTACGCGACCTTCCTAGGGGTCATGGCGGTGATGGCCGTCACCCCCGGCCCGGCCAATGTCTTCGCCATCGCCATCGGGGCCGAGCGCGGCAAGCGGGCCGCCCTGATCGCCGTCGCCGGCATGAACAGCGCGACCCTGGTCTGGTTCGGCGTGGCGGCCCTGGGGCTGGGCGCCGCGGTCCTGGCCTTTCCCCAGGTCTTCCACCTGATCGCCTATGCCGGGGCCGCCTATGTCGCCTGGCTGGGTCTCAAGAGCCTGCTGGCCGCGCGTATCGAGACGATGGGCGAGCTCAAGCCCGCCTCCATACAGCCAGGGGCCTACGCCTGGCGTGACGGCTTCACGGTGCAGATCTCCAATCCCAAGGCGATCCTGTTCTTCACCGCCGTCCTGCCGCCCTTCCTGGATCCGGACCGTCCCCTGCTCCTGCAGCTGGCCAGCTTCGCCTGCGGCACCATCGTCTTCGACGTGATCGCGATGAGCGCCTATGGCCTGGGCGGCGCGGCCCTCGCCCGGCGTATGACGGAACCGCGCTTCCGGCGGGGATTCCAGCTCGCTGTTGGGGTGTTGCTGATCACTGCTGCGGCCCTGATGGCGCTGCGACGCTAGGATCACCACTCGCCACCGGCGCGCGGGCCCTACCTTGGCGCGCCAAACTATACGCGATCAGGGTATAGTTCAGGAAATTCAGCGCCTTAAAGGCTGCGACAAAGCGCCACCATGGGGGGTGCGACAAAAAGTTCCAACTCAGTAAGGTTAAGCTTGCTCAGCAGTTGTGGCGGCCAGCCATACCGCGGTAGTGCCAAGGCTAAAAGTAGACCCGGAAGCTCAATTTCAGAGGCCAGGGATAAGCCACAACGCTTTCCGCCATGTATTCGTGGATAACGGCAATTACCACATAGCTCTGTTCTCGGGTATTGCCGAGGCGGTGACCAGATAAACGTCTTAGGTCATGCCAATGTATACACACGAATAGTGCGATTGTGTGCCTGAGATATCGCGTTATGACAAAGCGTCTTAACCTCTATTTACCATTGAGGCGTCCAAACCTCCCCTCGTTCAGCCCGCGGTGGGCGAGGGAACCACGATGTCGGAACGCACCAAACACCTGATCGCGACGGGGGCCTCAGCCCTTGAGGCGGCGATGGTCTGCCTTGCCGATCCGGCCCGTGCGAACCGCTCGGCCCGAGTGGGCGCGCGCACCGAGCCGGGCTCCATCCTGGCTCTCTCCGGCCAGCGCCTCTTCGCCCAGCGCCAGATCCAAACCCGTCGCCTGGCGGCCGGCCGCCGGCCGGCGCTGCCGGTCAGCGGGGCCTGATGACCCAACAACCCAAGGCCTCACCGAGTGATCGGCGGGGCTCTCTCTCCGAACCTGAGACTGAACCAAGACCGACGCCAGAACGGCGCGGGACCAACGACTAGAGGGGCTAAATGTCTATCGCAACGAAACAGCTGCTGTCGGCGGGGGCCATGGCCCTCGTCCTGGCGACGCCGGTGATCGGCCACGCCGATCCGGCCAAGGACCTGGCCGTCGCCGGCCGGGCCCTGACCTTCCTGGAGAACGGTCCCACGGGCCGGGCCGTCCTGGGCGTGGTCTTCGACCCCTCCAAGCCGGGATCGGTCGCCGAGAAGAACGCGATCATCGCGGCGCTCGGCTCGGGCTACGCGGCCGGCGCGGTCACCCTGATCGGCAAGCCGGTTGAAGCCTCCGCCGTCGGCGGGGTCAGCGGCGTGGCCGCCCTCTACATCACCGAGGGCGTCAACTACGGCGCGGTCGGCGCGGCCGCCAAGGGCAAGAAGCTGGTCACCGTCGGATCCGACCCGGCCTGCGTGAAGTCCGGCGCCTGCGTCATGGGCGTCGCCACCGAGCCCAAGGTGGACATCACCGTCAACCGCGCGGCCGCCGCCGCCGTCGGCGCGACCTTCAAGGCCGCCTTCCGCATGATGATCAAGGAGATCTGAGCCTGAACGGCTCGGAAACACATCCCATGAAAAAGCAATTCCTCCTCGCCGGCGCCGCCGCCGGTCTGGCGCTCGCCGCAGCCTCCGCCGCCAACGCCCAATCCATCGACTACGGCTCGCTCGAGCAGCTGTTCAACGAACCGGTCACCACCTCGGCCACCGGCTCGCCGCAGCGCTCCACCGAGGTGCCGGTGGACATGACCATCATCTCGTCCAGCGATATCAAGCGCTCGGGCGCCACCGACCTGCCCACCATCCTGTCGCGCGTCGCCGGCGTGGATGTGCTGAACTTCGCCGCCGGCCAGTCCGACGTGGGCATCCGCGGCTACAACCAGGCCCGCTCGCCGCGCCTGCTGGTGCTGATCAACGGCCGCCAGGTCTATCTTGACCACTTCGGCTACACCGACTGGACCGCCCTGCCGATCTCGCTGAGCGAAATCCGCCAGATCGAAGTGGTGCGTGGCCCCAACAGCGCGATCTTCGGCTTCAACGCCGTGTCCGGCGTGGTGAACATCATCACCTTCAATCCGAAGTTCGATGACACCAACGCCATCGACCTGCGCACCGGCACCAGCGAGAGCAACTACGTCTCCGCCGTCAAGACGATGCGCCTCGGCGACAAGGTCTCGGTCCGCATCTCAGCCGGCGGCGAGCACCAGAACGAGTGGAAGGACAACAGCGCGGCCGTCACCGCCGCGATGATCCACAACCCCTCGACCCTGCACGCCAATATCGACGCGGTCGCCGAACTCGGTGCCAAGACCCAGGTGCGGGTCGAAGGCTCCTATTCGAACGGCCAGGCTTCGCAGGTCATCTCGACCTTCGCCTACGCCGCCCACCGCATCAAGACCAACTCCCTGAAGGCCACGGTCACCTCCGACACCAAGCTCGGCCTGATCCAGGTCCAGGGCTATCACAACGACCTGGACGCCCTGACCCCGGGCCGCCGCTACCTGAACGGCATCACGGTGTTCAGCGTCGAGGACCTGTTCAAGGTCGGCGCGAACCACACCGTGCGGCTGGGCCTGGAGTACCGGGACAACCAGCTCAACACCGCCTCCTATTCGGGCGCCAAGATCAGCTACAAGGTCGTGGCCCCGTCGGTGATGTGGAACTGGAATGTCAGTCCCAAGCTTTCCCTGACCGCCGCCGGCCGCATGGACAGCCTGACCCTCAAGCGCACGGGACCCTTCCCGGCCGGCGCGCCCCAGACCAACAACGCGCTCTGGGACCGCGACATCAATGAAGCCAGCGTCAATCTCGGCGCGGTCTTCAAGGCCACCGACAAGGACACCCTGCGCGCCACCTACGCCCGCGGCGTTCAGGCCCCGACCCTGCTGGAACTTGGCGGCCTGCTGATCCCGCCGGCCACGGCGGCGCCCACCGGCGCCCTGATCACCGGCAATCCCAGCCTGGATCCGGCGATCGTCACCAATTACCAGCTGACCTATGACCGCGACCTGCCCTCCCTGCGCGCGCGGGCCAGCGTCAAGGCCTTCGCCCAGAAGACCGAGAGCGTGAAGGGCCAGTTCAGCACCGCCGCCATCGACTTCCCGGCGACCGCCACCACCTGGAACACCTACGTCTACAAGAACACCGGCGACTCCGAGATGATGGGCTTCGAGCTCGCCGCCTCGGGCAAGATGGGGGCCGGCTTTCACTGGAGCGCCGACACCACCTACACGAAGGTCGAGGACACTCCGACCCTCACCACCGCGGCCTTGACCCTTCGCAAGGTGAACTTCGACGCCACCACGCCGAAGTACCGCAGCAACCTGGCGCTCGGCTGGGCCAACCCGCAGTGGAACGTGGACGGGTACGTCCGTCAGGTCAGCAAGTTCTCCTCGTACAACGGCAACCTGCTCGAGCCCGTCCCGGCCTACACCACCCTGTCGGGCCGCGCGTCCTACAAGCTGCAGAACGGCATCGTGCTGGGTGTTGACGGGATCAACCTGCTCCACGCCCGCCAGTCGCAAGCCAAGGGCCCCAGCGGCCTGCAGGCCGAGCGTCGGGTGCAATTCACCCTCAGCAAGACCTGGTGAGCTAAGCCGACCCCGCCGCGCCGCGGCGGGGTCACGCTTTCCTTCGGAGATTTGAGATGAAAACCTTCCGCCTCGCCGACCTCTCACTCGTTGTGAAGATGGCGTTCGCCCCTACCTTCGCCGTGCTCATGCTGGCCCTGGTGGCCGGCGGGGCCGTCTGGAGCCAGCAGCAGCAGTCCAAGGCCATCGAGCGCATCGTCGCCGAGGACATGGCTGTCAGCCTGGACCTGGCGCGGATCGCCAAGCGCATCACCGCGGTGCACGGGGATCTGTACCTGATCATGACCAATACGGCGGCGACGCCGGGCATGGATTCGACGGCCAAGCTTCAGAAGCTGATGACCGACGTCGATTCCATCAAGGCCGAACTCACCAAGATCAAGGGCAAGCTGCCCCCCGCCGAGAAGAAGCGCTTCGACGCCCTGATCAAGGACCTCACCGACTATCGCGGCGGGATTGAGGTCGTGGGCTCCATGCTCGGGATCGACTTCGCCACCGCAGCGGCCTTCGTCGAGCCCTTCGAGGTGCAGTACAACCGCATGACCCAGACCCTGGACGAGGCCACCAACCTGGTTCAGCAAGAGGCCAAGGCGCACGCCAAGGCCAGCGCCGACGAAGCCGCCCTCACCGGCCAGATCGCCATGGGTGGGGCGCTTATCACCCTGCTGGCGGTGGCGGGAATCTCCATCGCCACCATCCTGGGGGTCAAGCGGGCCATCCAGGGCATCGCCGGCGCCACCGAGAAGCTCGCCGCCGGGGACAACAACCAGGACCTCGACAAGATCGCCCGCCGCGACGAGCTGGGCGCCATCGTCGGCTCCCTGGGGGTCTTCCGCGACAACCAGCTGCGCCTCACCGCCATGCGGGAGGAGCAGGAGGCCGCGGCCGCACGGGAAGAGGCCACCCGCGCCCAGGTGGAGAAGGAGCGCGCCGAGACCCAGGCCGAACAGGCCGCCGTGGTCAGCACCCTGGCCAACGGCCTGTCGCGCCTGTCCCAGGGCGACCTGACCCACGCCATCGACCAGGCCTTCCCGGAGGAATACGAAGCCCTGCGCGCCGACTTCAACGGCGCGGTCGGCAAGCTGCGGGAGGCGATGCAGGTCATCGTCGCCACCAGCTCGCAGATCGGCTCCAGCGCCGAGGAGATCGCCGGCGCATCTGACGACCTGTCGCGCCGCACCGAGCAGCAGGCCGCCAGCCTGGAAGAGACCGCCGCCGCCCTGGACGAGATCACCGCCACGGTGAAGAAGTCCGCCGAGGGCGCCAGCCACGCCCGGGCGGTGGTGCAGACCGCCAAGACCGGCGCGGCCGACGGCGGCGATATCGTCCGCCAGGCCGTCCTGGCCATGGGCGAGATCGAGAAGTCCTCCACCCAGATCAGCCAGATCATCGGGGTGATCGACGAGATCGCCTTCCAGACCAACCTGCTGG
>JAZKFM010000206.1:0-5631 GCA_040386415.1 Pseudomonadota bacterium
ACGAAGTGGGCCACGGCGGCGCGCAGGCCGTCGGATCGCGTGGTCGGGTCAAGGCTGACGACGGCCTGGGCCGCGCCCACGGCCGATACGGCTCCGATCAGGGCCATGGCGGCCAGCTTGATCATACTCGACACCCTCGCCACCCCGGCGTTGCCCGGCCATTCCCGGCCTTGTTGAACGGGCAGGTTACGTCGGCGGGAGTTTGCAACCGGTGAACGGGTTGTCCGACCTCAGCTGAAAATCGCCAGCTTTTCGGGACTGATGCGTGACCGGCGGGTGGGCAGCTCGGTCATGATCCGGGCGCGGTCCTCGTCCGACAGCTTCTGCCAGGCGGCGACCTCGGTCAGCTCGCGGTAGCAGCCCATGCAGAGGCCGGTCTCGCCGTCGATGACGCAGACCTTGATGCAGGGCGTCTTGATCGGGGCCGGGGGGCGGAGGGGAATATCGCTCATGAGGGGATAGCGTAGGTCACGGTGGCCTGCGCCGCCAGCCTGTCCTGGCTTTCGGTCCAGAGCTTGACGTCACAGACGGCGATGCGCCGTCCCAGCCGCAGGAAGCTGGCCTCGGCGTGCAGATCGCCCGGGACCGCGCCGCGCAGGAAGTTCATCACCAGGGAGCTGGTGACCGCCATCAGCTGGTCGCCGACATGGGTCAGGATCAGGGCGTAGGCCGCCGTGTCGGCCAGGCTCATCAGGTTGGGGCCGGAGATCACCCCGCCGGGGCGCAGCATGCCCTGGCCATAGGTCCGCACGATGTGGGCGCGGCCCGGGGACAGGTCGGTCACCTGGGGCAGGGCCTGAGGCGGCGCATCGGGAAAGGCGCGCGCCATCAGGGCGTTCACGCCGGCGACATCGAGCTTGAGATCGGGCTGGGCCATAACTGTGTTCTGCCAAGACGCTCGTAACATTACAAGATGTTTATGCTACCAAAGTAACTGAGTTCGATGATTAAGGATTGGTAAGGTTCGAATACTTAATGTTGCTGCGAATTCATTTGAAGCGTCCGCGCCCCTAGAGCACCTTCCGCGCATCGTTGTTCGAGGGAAAAACACATGCGTATCGCCACCGTCACGCTCGCCGCCGCCGCCGCCCTGATGGCCGCCGGCTCCGCCCTGGCCGCCGCCCAGGTCACCGACGTCGACTACATCAAGGCCAGCCGCTGCCGGGGGATCGCCACCTCCGCCGCGGCCGACACCGCCGATCTGGACGCCTGGCTCAAGGCCGCCAGCAAGTCCCGCTCGATGAACGTCATGGACAAGGCCGCCGTCGCCGAGGACGCCGGCCGCCGCGAGGCCAAGACCACCAACGCCGAACGCAAGGCCCGCCTGGCCAACGAACTCAGCGGACCCTGCCAGGCCTTCAAGGGCTAGTCTCTCGAACCGCTCTTGATGGAGCGCGCCGGCCCCCCCGCGGTCGGCGCGCTCTTTTCTTTTTGCCCCGCGCCTTGGGGCTTGCAGTGACTCGACGGGAACCCGACCTAAGCGCAGGCTTTCTTGGCATGCATGCCGTAAACGGGGTTTCGATCGGTCTATGAGCGTATTGAAACCTGGAGACACGGTCTGGCGCACAGGCCGCGCCAACCGCGCCGCCTTCCTGATCGACACGGAGGCCTATTACACCGCCGTCTACGAGGCCCTGCGCAAGGCCAAGCGCTCGGTGCTGTTGCTGGGCTGGGGATTTGATCCCCGCACCCGGCTGTTTCCCGACGGGCAGGAGACGGCCGACGACCCCGACGAGGCCGGCCGTATCCTGGTGGAGCTGGCGCGTGCGCGGCCCGAGCTGGATATCCGCCTGCTGATCTGGAAATCGGCCCTGCCCATCGCCGCGAGCCAGGAATTCTTCCCTCACAAGGCGCGCAAGTGGTTCGAGAAGACCGGCGTGAAGTTCCGCCTGGACGACGCGGTCCCCATGGGCGCCTGCCATCACCAGAAGCTGCTGGTGGTGGACGACAAGCTGGCGATCTGCGCCAGCGGTGACATCTGCGTCGATCGCTGGGACACGCCCGGACACCGGGACCACGAGCCCCGCCGCATCATGCCCGACCAGGAGTGCCACGCGCCCCGGCACGAGGTGATGCTGATGGTGGACGGCCCGGTGGCCAAGGACCTGGGGGACCTGGCTCGCGAACGCTGGCGCCGGGCGACCAAGGAGGAGGTGGCGCCGCCCCCGGAGACGGAGGGCGATCCGTGGCCCGCGCACGTGCCGGCCCATCTGCTGGACATGGACGTCGGCATCGCCCGCACCATGCCGGGCTGGCGCAATGAACCTCAGGTCGAGGAAATCCGTCGGCTGACCCATGCCTCGATCCTGGCGGCCAAGGACGTCATCTACCTGGAGAACCAGTACTTCACCTCGCCCCTGATCGCGGAGGCCCTGGCCACCCGCCTGGCCGAACCGAATGGCCCGGAGATCGTGCTGATCTCGACGGGGGCGAGCCCCAGCTGGTTCGATCAGCTGACCATGGACCGGGCGCGGTCGAACATGCTGTGGCGGCTGAGGTCGGCCGACATATTCGGCCGCTTCCGCGCCTTCTATCCGATCACGCCGGGCGGGACGAAGATCATCGTCCACTCCAAGAGCACCATCATCGACGATAAAATCGCCCGTGTCGGATCAGCCAATCTGAACAACAGGTCCGGCGGTTTCGACACCGAGCTGGAACTGGCCATCGAGGCGACCACGGAGCGGGCGCAGTTGAACATCGCGGCCTTCCGGGACCGCTCGATCGGCCACTTCCTGGGCTATACAGGGGACGCTGTGGCCAAGGCTCGGCAGGAGCGTGGAAGCCTGATCGCCGGGATCGACGCCCTCAACCGCGAAGGGCGGCTGTCACCGGTCCTGGCGATGAAGATGACCGCCTTCGGCGAGTTCGTGGCGGCCTATCACCTGGGCGACCCGGTCAATGTCAGCGACTCGTGGCGTCCGGGCCGCCGCCGCGACCGTCTCTACGCCGAGGCCCGCGCCCTGGGCGAGGGCGGCAAGTTTGAGTCGCGCGACTGGCGTGCGCCGGTCAAGAAACCTCGAAATCCATAACCAGGGGCAGGTGGTCAGACGCCGCCCGGGTCAGGGGATTGAAGGGCGCCGAGAGGTCGGTCACCCGGATCTCCTCACTGACGAACACGTGGTCGATGCGGACCACCGGCAGGGCCGAGGGGAAGGTGGAGGTCGGCTTCTTCTGCGGCGCGAGGCGTCGGGCCCCCTGCAGCCGGCCGATCAGGGTGCGATAGACCACCGAGGTCGGGCTGGCGTTGAAGTCTCCTAGCAGGATGGTCGGCCCCTGGCACTTGGGATGTCCAAGCCAGGCGGGCCCGGCCAGACAGGCGGCCTGGATCTGTTGTTCCCGGGGCACCAGGCCAAGGTGGGTGTTGATGATCTGCACCGTCTTGCCGTCGATCTCCACGGCGATCCACAGGGCGCCGCGCGGCTCCAACTGCGGGATCCGGCCATAGCCGGGGAGGGGCCCGACCTGCACCATGTGCTCGGGATAGGCGGTCAGGATGGCGTCGCCATAGAGCTCCTCCTCAACCTTCATTGCAGGGTGGAAGTGGACCGCCATCTTCAGGCGCTGGGCGATCTCATGCGCCTGGTCGACGTTGCCGGTGCGGATCCGCCCGACATCCAGTTCCTGCAGCGCCACGATGTCTGGCTCGAGACTGGCGATGACGTCGGCGATGCGGCCCACGTCCAGGCGGCGATCGGTGCCGACGCACCGGTGGACATTGTAGGTGATGATACGCGGCATGGGGCCCGTGTGATGCGCGTCCGGGCCGTCGGACGCAAGGTGGGGAACGACTGGCGCGCGGCGAAGGTTCGCTTCATGAGGGGCGAAATCAGGAGAGCGCGCAGATGATCTGGATCGCCGCGGCCGCCGCCGCCGCCAGCGTCATGGCCGGCCAGGGGCTGGCGACCGTCCAGTGCCGGGTGGCGGCGGGTCAGGTTCTGCGCGACTGCGTGGTGCTGTCGGAGACGCCCCAGGGCGCCAATGTCGGCGCCTTCGCCCTGAAGCTCGCCAAGGGGTTTCATCCCCAGCCCGGCGACCGGCGCATCCGGAACGGCAAGATCGTCATCAAGATGAAGTTCAAGCTGCCTTGACGGACGCCCCCCGCGGCCGAGAGATTGCGACCATGCAACCGACCGCCGACTTCATTCGTGGCCTGCCGAAGGCCGAACTCCACCTGCACATCGAGGGGAGCCTTGAGCCGGAGCAGATGTTCGAGTTCGCCCGCCGCAACAGAGTCGACCTGCCGTTCAAGTCCGTCGAGGAAGTGCGCGCGGCCTACGCCTTCTCCAACCTGCAGGACTTCCTGGATATCTACTACCAGGGCGCGGGCGTGCTGCAGACCGAGGAGGACTTCCGCGACCTGGCCGTGGCCTATTTCCGGCGGGCGGCGGCCGACGGGACGGTGCACGCCGAGATCTTCTTCGATCCCCAGACCCATACCGATCGGGGCATTCCCTTCGCCGTGGCGGCCGACGGCCTGCTGGCCGGCATGGCGCAGGCCGAGCGGGAACTGGGGGTCACCTCCAAGCTGATCCTCAGCTACCTGCGGCACCTGCCGGAGGAAGACGCCTTCAAGACCCTGCGGGAGGCCGAGCCCTATCTGGACCGCATGGTGGGGGTGGGACTGGATTCCTCGGAGCTGGGCCATCCGCCGAGCAAGTTCGCCAAGGTGTTCAAGGCCTCGCGCGAACGCGGCCTGAAGCTGTCGGCCCACGCCGGCGAAGAGGGGCCGCCGGAATATGTCTGGGAGGCGCTGGACGGCCTGGCGGTCGACCGCATCGACCACGGCAACCGCTCCCTGGAGGACCCCGCCCTCGTGACGCGGCTCGTCGCCGACGGCATGACCTTGACGGTCTGCCCGCTTTCGAACCTGAAGCTCTGCGTGGTGGACGACCTTGCGAACCACCCCCTGAAGCGGATGCTGGACCTGGGCCTGAAGGCCACCATCAATTCCGATGACCCGGCCTATTTCGGCGGTTACATCGGCGAGAACTGGACCGCGACGACGCAGGCCCTGGGGCTCTCGCGCAACGAGCTGGCGAGCCTCGCCCGCAACAGCTTCACGGGGTCGTTCCTTGCGCCGGACGAGATCGCGTCCAGGGTGGGGCAGGTGGACGCCTATCTGGCCAGGACCTGATCCCGCCGAACGGGTTTTTGTTGACGCTGACGTTAACGTCATCTTCCCAAGGCGGGGGCGTTTGCCTATGGTCCGGCCGCACGCAATACGCTGTAAGCGGAAGCGCCAGGGAGCCTTGTCATGAACCTCGATTTCTCGCCCGAAGATAACGCCTTCCGCGAAGAGGCCCGCGCCTTCCTCGCCCAAAGTTACCCCAAGGAGTTGCGCGAAAAGCAGGCTCGGGGCGAGACGCTTGGCAAGGAGGACTATCTCTCCTGGCACCGCATCCTGGCCAAGAAGGGCTGGGCCGCGCCGTCCTGGCCCAAGGAGTGGGGCGGGACCGAATGGACCCCCACCCAGAAGTACATCTGGTCGGAGGAGCAGGCCCGCGCCGATACGCTCGGCATCCTGCCCTTCGGCGTCGCGATGCTGGCGCCGGTGATCTACACCTTCGGCACCGAGGAGCAGAAGGCCAAGTTCCTGCCCGACATCCGGGACGGCAAGATCTGGTGGTG
>JAZKFM010000207.1:0-11750 GCA_040386415.1 Pseudomonadota bacterium
GGTCCCGCGGGATCCCTCGGAGCTGATCAAGACGACTGCCGAACAGGTACGGGCGCGCGTGGCCGTCGAGCGCGATACCCTGCGCGCCGACCGCGACCGCCTGCATCAGCTCGTCGACGACCTGATCCTGCCGCACTTCGATTTCGACATAGGGCAGGCCGGTCGGATAGGCGGCGAAGAGCTGGAAGGGGTCGAGCCGCCGGGGGTTGTCCACGATGGCCGCGAGGTCTGGAGCCTCGGGGGCAGCGGCCGCGCGACGGGCGGCCAGCTCGCTCCAGAGCGCCTGATAACGCGGGATGATCGCCGACCAGTCGAAATGGGCCTGCGCCTGCCGCGCCGCGGCCTGGCCCATCCTGCGCCGGAGATCCGGGTTGGTGACCAGGGCGCTGATCGCCGTCACCGCGGCGGGGTGGTCGACCCCGGTCATCTGGGCCGCCGCGGCGAGGTAGGCCTCGTAGGAGACCCAGCCGTTGGCGAAATGGTAGGCGAGGTCGCGGCCGAGCCCCGGGCGCGGCGCCGTGGTGGCGATGCGGAAGCCGTCGACCCCATGCCGGACCGTGTCGCGGTAACCGTCCCAGTCGGTGACAACCGACGGCAGGCCGGCGGCCATCGCCTCCACCGGAGTCAGGCCGAAGGTCTCCTGGACGTTCTCCGAGAAGGAAATGAAGAAGTCCGCGGCTGACCAGATCGAGAACCGGGTTTCGGGGGGCCGGCCGTCGACAGGCCGGTAGTGGATGTTCGGGCAGAAGGCCTGGGTCTGTTTGTGGAAGGCTGCGGTGGTGTCGTCGTTGGCCGACCAGCCGGCCACGATCCAGTAGATCGGCCTGCCGGTCGAGACGGCGGCGGCCTCCAGGGCCAGGGCCATGGTGGCGGGGTTCATCTTTCCGGCGGCGTGGAAACGCCCCAGATAGAGGGCGACAACGGCGTCCTGCGGAATGTCGAGGCGCGCGCGCCAGGCCGACCTGTGCTCCTCCGAGGGCGTAAAGTCGGAGGCGTTCACGCCGAGCGGGATCGTGGTGATCTCAGGCGTTGGGAAACGGGTGGCGCCGAGCCGGGCCCGCAGGTGCTCCCGCGTCTGTTCCAGCAGGACCTGGACGCTGGATCGCACGGCGTCGGAGGTGCAGATCAGGGCGTCCCAGGCTTCCACCGGCGCGGTCATCATGTCCGCCAGGAGGTCGGTCGCGAGGTGGGTCGCGGTCGTATGGGTGATGCCGCACAGGCTGTAGCGGGTCCGGCCCAGGGGTCGCCGCAGCCAGGCCTCGGGCGCAAGGGTGGGCTGCGGGACATATAGGCAACCCGGGTCGGCCAATTGGCCCCGCGAGGTGCGGTCCAGCCACCTGACGGGCCGCCGGTGGGGCTCGATCCGATCCAGCAGAGGCTGGAAGTTGGCGGGGGGCCGGGTGCTGGCGTTGAACAGGTGAACCTGGTCGGCCTCTGCGTGGCGCAGGTAGCCCCGCAGGAAGCTCTCGCCCGCTGAGTGCCGCCCCATGAGCCGGGCTCCGGTCGTGTCATAGCCGTCGGGGTGGAAGAAGATCGCCGCGTTACTCATTGGCCCTAGGCCGTAGCGGATAAGCCGGCGCGATTCAAATGGCGCAAAAGAAAGGGGCCGCCCCGAAGGACGGCCCCAGACTTAGAGGTAGGTCGAGTTCGTCTTAGGCGACGAAGTCGGTGTGGTCCCAGGTCGTGACCGACGTCGCGACCTTGATCGCGGTCGACACGGTGTTGTTGCCCGCGCTGTCGGCGAAGATGTAGTCGCCGTTATCGCTGACAGTGCCCGTAACCGTGATCACCACGATGTCGCGCGAACCGCCGTTGATCAGCGAGGTCGCGTCAGCGATGGCCTGAGCCAGGCTGGTCGCGGTGGTGCCGAGCAGGAAGTTCGACGCCGTACCGGTGACGCCGACGGCGAAGGTGTCTTGGCCACCCGCAGCGTCGATGTCGAGGGTGCCCGTGATCAGGTCGAAGGCGCCCGTCGAAGAGTCACCCGCGGCGAAGACGAAGCGGTCATCGCCACCGGCGCCGCCAGCGATGGTGTCAGCACCCGCGCCGGAGTTGATGGTTTCCGAACCGGAACCGCCCACGATGGAGTCGTTGCCGGCCCCACCCGAGAGCGCACCGGTGCCGGCGCCCGAGCTGTTGATGGTGTCGTTGCCATCTTCACCCGAGACCGTCTGAGCGCCGGCGCCGACAGTGATACTGTCGTTGCCCGTGCCGCCAGCGACGTTGTTCGCGCCGTCACCCGCCGAGATGGTGTCGTTATCAGCACCACCGGTGATGATGTCGACATCAGCGCCGCCAACGATGCTGTCGGCGCCGAGGCCACCGTCAGAGGTGTTGGTGCCGGCCGCGCCGTCGATGGTGTCGTTGCCGTCGTTGCCCATCAGGGTGTCTTGCAGAGCACCGCCCAGGAGCGAGTCGTTACCCGTGCCGCCATCGGCGTAGTTCGTGTCGGTGCCGGTGGAGAGGGTGTCGTTGCCGTCGTTGCCGAACATGGTGTCACGGCCAACCGCACCGCCGAGGATCGAGTCGTTGCCCGCATCGCCGGTAGCGTAGTTGGTGCCGTCGCCGAGGGACAGGGCGTCGTTGCCGGCGCCCGAGGTCACGGTGTCGTTGTTCGCGCCGCCGGTGTAGGCGTCGTTGCCGTTGCCGAGATCGGCCACGTCATTGCCGCCGCCGACGTTGGTGAGGGCGTCGTCGCCGTCGCCGCCCCAGGTGGTGTCGTTGCCAGCGCCGGAGGCGATGGAGTCGTTGCCGAGGTCACCGAAGATCAGGTCGCCGCCGCCGGAGCCGTCGATGGTGTCCGAACCCTGACCACCAAGGATGGTGTCGGTGTCCGCGCCGCCGGTGACGGAGTCGTCGCCGAGGTTGCCGTGGGCATAGTTGGAGCCCGCGCCGGTGACGATGGTGTCGTTGCCTTGACCGCCGAGCAGGGTGTCGTTGTTGAGACCACCGGTGATGGAGTCGTTGCCCTGGTTGCCTTGGCCGGTGTTGGTGCCATCGCCAACGTCGATGATGTCATCACCTTCGCCGCCGAAGATCACGTCGTTGCCGCCGAGAGCCGTCAGGGTGTCGTTGCCAACGCCGCCCTCGACCGAGTTGCCGCCAGCGCCAGCCGTGATGCTGTCGTTGCCGTCAACGCCGGTGATGGTGTCAGCGCCGGTGCCGGCGGCGATGGTGTCGTTGCCGAGGTCACCGAACAGCAGGTTGGCGCCGTTCTGGGCGTTGATGTTGTCGTTGCCTTGACCGCCCAGGATGGTGTCGGCGCCGATGCCGGAGCCAGCCAGGATGCTGTCATTGCCCAGGTTGCCGTGGACGTAGTTGGCGCCGTCGCCAGCCGAGACGCTGTCATCGCCCTGGCCGCCCAGGATGGTGTCGGCGCTGGTGCCGGCGATCAGGGTGTCGGCGCCCTGGTTGCCCTGAAGGTAGTTGGCGCCTTCAAGACCGTTCAGGGTGTCGTCGCCCGCGCCGCCGAACAGGGCGTCACGACCGGCGCCGCCGGTGATCTGCGTGGTGTCGGCGTTGTTGGAGCCGATGACCAGCATCGTGCCGTCACCGAAGAAGCTGAGGTTGTTGGCCGCCGTCAACACGGCCGGGTCGAACGAAACGGTGCGGCCGGCGTAGGTCACATCGATGCGCGCGGGGCTAGCGCCCGCGGCGGCGACGTAGACGACGGTGACGGCTTGCGCGGTCGCCGCGGTCGGGAAGTTCAGGGTGTCGGTCGAGTTAAAAGTCGCCTGCTGCGCCGGCGTGATCGTTTCGAAATTATAAGTCGCCATGAGTCTCTCCAGTCATGTGTCACACGGACCGCCTGAAAACGCCTGGCCACCTATGCCGAATGGCGCGGTCCCAGGAAGTCCTTACCGTCCGCCATAACATGGTCGTGGCGAAGGTTAAACGAGCCCGAGGAAGACGTATCGGAACCATCGAAAATGCGCAACAGTAAAAACGGCGGGAAACCAGGCCCTTCGACAGCGCTTGGGGAGGACGGTTCGCCCTCTCATCAATCTTCCTTCAGGGAGTCCCTGATCGTGTCGGTCAGCGGGCTGACGACATAGGATAGAATCGTCCGCGTCCCGGTGACGATGGAGACCGAGGCCGGCATCCCAGGGCTAAGCTTGGCGCCCTTGGGCAGCTTGGCGAGCTCCTGCGGCGGGATGCGGATGTCGGCCCGGAAGTAACCCTCGCCGGTCTTGGTGTCGCTCAACTGGTCGGCCGAGACCGCGGTCACCTCGCCCATCACAGGACTGACCTTCTGGAAGTTGAACGCGGTCAGACGCACCTGGGCCTGCATGCCGACCCGGACACTGTCGATGTCCGCCGGGATGATTCTCGCCGAGACGATCAGCGGCGCATTGGCCGGCACGATGTTCATGAGAACCTGGCCTGGAGTGATCACCCCGCCCACGGTCGACGGGCTCAGGTCCAGGACGTAGCCGTCGGCCGGAGAGCGCATGACCGAATGGGTGAGGACCTGGCTCGCAGCGGTGAGCCGCGGCGAGATATCCGACAGGTTGGACTGCATCTGGCGCAGCCCCTCGGCGGCCTGGCTGACCCGCTGGTCGCGAAGAGAGTTGAGCTGCAGCCGCGTCTCTCCCTTCTGCTGGCGAAGGCGGGTGATCTCGGCGTTCAGGGCGCCGCGGCGTCCGGCGAGGTCGGCCAGGGTCCGGTCGTAGCGCAGGATCAGGGTCTTGGGCGCGTAGCCCTTCTCATAGAGGGTCTGGTAGCCGGCCAGCTCTTCCTTGGTGAGGCGGACACTCTCCTCCAGCGCGTCAAGCTGGGCCTGGACGCCGGAGATCTGCGATTCGATCTGGCTCTGACGCTGGTTCAGCACGTCGGCCTGGCTGTCGAAGAACTGCAGGCGCGTGGAAAACAGCAGCTGCTGGTCCTGGATCAGGCCCGCCACCCGCGGATCGGACATCCGGCCCGTCAGGCTGGGGGGGAAGGAGATGGCGCGGCGGCCCGTGGCCTCGGCTTCGAAGCGGGCGCTCTGGGCGGTCAGGGCGTCGGACTGATTCTGGAAGACGTCCACAGATGCGCGGGCCTGGACGTCGTCCAGCAACAGCAGCGGCTGACCCAGGGCGACGCGCTGGCCTTCGCGCACCGGGATCGCCTTCACCGTGCCGCCGAGCTGGTGCTGGATGACCTTGCGGTTGGCTTCCACCCGCACCAGGCCGGGGGCCAGGATGGCGCTTCGGATCGGCGTCACGGCCGCCCAGATCATAATGGCGACCACGAAGACGGCGACCACTCCGGCGCCGATGATCATCGGCTGCCGCAGCTTGCGCTTCTGGTCCGCGTCCAGGGCCGCCTCGGGACCGCTGAAGATGGGGGTCACATAGGGTTTGATCGGCGTCACGTCGTGGCTCATCGGGCCGCCCCTATCGCTTGGACGGCGGCCGGCTGGGTGAAGCGGGCCATCACCTGGTCGCGCGGACCAAACAGCTCCATCCGACCGTCACGCAGCACCAGGATCTTGTCCGCCGACCGGAACAGGTTGGGCTTGTGGGAGACCACGGCGATGGTCACGCCGGCGGCCTTGAGCGTATCGAGGGCCTTCATCAGGGCGTCCTCGCCCTCCGCGTCCAGGCTCGCATTGGGTTCGTCGAGGACGATGAACGGCGGCTGGTTCAGCACGGCGCGGGCCAGGCCGATGCGCTGGCGCTGACCGGCGGACAGGACGTGCGGGCTCTGTCCCAGATCGGTGTCGTAGCCGTTCGGCAGGCGAAGGATGAGTTCGTGAACCCCGGCGAGCTGCGCCGCGGCGATCACCTCGGCGTCGGTGATGTCGGGCAGGAAGCGGGCGATGTTGTCGCGGACCGTCCCGGCGAACAGCTCGGTGTCTTGCGGCAGGTAGCCGACGTTGCGGCCGAAGTCCTTGCGGTCCCAGGTGAAGACATCGGCCCCGTCGAGACGGATATTGCCGTTGTTCGGCTGCCAGATCCCCATCATCAGGCGGGCCAGGCTCGACTTGCCCGCGCCGGAGGGCCCGATGATGCCGAGCATTTCCCCGGGTTCGATCTTGAAGTGGATGGCCTGCAGGACAAACTTCTGAGCGCCGGGCGGCGCGAAGTTGACCCCTTCGACCGACAGGCGGCCGGTGGCGCGCGGCAGACCGGTGACAGGCTTGGCCTGCTTGTAGTCGCCGAAGGCCAGCATCAGGCGATCAAAGGCCCGCGTGCCCTGCAGCATGCCGTCCCAGGAGCCCACGAGGCGATCAATCGGCTGCAGCGCGCGGGCGGCCAGGATCATGTTGGCGAACAGCAGGCCCGCGTGGATCGTGCCCTTCACCACCAGATAGGCGCCGACGGCGATGATCAGGACCTGGACAGCCTGACGCCAGAACTTGCTGATGTTGGAATAGCTGCTGGCGACATTGCTGGCGTCGGCGCTGCGGCCCATGGTGGTCTGCCGGAAGACGGCCCACCGGCCCCCCAGGGTCTCTACCATGCCCATGGCGCGCACAACTTCGCCGTTGCGCAGGGCTGCGTCGGTGAAGGCGTAGCTGCGCAGAGCGGCGTCGTTGGCCTCCTCCAGCGCCGGGCGGGTGGCGCGGTCCTGCATGAGGGTGATGGCCACCAGGACCACCGCGCCCAGCAGCGTCACCACCCCGACAATGGGATCGATGACCCACAGGACAACCAGGAAGACCGGCATCCACGGCAGGTCGAAGACCACGCCGAAGGTCGGTCCGGTCAGCATCTGGCGGAAGCTGTCGAGATCGCGCAAGGCCTGGGACCGCACGGCCGGATTGCCGCGCGTAACGCCGTCGAACAGGGCGGAGAACACGTGGCCGGAGACCCGCTGGTCCATGACCAGGCCGTAGTTGATCAGCACCTTGGCGCGATAGTGGTCGATGACGCCGGAGACCGCGAAGGTGAACAGCACCCCGAAGGTGATCACCAGCAAGGTGGGAACGCTGCCACTGCTCATCACCCGTCCATAGATCTGGAAGGTGTAGAGCGGCAGGGCCATGTAGAGCAGGTTCGAGACGAGGCTGAACGCGGCGGCGGCGGCCAGTGAGGGGTAGCCCTCGCGGATCGCGCGCGTGAGCGGATTGTCCGGTTGGTCCGCCGACAACACTTTGAAAATCTTCATGGGCGCCAGGCCGTCTCGTTACTTGCGGGCGAAGGATCGCTGCGCCGAATGAAGTCGCAGACGCCGACTGCTACGGCAGAAGGCGGCTTGAGCGCGCGAGAGATGATCGGCGCCCTGCGGTATGTCAATGCCGCACGCCCCCAGCGAGCTTGCGCCAGAGGCGCTTCGCCAGGCCCGCGACGCCTGCACGACGACCTGTGATATGGAGCATTGAATGTCGGTTTGATGGGAGGCGTGCCCGAGTGGCCAGGGTGGCGATAATCGGTAGCTGCATAACGCGGGATTTGTGGCCGATCCTTGGCCAAGCGCCCGCCGACCTGCTCTACATCTCGCGCACCAGCCTCCCAAGCCTGTTCGCTCGAGCGCTCCACGGCGTCGAGGTGTCGCCAGATCCGCCTCCGGGTCTGGCGCGCCATCAGCACAACGCGGTTCGCGCTGACCTGAAGAAGTCGGCCCTGGCCGCGCTGCTCGCTCACCGTCCCACCCATCTGATCTTCGACTTCATCGACGAACGCTTCGACCTCCTGGCGGTGCGCGACACATTCGTAACGCACAGTTGGGAACTGGAGGTCAGCGGCTACATGTCTCAACCGGCCTTTTCCCCTGCACGGATCGTGCCGCGCACCTCGGCGCAGTGCGACCAGCTCTGGCGTGACGCAGCCCTGGAGCTGACGGCGTTCCTGAAGACAACGCCTCTGAGGGACACCTCGATCATTCTGCACGAATCTCAGTGGGCCGAGCGCTACCTGGACCGCACCGGCCAGCGGCGGACCTTCGACCAGGAGGTGATGATCTTCGATGGCAATATCGGGAGCCTCGACGCCCATAACGCCCTGCTCAGCACCTATCAGCAGCGTTTCGCCGCCCTCACCGGCGCGGCGCGGGTGAGCGCCGATCCCAGCCTGGTGATCGCCGATGTCAGCCACCGCTGGGGGCTGAGCCCCTTCCACTACGTCGCCGACTACTACCGCGACATCTGGCGACAACTGAAGACCCTGGGCCTCTAGGCGCGCTCAAGTGTCGGAGAGGGACGCCCAGTTCTCCAGGGGGGTCAGGCGAAGATCGGCGGCCTCGTTGACCGAGGGCTGGGCCACGGTCCAGGCCCCGCCCTGCAGATAGTCGGTAAGAGGATCGACATCGTCCCGCAGCTCGCTTCCGCGGAGCGCCATGTAATGGGCGGCGTCGAACCAGGGACCCGGATTGCGGCCCTCGCGCCCGCCGGCCAGGACGTAATGACTCAAGGCCTCGAAGCCGCAGGCCGCGACGTCGGGATACTGCTCGCGATACCAGGCGGGATCGAACAACCGGTGGGGTTTCAGGCCCCGCGCGGAGCCCATCGTCACATAGTGGACAAGGCCCGGGATCTGCGCCTCGTCGCCGGTCAGCAGCCGGCGATACCGCTCGCCCTGGAACAGCGGATGGGGGCTGAGATCATGCCGCCAACCCTCACGCAGATAGTGCGCCAGGGGATTCTCCCCCGTCTGACCCAGTTCGGGGGCCTGGGCGACATAGTGGTCGATGCTGAACAGGGGATGGGGGTCGCGCCCATAGGCGGCGCCGATGTGGACGAAGTGCTCAAGGGGCACCAGGCCGGTGGCGGCCAGGTCCTGGGCGTTGCGGGCGACGTAGAAGTCCCGGTCGAAGAGCGGATGCGGCGAGCGGCCCTCCGCCCAACCCTGCGAGATATAGTGGACCAGCGGGGCCAGCCGGCCGGCCGCGACATCCGGATAGGTGGACAAGTACCAGGCCTGGTCCAGCAGGGCCGCGGGCTGGGCGGTGGGGTCAGCCCCGCGCCGCGCATAGGCCGCCATGGCGCCGAAACCGCCACCGGCCCGGGCCCAGAGCCCCGAGCGCGCGATCACCAGGGCCCCGCCCACCGAGGGCAGACGGACCAGGGCGCGGTCGAGGCGACGCTTGACGCGGTTGCGGCGGCGATCGCGCGCCAAGGGCTCGGCCGCCGCGCGATAGGCCTTCGCCGCCGCGGCGCGGCCGTCGGCCTCGGCGCGGGCCACCGCCAGCAGGGCGTCGGCCAGGGCCTGGCTGAGGCGCGCCCGGGTGACAGCCTCGGCGGCCTGCGCCCGCTGCACCTCCTCGCGCAGCGCCGCATGGCGCAGGGCGAGGCTCTCGAGCTTGGCGGCGAGTTGGGGGCCGTCGTCGGCGGATTCAGTGGATATGGCGGAGCCGGTCACGTCAGAGCGGGGGAATGACGGGCATCTTGAGATTCGAGAACCCGTTGTCCAGATGCTCGATCTCCAGGAACCCTGCCGAGCGCCCGAAAGCCTTGTAGATCGAGAAGGTCTTGGCCATTCCCAGGGTCGCGGCGCTCTCCAGCGGCGAGACGAAGCTGACGTCGCGGTCCAGCCAGTGGGGCTGCCGCATCCAGTGGTCGAGCTGGTCCCGGGTCACCGCGAAGTAGCCGGCGTGCGGGTTGCGCGCCCGGCGGAACACCGTCTGCCGGCCGAGCGGCGCGGCATAGAGCGTGCTCTCATCTGGGACATAGCCGTTCATCCGGTCGGCCGCCGGAACACCCAGGTCGCCGTCGATGTAGGTCTTCAGGGTCGGTGCGTCGCGGTTCCACTCAATGCGGTTGGGGAACAGCACCCGCTGCGGACCATAGGTCTGGTTGAACCAGATGATCTTGGAGAAGAAGGTCGGATCGTTGATCCGCAGATCATCCTCGGTGAAGACGAACATGTCGTACTTGCTGGCCTGCTGGGCCATGATCTGCTGGGCGCTGAACCCCAGCATGCGCGGGTTCTCCAGATCAAGCTTGGCCACCTTGACGCCGTAGCGGCGGCAGAAGTCGGGGGTCAGGAGATGCTTCTCGCCAGTGGTCACGGCGACGATGTCGATCTCGTCGTCCGAGCCGACTCCCGGCTGGAAGCTCTTGGTGCCCACATGCAGGGTGGTGGAGACGCCGAACTGCCCACGATAGGCGCAGATCACCTCTTCGATGGCCCGCTGCCGGTCATCCCGTTTCCGCTCGCTGGTCGAGCCGTGCCGGGAGTTGGCCTCGGCCGAGAAATAGTGGGCGATGGTGACGAGGATGCGCATCGATAAGCCTGGCGGGAAAGGAGCGGCACGGTAGGCAAGCGGGGTGGACGGCGCAAGTTGGCGCCCTAACTGGCCAGGCCTTCATGGGCGAGCCAGCCGAGGTAGCCCGCGGCGTCGAAGGGATCGGGGAAGGCCGCCTGCAGATCAGGCCGAGCCCGGTAGATCACCCGGTGAGGCTTGGCGATCGCGGTTCCGTCGCTGTAGGCCTCATAGGCCCAGTAGCGGTCCGGGATGATGGGATCGGTGGTCTTGGCCACCTCCTCCTTGTACCAGCGCCAGATCTCGTAGACGGCGTGGTTATCCCCCGCATAGCGCTTGGTCATGGCGTCGCCGGTGGGGCCCAGCTTGGTGAAGTGCCAGAAGCGCAAGGGGTGGCCATTGACGGTGATCGCCCCGTCCTTCCCCACCGCGACCTGACGCTTTGAGAGGTTCCAGCTGGCCACGTTGTAGCCGGGGTCGCGCACCACCTTGACCTTGTCGAACAGGGCCGGGACGTGGTCGCACCAGCGCTGATCGACGAACAGGCCGTTGGGGATGTCGTCGTAGCAGAAGTTCAGCAGCCGGTCGTTCCACCACTGGCCGAACCGCGCGCCCTCCCCGCCCGCCTTCACCATCACGAATCCCAGGTTGAAGATGCCGGTTTTCGAGGCCGAGAGATCGTTGTCGAGGATGGCTTCCAGCTCGTCATTGGCGTCGAGCAGGTGCGGGGTCAGCAGGATGTCGCTGGTTCCCAGCATCTCTTCCAGCGGCTTAAGGCTGGTGAAGAGGGCGGTGTCTGGATCGAGATAGACGACGGCGTCGGCGCCGGCGGCCAGCGCCTGGTGCAGGAAGGGGCCCTTCACCGCGGTGCAGACCTCCACCACGTCGTGCTTGAAGAGCCAGGCCTGGAAATTCGGGATGCCGAGGTCCTGGGCGTAGACCACCCGGTCAAAGGGCTCGTCGGCGAGGTCGAAGCGGAACCCCGGCGGCGGCGTGTCGGTGATCAGCGCCACCCGTTCCCAGTCCGGCTGATGAACCTTAAGCGTCTGGAACAGCACGCGGGCGCGGTTCAGGTAGGAAAAGGTGAAGCTGGAGAAGCAGACGACCTTCACGAGGCGGGCTCCAGGTCGGCGGTCAAGTGGCTGAACTCCATGTCATAGAGAGGCGGGCGGCGGCGGGCCCGCGCCAGGTTCAGGATTTCGCCGCTCTCGAACATGGCGGTGAGCGCGGCCTCATCGTCCAGAACCAAGCCGTGGCCGCCCTCGCGGGTGAAGGCGGCGATATTGCCCGAATCAGGGCCCGTGATGATGGCCGCGCCGGCGGCGGCGGCCTCATATGCGGTGAGCGAGAAGGTCTCCAGGCAGAGGGACCAGATCATCGCGGCGTCCACATCCAGGCGCGTGAGCGCGTCGCGCATGGCCATGGGCTCGGTCGCGGTGGCGGAAACAGGATGATGTTCGAGGGGCAGGCCCCCGACTTTCGACTTTCCCAGGTGGAGGAAGACGTAGCGCGGGTCCTTCTCGAAGGCGATCGCCAGTTCGACGAAGATCGGCCACCCCTTGTGCAGGGATGGCGTGCCGGGGAAGGCGAACCGGAACGGACCGTCACGGGGCGGGGCGGTC
>JAZKFM010000208.1:0-2613 GCA_040386415.1 Pseudomonadota bacterium
CGACATGGTGCCGTTCTTCCTGAACGAGCTGCCCTACACCCGGGGCATTGTTCCCAACATCAGCCGCCTGGCCGACGTCTTGCGCGCGGCCGGCGGGACGGTGGCCTGGGTCGTGCCGACCAACAGCGATCCCACACCCGCCTATGTCGAGTTCTACGGCGAGAGGGTCGCCACCATGTATGCGGCCAGCGGCGGGGAGGGGACCCTGGCCGAACGGCTCTGGCGGGAGTTCCAGGTGCATGAGGGCGAAATCCTGGCGGAGAAGTCGGCCACCAGCGCCTTCTTCCCGGGTCGCTCCACCCTGCCGCCGATGCTGGAGGCGCGGGAGATCGACACCGTGCTGGTGACCGGGACCCTGACCAACATCTGCTGTGAATCCACCGCGCGCGACGCCAGCACGCTCGGACTGCGGGTGATCATGGTGGCCGACGCCAACGCCGCCCGCCGGGACCAGGACCACAACGCGGCCCTCTACAACATCTACCGCAGCTTCGGCGACGTGCGGCCCACCGAGGAGGTCCTGGACCTCATCGGGGCCGGAGCCGCCGTTCCGGCTTGAGAGCGCCGAGCCGCCCCGCGCAGCAAAAAGGGGAGGCCTCTTGCGAGACCTCCCCTCCTTACACGTACTGGAGTTCTTGCGGGCGCTTAGCGGAAGAGGCTGAGCAGGCCCGACGAGGAGCTGTTGGCGATCGACAGCGCCTGCACGCCAAGCTGTTGCTTGGTCTGCAGCGAGGTCAGTCGCGCGCTTTCCTTGGCAAGGTCGGCGTCGACGAGGTTACCCACCCCGGCGTCGATCGAGTCTTGCAGCTTGCCGACGAAGCCCAGGTGGGCGCCGAGCGACTTGGAGCCGGTACCCAGCTTCGACAGCGCGGTCGAAACCGTGGCGATGGCGGTGCCGACCGTGGCGATCATGGCGTCGGCGCCCGCTTGGGTCGAGATCGACGCGCCGGACAGGCCAATACCACCCAGGGACAGGTCTTGAGCCTGAACGGTGATCTTGGAGCTGCCGTCATCGTTGGCCAGGGCCGCGATGGTGGTGCCGCCGTTGTCGATCATGTTCACGCCGTTGAAGGTGGCGTTGGTGACCGACTTGGAGATTTGGTCGCGCAGGGCGTTGAAGTCATCGCTCAGCGCAGTCCGCGACGCGGTGTCGAGGCTGGTGTCGGAGGCCGCCAGGGCCTTTTCCTTCATCTGCAGAAGCAGATCGGAGACCGCTTCACCGCCGGCGATGGCGACGTCCACGGTCGACTGCGAGCGTTGCAGGGAGTCCTTGACCGCGTTCAGGGAGCCGGAGGTCGCACGCTGGTTCTGGGCGATGGCCCAGATGGCGCCGTTGTCCTTCGCCGAGGCGATCTTCTTGCCGGTGTTGATGCGGTTTTGAACCGTCATCAGCTCGGAGTTGGTCTGGTTCAGGTTCTGAAGGGCGACCATGGCCCCGATGTTGGTATTGACGCTATTCGGCATCTTAGAAAACCCCACTTTTAGGTTTCGTTCACCGTTTTGGTGACCGCAAGCATTTTTGCTCTGTCACCGTTGTAGTGGGGCAGGGTTTTTGAATCGTTACGCGAAGATGTGTGAGTCATGAATCCAGGGAATACTCTGGCTGTTCCTTAAGTTTGATTCACCAAGAGTCATAACGAACTGCGACAAGAGTCTAAGCGGGCGGCAGGCCCCGACCCATGACTCTCGGGCGATTCAGCGGGACTCGAGATCTCCGAAAGGGGCCACGCTGTTAAGGACGTCGGTCGTGAAGCCCCCGCAATTTTGTCGCAGCTATGGGTGAGATTCTTTTTCCGGGCAGCGCAAAAGGCCCGGAATTGCCCCAAGGGCGCCCTCGCTCCGGCGTCGCGGCGGCGCTAGAGTCGCCTGATGGCCCCGTCTCAGAAGGGCTCCGCAACCGAGGACGCGCAATCCATGAAGGTCGAACGGCTCCCGCCTGTCGTCACCAGCCTGCTGCCCAGCAACCACCCCTATCTCAACGGGGCGTGGACCCCGCTGCATGAGGAGGTCAACGCCACCGACCTTGAGGTGACCCACGGCGCCATCCCCACCGACCTGGACGGCGTCTACCTGCGCAACACCGAGAACCAGGTGCAGCAGCCGCTCGGCCGCTTCCATCCCTTCGACGGCGACGGGATGATCCACCAGATCGAGTTCCGCAACGGCCAGGCCAGCTACCGCAACCGTTTCGTCCGCACCCGCGGGTTCGAGGCCGAGCAGGAGGCGGCCGGTTCGCTCTGGGGCGGCCTGGCCGATCCGGTCCAGCTGGCCAAGCGTCCGGGCTGGGGCGCGCACGGCTTCCTGAAGGACTCATCCTCCACCGACGTCGTGGTCCACGCCGGCAAGGCGCTGTCGACCTTCTATCAGTGCGGGGAGGGCTACCGCCTCGACCCCCTGACCCTGGAGCAGGAGGGCCTGGAGAGCTGGGTGCCCATCGACGGGGTCAGCGCCCATCCCAAGGTGGACGAGGCCACCGGCGAGCTGATGTTCTTCAACTACTCCAAGCACGTCCCCTACATGCACTATGGCGTGGTGGGCCCCGACAACCGGCTGAAGACCTACATGCCGATCCCGCTGCCGGGACCGCGGCTGCCGCACGACATGGCGTTCAGC
>JAZKFM010000209.1:0-3319 GCA_040386415.1 Pseudomonadota bacterium
ATAGGCGATCCCCAGCAGGGACGGCGCGCGCCAGTCGCGGGGCGCGAGCGCCTGGGCCTGGCGGGCGGGCTCGATGGCGGAGAAGCCCTGGCCGCGGCCCACCTGGGCGCGGGCGACCTCCAGCAGGGCCTCGATATTCTTCGGATCGGTGACCAGGACACGCTGGGCGGCCGCGGCGGCGTCCTCGTACTTGCCCATGGCGCGCAGGGCCTGGGCCAGGCCGACGCCGGCCTCGCCGTCGCGGGGGTCGAGGTCGGCCTCGCGGCCCCAGAAGGCGGCGCGGGCCAGGGGGTCGAGGCGGGCGGCCAGGCCGCGCTCCTCGGCGCTGGCGCGGCGAGAACCTTCGGGCATGGCTGAGACCGCGGCGGGCGTCGCCTTGGGAGCCTTGGCCAGGGCGGGCAGGGCGACCAGGCTGAGGGTCAGGGCGGTTGCGGCGAGCGCCGACATGCGACACATGAACGGGACGGGCTCCGGGATGAGGTCGACACCATCCCAGACCCGCTTAAAGGAAGCGTTAAGCATAAAGCGGGCGCCTCGCCCCGCGTCAGGGCCGATCCATGACCGAAGTGATCCTTGCGACCTCCGACCGCGCCGTGGTTCCCGTCCACGCCCTCTATGACGGGGACCTGCCGGGCTTTCTCGAGGGCCGCCCGGCCTTCGTGAGGGCCTTCGCCGAGACCGCCGAATTCAAGGCCAAGGCCGGGCAGATCCTGGTCCTGCCCAATGCCGAGGGCGGGATCGAGCGGGTGCTGTTTGGGCTGGGGTCCAGCCCCGCCGACTTCATGGTGTTCCGCGGCCTGCCCGCCAAGCTGCCGGCCGGGGACTACCGGATGGCCGTGGCCCCGGTGGGGATCAGCGCCGACCAGATCGCCCTGGCCTTCGCCTTGGGCAGCTACCGGTTCGACCGCTACAAGCAGAAGAAGGCGTCTGACCGCCCGCGCCTGGTGGACGAGGGCGTCGACATCGCCGAGGTCAATTCCATCGCCCACGCCTGCGCCCTGGCGCGCGACATGGTCAACACGCCCGCCAACGACCTGGGGCCCCTGCAGCTGGAGACC
Source organism: Pseudomonadota bacterium (assembly GCA_040386415.1). Classification (GTDB taxonomy): domain Bacteria; phylum Pseudomonadota; class Alphaproteobacteria; order Caulobacterales; family Caulobacteraceae; genus Phenylobacterium. Next base: position 1,059 of record JAZKFM010000209.1, read on the forward strand.
ATCGCCCGCGAGATCGCCGAGCAGCATGGAGCCTCCATCACGGTGATCACCGGCGAGGGCCTGCTGGAGGCCAACTATCCCTCCGTCCACGCCGTAGGCCGCGCCGCCGTCGAGGCCCGCGCGCCCCGCATGATCGAGATCACCTGGGGCGAGGCCGGCAAGCCGCTGGTGGCCCTGGTGGGCAAGGGCGTGGTCTTCGACACCGGCGGCCTCGACATCAAGCCCTCAGCCGGCATGCGGCAGATGAAGAAGGACATGGGCGGGGCCGCCGCCGTCCTGGGCCTGGCCCGGATGATCATGGCCGCCAGGCTGCCCGTGCGGCTGGTCGTGCTGGTGCCGGCCGTGGAGAACGCCATCAGCGGCGACGCCATGCGGCCGGGCGACATCCTCGACAGCCGCAAGGGCCTGACCATCGAGGTGGGCAACACCGACGCCGAGGGCCGCCTGATCCTGGCCGACGCCCTGACCCGCGCCGCCGAGCTGGAGCCCGCCCTGACCCTGGACCTGGCCACCCTGACCGGGGCCGCGCGCGCGGCGCTGGGGCCGCAGCTACCGCCCTTCTACACCGACGACGATGAGCTGGCCGGGCAGATCGAGACGGCCATGAACCAGGTCTCCGACCCCATGTGGCGGATGCCCCTTTGGAAGGGCTATGTCGACGCCCTCGACAGCGATATCGCCGACATCAAGAACGACCCCGACGGCTGGGCCCAGGCGGGCTCGGTGACGGCGGCCCTGTTCCTGCAGCGGTTCGCGCCGGCCGGGCCCTGGGCCCACTTCGACATCTTCGCCTGGAACCCGCGCGGGCGGCCGGGCTGGACGGCGGGCGCCGAAGCCCAGGCCATCCGCGCGCTTTACCAGATGATCCGGACGCGGTTTGCGTGAGCCGCGATCCCCGCAACTCGCTGGCCCGTCCCGACCTCGCCGCCCGGTCCCTTGAGGGGCTGGCGGTCGCCGGCGCCTATGGCGATCCGGCGCCGATGACCGCCGTGGTTCCGGCCGCGCCCCTGCGCGCCGGCCCGGACGCCGACGCTGAGCAGGTGGACCAGCTGCTGTTCGGTGAGACCTTCGAGGTGCTGGAGGCGGCGGGCGGCTTCTGCTGGGGCCAGGCGCGGCGGGACGGCTATGTGGGCTTCGTCGCCGAGGCCGACCTGGCGCCCCTCGCGCCCGCCCCGACCCACCGTGTGTCGGCCCTTCGCACCTACGCCTTCAAGGACGCCAGCATCAAGAGCCGGGCGCTGGGCCCCTATTCCCTGGGTGGCCTGATTTGCGTGGAGGCCCGCGAGGGGCGGTTCGTGAAGGCGGTGAACGGCGGCTGGTTCGTGGAGGACCACCTCTCGCCGATCGGCGTCTTCGAGGCCGACTTCGTAGCGGTGGCGGAGCGCTATCTGGGGACGCCCTATCTCTGGGGCGGGCGCGAGAGCCTGGGGCTGGACTGTTCGGGCCTGGTGCAGCAGGCGCTGCTGGCCTGCGGCCGGGCCTGCCCGCGCGACACCGACCAACAGGCCCTCATGGGCCGCCCGGCGGAGACCCTGGCCCGGGGCGACCTGGTGTTCTGGCGGGGCCACGTGGCGATCCTGCTGGACGGGGAGACCATCCTGCACGCCAACGCCCACCATATGGCCACGGCCATCGAGCCGCTGGCGGAGGCCATCGCCCGGATCGGCGCGACCAACAGCGGCCAGCCCACCGCCTATCGCAGGCTCTAGCCGGGACCCCATACGAAAAGACCCCCCGCGATGCGGAGGGCCCTGTCTCGTTGCGACCTGGAAGGGTCGTCTGGTCTTAGGCGCCCGGGTTCTGGGCGGCGGTGGCGGTCGGGGCCGTGGCCGCGCCCGTGGTGGGCGCCTGGCCGGCGGGTCCGCCCGAGGTGGCCGGAGGCGTGGCCGTCGAGCCCGTGGCGGTGGGATCGGTGGCCGAGGCCGCTGCGCCCGCGTCGGCGGCTGCGGGAGCCGCGGCGGCCGCCGGGTTCGGAGCCGGGAAGGGCACCGTGCCGCCCTTGGAGTTCAGATAGGCCAGCAGGTTGATGCGGTCTTCCGGCTTCTTCAGGCCGACGAAGCCCATCTTGGTGCCGGGCATCGCCTTGCTGGGGTTCTTGAGGAACTCCGACAGGTTTTCATAGCCCCAGATCGGATGCGTGGCGCTGTATTCCACCATGGCGGCGGAATAAGCGAAGCCGGCATGCGAGCCTGGCTTGCGTCCGACGACGGCCCACTGGTTGGGTCCGGTGCCGTTGGCGCCGCCGTTGTCGATGGTGTGGC
>JAZKFM010000210.1:0-2015 GCA_040386415.1 Pseudomonadota bacterium
GCCTTCTCGATGTGGCCCTTGGCCTGGGCTTCGGTGAAGGAGTTGGAAGCCGCTTCGGGCATGGCGTCCGAGGTGGTGGCGCCGGCGTCCACCGCGTCGTTGGCGGCGGGCGGCGAGACAGCGCCCCCGGCGGCCATGGCGCTGGCGCTGGCGTCGCTGGCGGCGGCGGTGGTGTCGGTCGCGGTTTCCGACGCGGGCTTGGAACAGGCCCCCATGAGGGCCAGGGTCAGAGCGGCGCCCGCAAGGGCCCCCATTGCATTTCGCATGAACATTTCTCCGGAGATTGAGGCCCAACCAGCGCCTCAAACCCGGTGTTCGTTCCGACAGCCCAGCTTGAAATCTGCGTGTGGCGCCGCGTCAGCCCAGCAGGGTTTCGATGACCTGGGCCACGCCGTCGTCCTCGTTGGCGGCGGTGGTCTCACGGGCGGCGGCCAGCACCGCGGCGTGGGCGTTGGCCACGGCGACTCCGCGCCCGGCGGCGATCAGCATGGGGATGTCGTTGGGCATGTCCCCGAAGGCGATGATCTCGTGCGCCTCGATCCCCAGGTCGGCGCCCAGGTGGAGCAGGCCGCTGGCCTTGGACACGCCAAGGGCGCCGAATTCCACGAAGGGGGCGCCCGAATGGGTGACGGACACGCGGTCGCCGGCCAGGGACCGGATGAGGGCATGCAGGTCGTCGATCTCGTGGACCGGGTGGTGCACCAGGATCTTGACCAGGTCCTCGTCGCAGAGGCTGAGGACGGGGTCCACCCGGGGCTCGTGATGGTGCACGAAGCCGTCGAACATCGCGACCGGGAAGGCGTCCTCGCGTCCGACCTTGTGACCGTGTTCGGTGGCGAAGCTGAAGTGGGGGTCGGAGCGGCGCAGTTCGCCGATCAGCTCCAGGGCCACCGCCGTGGGCAGGGCCTCCTGGCGCATCACCCGGGCCTCGGTCAGGTCGTAGAGCACGGCGCCGTTGGAGCAGACGGCCAGGCCGGTGATCCCCAGGTCGTCGGCGATGTGGTGAACATCCCGCGGCGGCCGGGCGGTGACGAAGGCCACCGCGATGCCGGCTTCGCGGGCCTTGGCGAGGGCTTGCCGCGTGCGAGCCGAAATCGAGCCGTCCCGCCGCAGCAGGGTGCCGTCGAGGTCGGTGGCGATGAGGCGGATCATGGGGGCTTTTGATCGCGCGGCTGGAGTCGGTCAAGCATGCCCTTGCTCTCCCGATCGTCATGGCCGGGACAAGCCCGGGGATGGAACTTGTTGAGGGAGGCGTCGACAAGCTCTCTTGCCCCGATAAGCTCACCCCATGTGCGACACCCTGGTAGCCCTGGCCTCCGAGACCCCGCGGGGCAAGCTGCTGTTCGCCAAGAACAGCGACCGGGAGCGCAATGAGGCCCAGGTGCTGGAGATGCATCCGCGGCGGACGGGCGGGGGGGACCTGAAGCTCACCTACATCACCATCCCCGACGTGGCGGAGACCCAGGCGGTGTTGATCAGCCGGCCCTGCTGGATGTGGGGGGCGGAGATGGGCGCCAATGCGCAGGGCGTGGTGATCGGCAACGAGGCGCTGCACTCGGTGATCCCGGCGCAGCGGAAGCGGGCGCTGACCGGCATGGACCTCGTGCGGCTGGGCCTGGAGCGTGGCGCGAGCGCGGCGCAGGCGCTGTCGGTGATCGTCGAGCTGCTGGAGCGGCATGGCCAGGGCGGCGACTGCGGCCACCGGGGACGGTTTTACTACCACAACGGCTTCATCATCGCAGACGCGCGGGAGGCCTATGTGCTGGAGACGGTGGGGCGCGACTGGGTGGTGGAGAAGGTCGCCGGGCGGCGGTCGTTGTCCAACGCCTATTCGATCGGGGCGGGCTGGTCGGCGATCAGTCCGGGCCTGGCGGCCCACGGGGCCGGGCGGTTCGATGTGGCGGCCGGGCTGATCGACGAGGCGCGCGACGCCGTGAGCTTCGGGCGCGGACGCTGCGCGCGGGGGCAGGCGCTGCTGGACGGGGCGGGCGAGGCCCTGACGCCCGCAGCTATGA
>JAZKFM010000211.1:0-11125 GCA_040386415.1 Pseudomonadota bacterium
TGTTCAAGACCCGTTCAGGTTCGATCCGTCAAACCTCATCTCCGAAAGCGGGGCCCTGGCTCCGCCGGAGCCTGCGAAGGAAGAGACCATGAAGCGTACGTTCGCCATCACCGCCGCCGCCGCCGTTCTCGCCACCAGCCTGGCGATTCCGCAGTTCGCCGCGGCGCAATCCACCCGCTCCTATGGCTCGGGCGACATCTGCCGCGAGGCCCGCCGCGAGTCCGGCCACAAGGGCGCCATTGTCGGCGGCGTTCTCGGCGCGGTCCTGGGCTCGCAGGTCGCCGGCAAGGGCGCAAAGACCGAGGGCGCGGTGCTCGGCGGCGTGGTCGGCGCGGCCGCCGGCAATCAGGTCGGCCGCAACCGCATCAACTGCAAGGGCTATCCCAGCCGCGTGGCGCAGTCCTCCTACAGCCGCAACAACTGCCAGTGGGTCAGCGAGTACTACGGCGGTCGCGACCACAGTTTCGAAGTCTGCCGCGGACGCGATGGCGTCTGGCGTCCCAGCGGTCGCTCGTAAAGGCGTCCGTCCCGTTCACCTAAATTCCCGAGGGGGAGAGTTCCCATGACCAAGATCTTCGCCAAGTCCGCCCTGGCCGGCGCCGTCGGCATCATGGCGCTCAGCGCCGCCGCCGCGATCCCGAGCTTCGCCTCGGCGCAGTCCGGCTATTACGGCCAGAGCTACGACAGCGGCTACTACGATCCCTGCCGCCGTTCCTCCTCGAACCGCAGCACCACCGGCGGCCTGCTCGGCGCGCTGGCGGGCGCCGCCATCGGCTCCAACGTCGCGGCCCGCAATGCGCGGACCGAGGGCGCGGTGCTGGGCGGCCTGGTGGGCGCGGTGGCCGGCGCCAAGATCGGCCAAAACTCCGCAGCCTGCAGTCCCGGTCGTCAAAGCAGCTATTACGGCAATGGCGGCCAGTACGGCTCCAACGGCTACTACAGCGGCGGGAACGGCTACTACGGCAGCAACTATGGCGGCGGCTACGCCGACCGCACCTACGACTATGACCGGTCGAGCTACTATGATCAGGCCTATGATCGTCGGGGCAACAGCTACGCCGTCTCCACCCAGGGCAACGTCGGCGCCGACGGCTGCACCCTGGCCGAGAGCCCGATCTACCTGCCTGACGGCCAGGTGCAGAAGCGTTTCGTCCGGGTCTGCCGCGACAACCAGGGCCGCTATCAGGTCGTCGACTAAGACCTGAGCTTTAGACTTGAGGAAGCCGCCCGGTCAGTCCGGGCGGCTTTTTCGTGCGCGCAGCAGATATTCGGCATTGCCGTCGCCGCCCAGGATCGGGCTGTCGGCGGTGGCCAGCACCGTCCAGCCTGAGGCGGTCAGGAAGCTGCAGACGTCATCCAGGGCGCGGGCGCGGGCCTCAGGGTCGCGCACCAGCCCGCCCTTCCCCACCAGGTCGGGCCCCACCTCGAACTGCGGCTTCACCAGGGCGATGAGCTCGGCGCCCGGCGCCGCCAGCGAGAGGGCGGCCGGCAGCACCTTGGCCAGGCCGATGAAGCTGGCGTCGCAGACCACCAGGCTGGGCGGCTCGGGGATCAGATCGGCCGTCAGGGCGCGCGCATCAAGCCCTTCCAGGGCCGTGACCCGCGGGTTGGCCGCGAGCCTGGCGTGCAGCTGGCCGCGGCCCACATCGACGGCGTAGACGCGAGACGCGCCGCGCTCCAGGCAGACCTCGGTGAACCCGCCCGTGGAGGCTCCCACGTCCAGCACCACGGCGCCGGTGACCGCCACTGGCCACAGGTCCAGGGCATGGACCAGCTTCAGCGCCCCTCGACCCACATAGGGGTGGGCCGCCTCAGCCTTCAGGTCGCAGGCCTCGTCGAGCGCTTCGGAGGCCTTGGCCACCACCCTGCCGTCGGCGGTGACCCCGCCCGCCGCGATGGCCGCCTGAGCCTTGGCGCGGCTCTCGGCGAGACCGCGGGAGACCAGCAGCAGGTCGGCGCGGACCTTGGCCAAGTCAGGCGGTCGCCGCGTCCTCTTCGAACAGCTTCTTCAGCTCGTTCTTGAGGATCTTGCCGTTGGCGTTGCGCGGCAGGGTTTCGTGCCAGAACTTCACCTTCACCGGCACCTTGAAGGCGGCCAGGTGCTCGGCGACGTGGGCCCGCAGTTCGGCCTCGGTGGCTTCGGCGCCCGGCTTCAGGGTGACCACGGCGCCCGGCTCCTCGCCCAGGGTCCGGTGGACGATGCCGACGACGGCGGCGTCCATCACCGCGGGGTGGTCATAGAGGACGTTCTCCACCTCGATGCAGTAGATGTTCTCGCCGCCACGGATAAGCATGTCCTTGGCCCGGTCGATGATGAAGCAGAAGCCCTCCTCGTCCACGCGGGCCAGGTCGCCGGTGCGCACCCAGCCGTCGACGAAGGTCTGGGCTGTGGCCTCGGGCTTGTTCCAGTAGCCCTTCACGATCTGCGGGCCGTTGGCCCAGAGCTCGCCCACCGCGTTGGGCGGCAGCACCGTGACGCCATCGGCCGGATCGCGGATCTGCAGCTCGCTGACCGGCACGGCGGGGCCGCAGCTGTCGGGACGGTTGGCGTAGTCCTCGGCGCCGTGGGTGGTGACGGTGGCGCAGGTCTCGGTCATGCCCCAGCCGTTGCCGGCCGCCGATTTGGGGAAGGTCTCCTTGATCTTCCGCACCAGCTCCGGCGCCGAGGGCGCGCCGCCATAGGCCACGCTCTCCAGGGACGACAGGTCGTACTTCTCCCGCAGGGGATGCTCGATCAGCTGCCAGGCGATGGTGGGCACGCCGCCGGCCGACTGGATCTTCTCACGCTGGATCAGCTCGAAGGCGCGGATCACGTCCCACTTGTGCATCATCACCAGCTTGGCGCCCCCGATCAGCGACGGGTTCAGCACGGCGAAGCAGCCGGTGGCGTGGAAGAAGGGCACCGAGATCAGCGACGACCGCTGGGGCGCGTCGGGATCGGGCGCGGGCGGCGCCTCGCCGCGGCGCAGGAAGGCGCGCGCCCCAGAGGCGGCGCCGGCCATGATGTTGGAATTGACCGCGCGGTGGGTGGCCAGAGCCCCCTTGGGCTTACCCGTGGTGCCCGAGGTGTAGAAGATCGTGGCGTCGTCGTCGGTGTCGATGTCGGCGGGCGGGATCGCCTGGTCCGGCAGGCCGATCCACTCGTTGGCGCCGCCGATCACGGCCTCCAGCTTGGTGACCTGCGGGTGGGCGACCTCGTCGATCTCGCGGCTGACATAGATGCGCTGCAGGTCGGGGCAATTGGGCAGGTGCTCGGCCAGGCGGCCATAGCTGCCGGTGTCCAGGATGGCGAACTTCGAGCCGGAGTCGGTCAGGCCGTATTCCAACTCGGGACCGGTCCACCAGGCGTTCAAGGGCGTGACGATCGCCCCCAGCGAGGCGGCGGCATAGAAGGCCACCGGCCATTCCGGCAGATTGCGCATGATGATGGCGACCCGGTCGCCCTTCTTCAGGCCCTGGGCCTGGAGCTCGACCGCGAACCGGGCGACCGCCCGGTAGAAGGCCTCGTAGGTGACCCGCTCGTCCTCATAGACCAGGAACACCTTCTCGCCATGGGCGCGGCCGGCCTCCACCACCGAGCGCAGGGTGGGCGGCAGGTTCTTCCAGGTCTTGGTCTTGATCCCCCGGATAACCACTTCCTCGACCTCAGCGGCCGATCCCGGCGCGGTGATCAGGGCGTTGGCGTCGGCGATGGACATGGCGGGCCAGCCGGCCGGCAGAGCATCCTGGGTCATATGCTTTCTCCACTAGGTGCGCGGCTTGCCGCCGCGTCGTCGTGGGTGAACAAGCATAACCTAGAAGCCGACGCAAACACCCGTTGGCAGAACGCCGGTCAGGCTCAGACGACGGCTTCCAGCCTCGCCAGCGCGCCTTCCAGCTTGATCTTGGCGGCCTCGGATTCGGCGAGGCGTTCGCGGTTTTCCTCGACCACCTCCTCCTTGGCGTTCGCGACGAAGGCCGGATTGCCGAGCTTCTTCATCACGTGGGCGATGTCGCTGGCGTGGGTGGCGATCTCCTTGGCCAGGCGCGCCTTCTCGACGGCCAGGTCGATGAACTCGGCCACCGGCAGGGCGAAGGTGACCCCCTGGACCACGAAGGGGATCGCCCCCTGCGGCGCCGTCTCGGCGAACTGGACGCCGGACGCCCGCAGCAGCTGGGCGACGATGGGGCCGTTGGCCTCCAGTACGGCGCGCTGGGCGGCGGTGGCCTCCAGCACCAGAAGCGGCGGACGGGCCGATCCGGGCACGTTCAGCTCGGCCCGCACAGAGCGGCCCTCGGTGATGGCGGCCACGATCAGGCCGATCTCGGCCTCGGACTTGGGATCCAGCAGGCTGGCGGGCAGATCGGGCCACTTCGCCGAGATCAGCATGCCCTCGGCGCGCGGCGCGCCCAGGTCGGCGGTCTGGCTCCACAGCTCCTCGGTAAGGAACGGCATGATCGGGTGCAGCAGCTTGAGGATCACGTCGAGAGCCCAGGCGGCGGTGGCCTGGGTTTCGGTCTTGGCGGCGGCGTCCTCGCCCTTCAGCAGGGGCTTGGAGAGTTCGACGTACCAGTCGCAGTAGGTGTTCCAGATGAACCGGTAGAGGGCGTTGGCCGCCCCATCGAACCCGCAGGAGGCGATGGCCTCGGTGACCGCCTGGGCGGTCTTCTGGGTCTCGCCGACGATCCAGCGGTTCAGGGGATTGGTCACCGCCGCCGGGTCGAAACCCTCGGCGCGGACACAGCCGTTGAACTGGCAGAAATTGGCGGCGTTCCACAGCTTGGTGCCGAAATTCCGATAGCCCTCAATGCGTTGAGTCGAGAGCTTGATGTCCCGGCCCTGGCCCGACATGGCGGTCAGGGTGAAACGCAGAGGGTCGGCCCCGTACTGGTCCACGAGGTCCAGGGGGTCCATGACATTGCCCTTGGACTTGGACATCTTGGCGCCCGAGGCGTCGCGGACGAGCGCGTTGAAGAACACCCGCTTGAACGGGACCTGCCCCGTGAAATGGATGCCCAGCATCATCATCCGGGCGACCCAGTAGAAGATGATGTCGAAGCCGGTCACCAGGGTGTTGGTGGGGTAGAAGCGCGCCAGGTCGGCGGTCTCCTCCGGCCAGCCCAGGGTGGAGAACGGCCACAGTCCGGAGGAGAACCAGGTGTCGAGAACGTCCTCGTCCTGGCGCAGCGGTTCGTCGCGACCGTAGAACTCGCGCGCGGCGGCCTTGGCGGCGTCCTCCGACTCCTCGACGAAGATCTTGCCCTCAGGCCCGTACCAGGCCGGAATGCGGTGGCCCCACCAGAGCTGGCGCGAGACGCACCACGGCTCGATGTTGCGCATCCACTCGTAGTAGGTCTTTTCCCAGGTCTTGGGCTCGAGGACCGTGCGCCCCTCCTCCACCGCCTTGATGGCGGGGCCGGCCAGGGTCTTGGCGTCGACGTACCACTGGTCGGTAAGGTAGGGCTCGACGACAACGCCGGAACGGTCCCCGTGCGGGACGGCGTGGCGGGTCTTCTCCACCTCCCGCAGCAGGCCTAGCTCCTCGAAGGCGGCGATCACCTTCTTGCGGGCCTCGAAGCGGTCCACGCCCTGATAGTCGCGCGGACCGTTCTCATTGATCTTCGCATCCGGGGTCAGGATGTTGATCTGCGGAAGGTTGTGGCGCTTGCCCACCTGGAAGTCGTTGAAATCGTGGGCGGGCGTGATCTTCACAGCGCCGGAGCCCTTCTCGGGATCGGCGTACTCGTCGGCGATGATCGGGATCGGGCGGCCCACGATGGGCAGGCGCACCGCCTTGCCGATCAGATGCTTGTAGCGCTCGTCGGTGGGATGCACGGCGACGGCGGTGTCCCCCAGCATGGTCTCGGGCCGGGTGGTGGCCACGACGATCTCGCCCGAGCCGTCCTCCAGCGGATAGGCGAAGTGCCAGAAGTGGCCGTCCACCTCCTTCTGCTCGACCTCGAGGTCGGAGATGGCGGTCTGCAGGGCCGGGTCCCAGTTCACCAAGCGCTTGTCACGGTAGATCAGCTTCTGCTTGTGCAGGGTGACAAACACCTTGCGCACAGCGGCGCTCAGGCCCTCGTCCAGGGTGAAACGCTCGCGGCTCCAGTCGCAGGAGGCGCCCAGGCGCCTGAGCTGGTTGGTGATGGTCCCGCCGCTTTCGGCCTTCCATTCCCAGACCTTGGCGACGAAGTCCTCGCGGCCCATGTCGCGGCGGCTCTGGTTGCCGGCGGCGGCCAGCTGGCGCTCCACCACCATCTGGGTGGCGATGCCCGCGTGGTCGGTGCCGGGCAGCCACAGGGCCGCCTTGCCGCGCATCCGCTCAAAGCGGATGAGCACGTCCTGCAGGGTGTTGTTCAGGGCATGCCCGATGTGCAGCGAGCCCGTCACGTTGGGCGGCGGGATCACGATGGAGAAGGGCTCGGCGGCCGGATCGGAGATCGGGGCGAACGCGCCGGAGCTCTCCCACGTCGCATAGAGACGGGGTTCGGCGGTTTTGGGGTCGAAGGATTTTTCAAGCATGCTGGTTGCGGTGCATATACGCCCGCTCATCCCCGCGAAAGCGGGGACCCAGGTGTTTTATCGTAGAGCGCGGCCGCCAGCCGGAAAAAGCCTGGGTCCCCGCTTTCGCGGGGATGAGCGGATGGGCTGCTTTATACTCGGCCGCCGCGCGCGATGCGCTCGACTTCCGACTGCACGGTGTCCTGCACGATGCGCGGCAGGTTGTCGTCCAGCCACTGCTTGAGCAGCGGACGCAGCAGTTCGCGCACCACGTCTTCCAGGGTGCGGCCATCGCGCGGCATCAGGATCTGCGACGACAGGGCGCCGAAGGCCGCGGCGGCGGCGGCGGCGGCGGGGTCGCCCACCAGGCCCGCGCCAGGCCCCACATCCGGGGCGTCGTCGGCCCAGGCGGTGGGCTGCGGCGGCGGCGTATAGGCGGGTTCGGGTTCCGGCTCAGGCGCGGCGGCGGCGTAGACGTCGATGTCGCCGTGGGTCTCGACCTTCTCGGTCAGCTCCAGGACGCCGTCGTCCTCGTCTTCCGGCGGGATCGGGATTTCTTCCTGCGGAGCCTCTTCGGCGACCGGCTCCTCAGCGGGCGCAGCCTCCCCGGCCGGCGCGTCATCTTCGGAGATGATGCGGCGGATGGAGGCGAGGATTTCCTCCATTGTCGGTTCTTGAGAGGTCTGATCAGACATTTTGAGCCGTCGCTGGAGCGAAGAGAGAATCCATCAGCGCCAGCCTAGAGCGCGTCAGGGTTAAGTGGAACCCGGTTAACCTGCCCGACGCGCTCTACATTTTGAGTTTAGAGCCTTTTTGAACGGGTCAGATGAGTCCATCTGACCCTGGAAGGCTCCAGGCGCGACGGTGCGATCCTGCAATTTCCGCCAAGCTGCGCAAGGGCGGATTCGCCCGACAGGCGAAACGTCGCGCCTTCGCGCGACCTGTTGCGGCCTATTGGGCGGCCGACGCCGGTTTCGGAGCGGGCTTTGCCACGGGCTGGGGCACGAACACCGAATCGACGATGGCGATCGGCTCCTCCCACGGCACCCAACCCCAGGTGATCCGAAGCTTTCCGAAGTTCGACTTGGGATCGTAGTGCGGCAGGTTGGGGGTCAGGCGGCTGGCCTCCAGGTGGCCCATCTGGGCGAGCACGCTGGCGGCCGCGACATATTCGTCGTGCCGGGCGTTGACCTGGGCCAGCTCGGCGGCGCGCAGCTCGGACTCGGCGTTCAGCACGTCGAGGGTGGTGCGCAGGCCGACCTGCTGCTCCTGGCGCGTGCCTTCGGCGGCGATGCGCGCGGCGCGCACCTGGGTGTCGGAAGACCCGATATTGGCCCGGGCGGCGGTGAGCTGGCTCCAGGCCTGGGTCAGGTTCTGCAGCACGGCCCGGCGCGCGGTCTCGACCCCGATGCGGTCGGCGTTGTTGCGCTCGATGGTCTGGCGCACGCGGGAATTGGTCAGGCCGCCGCTGAACAGCGGCAGGGTGACGGTCGCCCCGCCGGTGACGTTGCGGGAATAGAGGTCGCTGTCGAAGGGCTCGGCGCCCCCGGTGTAGCCAAGGCGGGCGGTCAGCGCGACCGACGGCATGCGCTCGGCCCGGGCGCCGGCGACGCGCGCCTTGCTGGCCTGCTCGGTGTACTGGGCCGCCCGGATCTGGGCGTTGTCCACCTGGGCGGTGTCGAAGGCCTGGTCCACGGTCGCCGGCAGCAGCGAGGCCAGCGAAGGCTCGGGCGCCAGGTCGCTCGGGCTCTGGCCCACGACGGCGACATAGTTGGCGCGGCTGATCGCCAGTTGGGCCAGGGACGACTGGAACAGCGACTGGGCGGCCGACAGGCGCGATTCGGACTGGGCGACGTCGGTGCGGGTGATCTCGCCCACTTCGAAACGGGCCTTGGATTCTTCGAGCTGCCGCTCCAGCACGCGAACGTTTTCCTGCCGGATACGGACGGCTTCCTGGTCGCGGCGGGTGTCCACATAAGCTGTGATCACCGTGCCCAGCACCTGGGCCTCGACCCGGCGCAGGTTCTCACGGCCCGTCAGGATATCGGCCTCGGCCGCGGAGACCGCGGCGGCGACGCGGCCGCCGGTGTAGAGGGGCTGGTTCAGAGACAGGGCGGCGCTGCCGGAGTTCGCTTCCTGAATGCCCGCGCCCCGGGCGTCGGCGATGCCGTCGCCATTGGTGTCGATGGTGAAGCCCCGCGCCGCGGCCGGCGTGCGGGATTCCTGATAGGTCGCGCCGGCGGTGACGCTCAGCGAGGGCCGGTAGCCGGCCCTGGCCTGGACGTAGTTCTCATCCAGGGCGCGCTGGCTGGCCCGCTGGGCCTGCAGGGTCGGGTTGGAATCGTAGGCAAGCGCGATCGCGTCGGCCAGGGTTTCGGCGGCGGCCGGACCCGCGGCCAGGCCGCAGATGAAGGCCGCGCTGCAGACCGCGGCGAGTAAACCTCCGCGACGGCTATTCAACATGCTTATCCCCGAGATCGGCGAGAGAAATCGGGGTCTATATGACCGCCGAATTGAGAGGACGCCAGAGGGCGCCACCTTAAGCTTTTTTCACACCAAGGTTTCGCGGGTGTTTCAGGGCGCTCAGAAGGCGAAACCGCGCTCCGCCTCAAAGCCGGCGAGCAGCGGCGGCGTGGCGTCGAACACCGTGCGCCGGCCGATCTCGTCGTCGGCCCGGATATAGAGCGCGGCCTTGCCCACCGGACCCTCGCGCTCCACCACCGCCAGCCGACCGCCGGGAGCCAGGGCCTTCAGCCAGGCCTCCGGCGCGCGGGTCACCGCGCCCTCGACCACGATCAGGTCGTAGTTGGCGCCGGGGACTGTGGTCAGGTCGCCGTCGTCGAGGCGCTCCACCACGACGCCCATGTCTTCCAGCACGGCGGCCGCATAGGGGGCGGCGATGGCCAGGGCCTTCTCGCCGGTCACGGGCTTGGCCATCTGCAGCAGCTTGGCCACGTCCCGGGGCTTCAGCAGGGCTCGGCCGGGCGCGTACTCCACGGGCATGTCGGCATAGGCGAGATACCGCTTGCCGGCCGGGACGAAGTCCTCACGCGGGATGACGCGCATGGCGTCGTGGATGCGGATGTCGGTGACGTCGCTGGGACGCACCTGGCTCTCCACCATGTTCGAACGAGCTGCGGCGAGATCGGCCATGATTCCCCAAACCGGAAACGTCAAGTTGCGCGCTTATAGGTCCGCCCTTAACCCGAACGCAATGCGACCCTGCGACAGACGTTGCCCGAGGCGGGCGGTTCTGTTAGCCATCCGCCCTTCCAAACTTCCGGCGTGTTCAAGACGTCGGCGGCGGCCTGATGGCGGAGTGGTTACGCAGCGGACTGCAAATCCGTGCACCCCGGTTCGATTCCGGGTCAGGCCTCCAAACTTTCCCGAAATCGCGAAGACTAGTGCGCCAGGGCGGGCTTGACCGTGGGCCCCTTGGGGCCGACGCGCAGGGCTGTGACCTGGGCCGGCTGCACCGGCTTGCCCTTGTTGCCCCAGGTCACGCGGGCATAGTTCAGCACCTTGGCGATCTCCAGGTCGGTCAGCTCCGTGGAGAAGGCCGGCATGCCCCCCCGTCCCTTCAGGACCCGGAGGATCGGCTCCTTCGGGTCCCCCTGGACCACCTTGCTGGCGGCCAGGGCGGGGAAGGCGCCGGCGATGCCCTTGCCCGTGGGCTGATGGCACGCCGCGCAGTTGTCGAGATAGAGCTGCTTGCCGTCGGCCGCGAAGGCCGGCGCCGCGCAGAGGCCAAGGGCCGCCGCCAGCAGGGGGAACGTAAGACGCATCAACAAGAACTCCAGTCAGGCCGCTTGGGCGCGTTTGTGCAGCTTGGCGATCTGCTGCCACGCGCTTTCGATGCCGCCGGCCTGCCAGCCGGTCAGATAGGACAGGTGCTCGCCCGCCAGATAGAGGCGGCCGTCGGGTTCGCAGAGGATGGGATAGGCGTCCCGGCGGGACTCCTCGTTCCACTCGGCCCAGCCGCCGAGATTGTGCTCGATCCGGTGCCAGGCGGCGCTGAACGAGGTCTCCACATTGTCGGCGTATTCCGGGAAGGCGACCTTGCCGCCCTGGGCCGCGAAGTCCTGGCGGGCCTTGGGGCTGAGCGCGCTGACCTTGGCCGCTGAGGCGCCGAAGTTGTAGTAGCCCTGCAGCACGCCCTTCTGGCTCTGGAAGCCGGTGGACGGCAGGGTGATCGTGTTGATCTCCGGATTGTCGGTATAGACGTGGCCGCCGTAGATCCCGTGCTTCTCCTCCCAGAACCGGGTCTTCATCTGCAGGCCGATCTTGCCCACCAGGGCGTAGGACACCGCCCCGATCGCCTCCTTGAACTTCGCCGACACCCCCATGTCCATCTGGCGCAGCACCGACAGCGGGATGGTGCAGATGCAGTAGTCGGCCTTCAGGGTCTCGGTCTTGCCGCCCGGGCCCGCGACGGTGACCTCGACGCCCTTGTCGTTCTGGCGGTACTTCTTCACGACGGTCGAATAGCGGATCAGCTTGCCGATCTGCCGCTCGAAGCCCTTGGCGATCTGGTCCATGCCGCCCACCGGCTGGAACATGGTGCGCTGCTGCTCGTAGCCGGCCACCGAGGTGAGCACGCGCCAGGCGTTGGACTGCATCACGTCGGTGAGGGCGTAGGGCGTG
>JAZKFM010000212.1:0-2920 GCA_040386415.1 Pseudomonadota bacterium
TCGTCAGGCTCATAACCTGAAGGTCACAGGTTCAAATCCTGTCCCCGCACCCAAAGACTTCTTAAAGCCCCGCTCGCGCGGGGTTTTTTGCGTTTGAGCCATGGGCCTGGCGACCGGATTGGTCGAAATCTAAGCTTGCGAATACTTGAAGCTGCCCAGACTTCGCGGATTTGGGACTTCAGGTGACGACCCTTCCCACCGGCGGGCGTCGCCAAGC
This sequence comes from Pseudomonadota bacterium, assembly GCA_040386415.1. Lineage (GTDB taxonomy): Bacteria > Pseudomonadota > Alphaproteobacteria > Caulobacterales > Caulobacteraceae > Phenylobacterium. The sequence goes on from JAZKFM010000212.1 coordinate 218, forward strand.
CTGGCCCGGCGACGGCGGTCTTGCCGCGCAGGCGACGACGCCCTGCTGCCATCATCTGGCAGCGGACCCCGTTATGGTCTCGCGCAGCTAATCCCGCATGCATCAGACCCGGCTTCTCCCCATGCCCAAGATCGATCTTTCTGCCATTCCCGTCGCCCGCGGCAGCACCTATCCCGCGCCCTTCGACAGCCCCTGCAATGGCCAGAGCTATCAGCGGCTGGCGCGCGACAGCGGCCTGACCCTGTTCGGCGTCAACCTGACGGTGATCGAACCCGGGGCCTGGTCCAGCCAGCGCCATTGGCACAGCCAGGAGGACGAACTGGTCTGGGTCGTGGAGGGGGAACTGACCCTGGTCACCGACGCCGGCGAGGAGATCCTGCGCGCGGGCGACTGCGCGGCGTTCAAGCGGGGGGACGCCAACGGCCACCACCTCATCAACAAGAGCGACCGGCCGGCCAAGGTGCTGGAGATCGGCAACGCCGATCCCCAGGACGTCTGCACCTATCCCGACATCGACATGATCGCGGGGCCGGAGCCCGGCTACAAGCATCGGGACGGCACGCCCTATCCGGCCAGGACGTAGGGCCGCCGACGCGAGTCCCGCGGCCCACAGCCCGGCAGGTTGTGGACGGCGCTAAGGCGTGCTGTCGCGGGACCGTCAGGCTTGCCGGCTATCGAACCGCCATGTCCCAGAACATCTACGACGATCGCGCCTTCTTCGAGGGTTACAGCCAACTGCGGCGCTCCAGGCTGGGTCTGCCGGGCGCCCCGGAATGGCCTGCCGTCCGGACCCTGCTGCCACCGCTGACGGGGCTTCGCGTCCTGGATCTTGGCTGCGGCTTTGGCTGGTTCTGCCGGTGGGCGAGGGAGGCGGGCGCCGCTTCGGTGCTGGGCGTAGACCTCTCGGAGAACATGCTCGAGCGCGCGCGGGCCGCCACCGAGGACGCGGGGGTGAGCTACGTGCGGGCCGACCTGCAGGATCTGGCGCTGCCGGAGGCCGGCTTTGATCTCGTCTACAGCTCGCTGGCGCTGCACTATGTCGAGGACCTGGCCAAGGTGCTGGGCGCGGTGCGCGCCGCTCTCGGGGGCGGCGGGCGCCTTGTGTTCTCCATCGAACACCCCGTCTACATGGCGCCGACCCGACCCCGCTGGATCAAGACTGAGGATGGCCGACGGATCTGGCCGCTCGACGGTTACGGCCGCGAAGGCGCGCGGACCACCGACTGGCTGGCGCCCGGCGTGGTGAAGCACCACCGCACCCTTGGAACCACCCTCAACCTGCTCATCGACCACGGCTTCGCCATCAGGCGGGTGGAGGAGTGGCGCCCCACGGTTGATCAGGTCGCGGCCGATCCGGCCCTGGCCGAGGAGCTTGAGCGGCCGATGTTCCTGCTGGTGGCGGCTGATCTCGTGTCGCCCGGCGTGGCGGACGCCGCGCGGGGCTGAGCCAAAGAAAAAGGGCCGGCGTCATGCCGACCCTTTCCCTTCAGATCGGGGAGCTTCGCTTAGCGCTGGGCGAGCCGCATCGCTTCGAGCTGGGCGACGTCCGAGGCGCCGAGCTGCTCGAGGGCCGAGTTGACGGAGCCCTTCATGCAGCGGCCGTAGGCGTCGAGGAACAGGGTCTCGCTGACCACCGCCTTGGCGCACACCTTCTTGGCGGCCGCGACGATGTCGGCGTGGATCTGGGCGCTGGACTTGCCGACCAGAGAGACGCGGACGCCTTCTTCAGCATGGGCGACCGGAGCCAGGGCGAGGGTGGCCAGAGCGGCCAGGGTCATCAGTTTCATCATAGTCGTCGTCTCCGAAAGGGGTTGGGGTTCAACCGCCTCCCGGCGTTCCTCAGGCTGAGGCTTGTGCTTCTAGGGTGGCCCAAGCGCGTCGCCTGAGAGGGACTTAGCGCGCGGATTCGCCTTGCGGCAAGTGACAATGGTGCGACGCAATATGGTGTATATTGCAATGCGATACGAGTGGGCGCCGCCGCTCAAAAGGGTGGCGCCGAAGCGGGCGAAGGGGTGGCGCGGCACGGCGGTTGCGGTGGCCAGCCTGCTGGACGCCGAAATGAAACACTTGCATTCGGGACGTCTTCACACTTGATTAACCTCTATTAACCGCTGAGGTCCCATGTTGCTTTCTGTCCTGGCTTTGACGGCCGCTATTTCCGCCCCCTCGGGCGCGTCGGCCCAAGCCTCCGAAGCCGCCCCGGCCCTGGCCGCCAACGCCTATATCGTCGAGTGCCTGGTCAATGGCCCGGCCCTGACCGCCTGCACCGTCATCGACGCCGACCCGGCCACCAATCCGGACGCCGCCACGGCGCTGAAGCTGGCCGCCAACATCCACGTGCCGGACTCCATGGCCCAGGCCGGCCGCATCCGCATCAAGCTGAACGTCAATCCGTAAGGCCCTCGGCCGCGATTGACGAACTGATCCCCCCGGCTCCAAAAGGCTCCCGCGCACTGTCGCGCGCCTTTTGAGGAGCCGCCCCATGCAGACCCGCAAGCTTGGACCGTTCGAGGTCTCCGCCATCGGCCTGGGGTGCATGAGCCTCTCCCACGGCTACGGACCTCCGGCCCCGCGCGAGCAGGCCGAGCGCGTTCTGAAGGGGGCGCTGGACGCCGGCTACACCTTCCTCGACACCGCGGCGGTCTACGGCGTCGGTCACAACGAGACCCTGATCGGCGAAGTGCTGGGCGACCGGCGCAGCGA
>JAZKFM010000213.1:0-6677 GCA_040386415.1 Pseudomonadota bacterium
CTCGGGGCTCTCCTTGCCCAGCAGCAGCTTCACCGCCGCGTCGTCGACGGTGAGATACTCGCGGGTCTTGGACAGCCAGAAGCCGAGATAGAGCTGCTCCAGGGCGGGGTCCACCGGCTGTTCGTCGAGGATCTGCTTGGCCATGAGGGCGAGGCCCGCGTCGCCGTATTCCGGCAGGCGCTCGGCCGAGGGCTTGGCGCGTTCCTGGCCGGCGCGGACCAGTTCGCGGGCGAACAGGAAGAGCTCCGACAGCGATCCGGCGCCGCTCTCCAGCTGGCGCAGGCGCAGGAAGCGGTCGGCATAGGGGCCCTGGACCTTGGCGATCTCGCCCCAGGGGTCGCCGATGTCGGCGGCCAGCTTGGGATCGGCGGCGACCTTGGCGCGCAGCTCAGCCTCGGCGGCGCGCTTGGCCGCCATGAAGGCCGGGTCGTTGAGGGCGAACTGGCGGCCGTAGAAGACCTTGAAGCTGTTCTCGACGCCGAACAGGGGATCGGTGGCGATGCGCTTGGACTCCGCGTCGCGCTCGCCGAAGGCGATCAGCCGGCCGCGCAGTTCCGAGCGCTGCAGCTGGCCGATGGGCAGGGCCAGGTCGCGCTGGGTCTCCAGCTGGGAGACCGTCAGCATCCGGTCGGTGCCGCCGGGATTACCCGAGACGAAGGTGACCTCGCCATCCTTGGGGGCGCGGCTCTGCCAGATCAGGTGCTGGGGCGAGGCGATGGGCTTGCCGTTCTCGTACAGGCGCACGAAGGCGGTATCGAGGTTGAAGCGCGGGAAGTTGAAATTGTCCGGGTCGCCGCCGAAGAAGGCCGTCGCGATCTCCGGGGCGAAGACCAGGCGGACGTCGGAGTACTTGCGGTACTTGTAGAGCTTGTACTGGCCGCCCCGGTACAGGGTGACCAGCTGGCAGCGGAAGGCCTCGTCCTTGCCGCAGGCGGCGGTCTCGGCCGCGCCCTTGGCGGCGTCGCGCGCCTTGACGAAATCGATGCCGGTCTTGCCGGCGGTGGCCTTGCCGATGTCGCCGGTGAGGTCGGTGATGGAGACCAGCACCTCGGCCTGCATGCCGGCGCACTTCTTCTCCTCGGACCGGGCGGTGGTGAGGAAGCCGTCCTTCACATAGTCGGTCTTGCCGTCCGACAGGCTCTGGACGCAGTCGACGACGCAGTGGTGGTTGGTGAAGACCAGGCCTTCCTTGGAGACCAGGGAGGCCGAGCAGCCGCTGGTGAGGCGCACGGAGGCGGCCTGGACGCGGTCGAGCCACTTCTGGTCGGTCTTGACGCCATAGGCCTGGGCCACCTTGGCGGCCGGGAAGTTGTCGTAGGTCCACATGCCTTCGTCGGCGCGGGCCGGGGCGGTGGAGAGGGCGATGGCGGCGGCGAGCGCGAAGGCTCCGCCCAAGGTCTGTCGAAGCATGAACATCCCGATGAGGTTTCGCGAGCCAAGGTGGAGGTCGCGGGGTGGCGATCCGTAACAATGTAACAGCCCCATGGCTAGGGGCTTTTGCGATCAATGGCTTAGCCGGGGCCGGGCTGGAAAGTTACTTATAATTCATGTGATTAGACCCTGAAAACCGCCGCCTTACAGCGTTTTAACTAGGCTCCCGACGGTCGCGCGCACACATGCTGGCGCCGTTGGAGGGACGCAATGTCACTGGCCCTGGCCACCCTGATCTACGAATGGCGCCGGTACATGGCGGCCGTGATCGCGCTGGCCTTTTCGGGCCTGCTGATCCTGGCCCAGGTCGGCATGTTCACCGGGATCGTGAAGGGCGCGACCGCCACCATCGACCGCAGCCGCGCCGACATCTTGGTGCTGGGCGCCAAGTCCGAAAGCCTGATCAATTCCGGGCCGTCGGGCCTGCCGCGCCGCATCCAGCCGCAGCTCTATCTGAACCCCGACGTGGTGGAGGTGGCCAGCTTCGACGGTGACGGCGCCCGCTGGACCAACCGCCCGCCCCCGGGGAAGAAGGCGGTCACCACCTTCGTCCAGGTCAATATGGTCGACACCCGCCCCGGCGCGGTGACCCTACCCACCGACTATTCCGAGACCGTCCGCATCGCCCTGCAGGAACCCTATGCGGTGGCCATCGACCGCACCGCCCTGGCGCGGCTGGGGGTCAAGCCCGGCGACAGCGCCGCCCTGAACGGCAAGTCGGTGCATGTCCGCGCCATCCTCGACGGCTACCCCGACATCAACCAGCCCTCGGTGGTGGTGTCACGCGACACCATGCGGCTGCTGGGCATGGGGGAGAAGGGCGACAAGACCGGCCCGCTGATGCTGCGCATCAAGGACCCGGCCCGGGCCGAGGAGGTGCGCGACACCCTGAACGCCAACGCCGACGGCGCCTATCGCGCCTGGACCCGCGACGAGCTCTCGAAGGCCAATGAGGGCGCCCTGATGAAGGAGCAGATCATCGGGGTCATGCTGGGCTTCTCGGTGTTCCTGGGCTTCCTGATCGGGGTGGGGATCACATCCCAGACCCTGCGGGGCGCGATCCTGGCCAACATCAAGGAGTTCGCCAGCCTGCGGGCGCTGGGGGTCTCCATGGGCTCGCTGCGGCTGATCGTGGTGGAGCTGTCCTTCTGGGTGGGGATCGTGGGTCTCGCGGCCACCGCCCTGCTGACCTTCGGCATCTCCCTGCTGGCCAAGAGCGCCGGCCTGCCCATGGGCTTCCCCATCGGCTGGATCACCGGGGTCGCCATCCTGCTGATGCTGATCTCCATGGCCTCGGGCCTGATGGCCATGGGCATCCTCAAGAAGAGCCAACCCGCGGACCTGCTGCGATGAGCCAGACCTCCGGTGTTCCCGGCGCCCACGCCCTGGTGGCCAAGGGCCTGACCAAGCGGTTCAAGACCGGCCGCAGCCATATCGAGGTGCTGAAGACCGTGGACTTCGACGCCCTGCACGGCGACGTGACCATGGTCATGGGGCCCTCGGGTTCGGGCAAGTCGACCCTGGTGGCGACGCTGTCGGGCCTGCTGAAACCCGACGAGGGCTCGGTGAGCGCCATGGGCGAGGACCTGTGGAAACTGCGCCCCGGCCAGATCGACCGGTTCCGGCTGGACCACTGCGGCTTCATCTTCCAGGGCTTCAACCTGTTCGGCGCGCTGTCGGCCCTGCAGCAGGTGACCATCATCCTGAAGTACAAGGGCTTCGCGCCCGCCGAGGCCCGCGCCCGGGCGGAGATCGCGCTGGCCGAGGTGGGTCTTTCCAAGCGCATGCACCAGCGCCCCTCGGAGCTCTCCGGCGGCGAGAAGCAGCGGGTGGCCATCGCGCGCGCGCTCGCCAAGGAGCCGCACCTGCTGTTCGCCGACGAGCCCACCAGCGCGCTGGACGGCGAGAACGGCCAGATCGTCATCCAGCTTCTGCAGCGGGCGGCCAAGAGCCACGGCGCCGCGGTGATCTGCGTGACCCACGACCCGCGGCTGGAAGCCTATGCCGACCGCATCATCCACATCGAGGACGGCCGCATCCTGGACGACCGGCGCACGACGCCGGCGCCGGACGCGGCCAAGACCCCTGAGCTCATCGGAGCCTAAGACCATGTTCGCCTTCCTCCGCCGCCACGTCGTCTGGGTCGTGGTCCTCGTGCTGGGCCTCGCCGTCGCCGGCGGGCTGCTGCTGAATAGCCAGGCCAAGGCCCAGAAGGCGGAAGCGGCCAAGGTCGCCGCCGCCAAGGCGCCCAAGAGCCCCTTCGTCGCCATCGCCAACGGCAAGGCCGACGTCGAGGGCGGCATGATCCAGGTCGCCGCCCGCCGCGCCGGGATCGTGCGCGAGGTCCTGGTGAGCGAGGGCGACCGCGTCACCAAGGGCCAGGTCCTGGCCCGGCAGGAGGACGACCAGCCGCGGCTGGCCGCCGCCCAGGCCGCCGCCGCCGTACGCCAGGCCCGCGCCCAGATGGCGATGACCCAGGTGCAGCTGACCACCGCCCAGCGCGAGCGGGCCCGGCTGCAGGGCCTGGTGGCCACCAACTTCGTGGCTGGCCAGCGGCTGGACCAGGCGCAGGACAAGATCCGCGAGGCCCAGGCCACCCTGGAGGCCCAGCGCGCCTCCGTCGCCACCGCCCAGGCGGCCCTCGAACAGGCCCGCTACGAGCAGGAGCAGACCATCATCCGCGCCCCGGCCGATGGCCGCATCGCCCGGCGCTACGCCAATCCGGGCGCCGGCGCCTCGACCCTGAACGTGTCGACCATGTTCGACCTGGAGCCCGTCGCCCCGCACATCGTGCGCGCCGAGATCGCCGAGGGCGCCCTGCCCTATGTGCGCATCGGCCAGGCGGTGCAGATCGCCCCGGAGAGCGACCCCACCAAGGTCTATCGCGGCATGGTGCTGCGCCAGGCCGCGGTGTTCGGCGCCCGCAAGCTGGTCTCCGACGACCCCACCGAACGCACCGACGACCGGGTCGTCGAGGTGGTGGTGAGCGCCGACAACGCCCCGTTCCTGATCGGCCAGCGGGTGCTGGTGAAGTTCCTGCGCGGGACGGAGATGGCGGCGGCGAACTAGCACCAACGGCCTTGGCCTATGCCTGGGCATAGGCTATCATTCAGCCATGACCGTCCATCGTCACGTCAAGCTGTTCAAGAACGGCCGCAACCAAGCCGTCCGCATTCCCCGGGAGTTTGAACTCCCGGGGGAAGACGCGATTATGCACCGAGATGGAGATCGGCTGATCATCGAGATCGCGCCGTCGAAATCACTTCTGGCCGTCCTGGCCAAGCTCTCGACACTGGACGAGGATTTCGCGCAGATCGACGATCCCATGCCTGACGCCGTCGATCTTTGATGCGGCATCTGCTGGACACCAACATCCTTTCCGATCTGGTCCGCAATCCTCAAGGCCGGATCGCCAAACAGATCACTGAGATCGGCGAGGACGCGGTTTGCACCAGCGTGATCGTCGCGGCCGAACTTCGGTTCGGAGCCGCCAAGAAGGGTTCGGCCCGTCTGACGGCCCAACTCGAAACGGTGCTGGGCGCGCTCGAGATCCTGCCCTTCGAGGCGCCGGCCGACGTGGCCTACGGCCAGCTTCGCGCGCAACTCGAGGCGGAGGGCACGCCGATCGGCGGCAACGACATGCTGATCGCGGCGCACGCGCTGGCGTCGGGCTGTTCGGTCGTCACCGACAACGAACGCGAATTCGGGCGCGTCAATGGACTGACGGTGCTGAACTGGCTTCGTTGAGCCGCGCCCCCTAGAACCGCTGCGCGCCGTCCAGGCGGATGGTCGTGCCGTTGAGGAAGTCGTTCTCGCAGATGTGGGCGGCGAGCTGGGCGTATTCGTCGGGGTCGCCCATACGGTGGGGGTTGGGGACCATGGGCCCCCACTTGGCCTGGGCCTCCTCGTCGGTCATGCGGGCGGAATAGGCGAGCGTCAGGAAGGTGCCGGGCGCAATGGCCATTGCCCGGACGCCGATCGGCGCCAGGTCGCGGGCGATGGTCAGGGTCATGCCGATGATGCCGCCCTTGGCCGCCGAATAGGCCGCCTGGCCCGGCTGCCCCTCGTAGCCGGCGATGGAGGCGGTGTTGATCACCACGCCGCGCTGGTTGGAGGCCAGGGGCTCGTTCTTCGCCATGGCCTCGGCGGCCTGGCTGGTGACCGCAAACGCGCTGTTGAGATAGACCCCGACGGTGTGGGCGAAGTGGGCGAGCGGGATGCGCTTGCCCTCGCGATTGACCGTGCGGGCCGCGCCGGTGGCGCCGGGGGGCGGCGGTCCGCCATGCACCACCACGGCGGCGCGCAGGGGGGCCAGGTCAACCGCCGCCTGCACGGCCCTGGCGATGGACTCCTCGTCCATGATGTCGGTCCGCACATAGACCGAGCCGTTACCCAGCTCCTTGGCCAGGGCCTCGCCGCGGGCGTTGGCCACGTCGGCGATCACCACCTTCATGCCGCGCTGCGCGAGGCGGCGCGCCGTGGCGCTGCCGAAGCCGCCGGCGGGCCGCCGGCCCGCGTTTGGGCCATCCTGTCCGCGCGCCTGCGAAAACGCGAGGCTGTCGTCGCGGCAGTCGAGGGTGGAAAATCTAGGCCGCCAGCACCTCGCCGTCGGCGTCGCGGCCGATCCAGCGGGCCAGGCAGTCGTTGAGGGCCGCGATGCTGACGGGCTTGCCGACGCTGTCGACCATGCCGGCCTCGCGCATCCTGGCGACCTGCTCGGGCAGGACGTCGGCGCTCATGGCGATGATCGGGGTCATGCTGACCGGGCCGCCGAGGGCGCGGATCGCGCGGGTGGCGGCCAGGCCGTCGACGACGGGCATGTGGACGTCCATCAGGATGGCGTCGTAGCGGCGGGTCCGGGCGGCCTCGATCGCCTCGCGGCCATCGCAGGCGATGTCGGCGGTGCAGCCCAGGAGGCGCAGGATCGTGACCCCCAGCTCGCGGTTCATGGGGTGATCGTCCACCAGCAGGATGTGGGCCGACAGGCCCTGCTCCCGACCCGGGTCGGCGGCGGGCTCGGCGATGGCCTCGGCGCGGGCCATGGGGATTTCCAGCCAGAAGGTGGAGCCCTGGCCGGGGGTCGACTCCACGCCCACCTTGCCGCCCATCAGGTCCACCAGGCCCTTGCAGATGGCGAGGCCGAGGCCCGTGCCGCCGTGGGTGCGGCTGACCGAGGAGTCCACCGGGCTGAAACGCTGGAACAGGCGCCCGGCCGCGTCGGGCGCGATGCCGGGGCCGGTGTCGAC
>JAZKFM010000213.1:6687-11759 GCA_040386415.1 Pseudomonadota bacterium
GGGACGCCACCGAGAGGGCCAGGGTGACGCCGCCGGCGTCGGTGAACTTGACCGCGTTGTTGAGCAGGTTGAGCAGCACCTGGCCCAGGCGGTGGTCGTCGCAGAGGTGGGCGGCGCCGGCTACGCCCTGGAAGGTCATGGCCAGGGTCAGGCCCTTGCGCTGGGCGCCGTCGGCCACGATCGCCAGGGCCGACTGGCAGGCCTGGGCCAGGTCCACGGGCTTGGGATCCAGGTCGATGCGGCCGGCCTCCACCTTGGAGAAGTCGAGGATGTCGTTGACCACCGTGAGCAGGGCGCCGCCGGAGCGCTCGATCAGGCCGATCTGGTGGCGGCTGTCGGCGGGCAGGTCCTCGCGCCGCTCCAGCACCTGGGCGAAGCCGATGATGGAGTTCAGCGGCGTGCGGATCTCGTGGCTCATGGCCGCCAGGAACTCGGTCTTGGCCACGGACGCCGCCTGGGCCCGGTCGCGGGCGCGCATGTAGCTGGCCGAGCGGCGGGCCAGGATCTGGCGCAGGCGCTGCTGGTGGGTGGCCATCAGGGCGGCGATGAGACCGGTGGCGAAGACCATGGCCAGGTAGACCTGGCTCAGGGTGATCCGGTGGTTGAGGCTCTCGTGATCGGTCATCAGGCCTGGCGGGGCCTGGTGGACGCCGAGCGGCAGCATGACCGTGCAGGTGAGCGCCATGGCCACGATGACGGCGCGGGGTCCCATCCGCAGGCCCACCAGGGTGATGGCCGGGAAGGCCACGAACAGGGCCACGGCGCTGAAAGGGGTGAAGACCGCCGCCGCCAGACCCGCCATCAGCAGGTGGGCGCAGAGCTGCTCCCAAGGCGGGGCCCGCATCAGGCTGGCGCGGCTGCGGGCCAGCAGCAGGATGGCGGGCAGGACCAGGCCCATGCCGAGGAACTTGGCCGGCAGGCGGTTGGCCAGCATGCCGACCGGGAACTCGCCGTTCAGCATCCAGGCGCCGATCCCGAGCAGCAGCGACCCGGCCAGCAGCACCGGCAGCAGCGCCAGGAAGATCAGGCCGGCGAACCGGCTGGGGGTGGTGAGCCGCACCACGCCGATCCGGCGCGCCAGCCAGGCGACGCAGATGGCCTCAACCGTGTTCAGCACCGAGTAGCCGACGGCGTCCACCGCCGATACGCGAAACAGCAGGATGACAGCGACCTGGAGGCCGAACCCGGTGGCCAGGATCGGCAGCCGCCAGCGCGAGGGCAGCAGCAACAGGCCGCCGATGACGAAGGCGTTGGCCGTCCAGATGGTGTCGACGCCACCGGCCTCCTGGCGCAGGGCGTTGGTCAGCCAGAGGTTGGCGACGTAGCAGAGGCAAAGCACCAGCGCCAAGGCGGCGCGCCGGTTGCGACTGATGGTCTTGATCATGTCGACGCCCGGCACTGCAACATCCTGAACCAACCCTAAAATGGGGTCGCCAAGGAACCGTTAAGCAAACCGGAAATTCCGGGATCCGAACCGCGCCGCCAACCGCCCCAGGCACAGGCGGCGGCTTGACCTCGTCTCTCCCGCGCCGCACAAACCGCGCGAAATTCTGACCCTCTTTCTGGAGAGACTTCCATGGCGGACATCCGCTTCGACGGCAAAGTTGCGATCGTCACCGGCGCGGGCGGCGGCCTGGGCAAGCAGCATGCGCTGGAGCTGGCGCGCCGCGGGGCCAAGGTCGTCGTCAACGACCTGGGCGGCTCGATGGACGGTTCGGGCGGCTCGTCCGCGGCCGCCGACGCCGTGGTCGAAGAGATCAAGGCCATGGGCGGTGAAGCCATCTCCAACGGCTCGTCGGTCACCGATGACGCCGGCGTCGCCCACATGGTCAAGCAGACCATGGACCAGTGGGGCCGCATCGACGTGCTGATCGCCAACGCCGGCATCCTGCGCGACAAGAGCTTCGCCAAGATGACCATGGAAGACTTCGAGCTGGTCCTGAACGTCCACCTGATGGGCACGGTCAAGCCGACCAAGGCCGTCTGGGAGATCATGCGCGAGCAGAACTACGGCCGCATCGTCGTGACGACCTCGTCGTCGGGCATGTACGGCAACTTCGGCCAGTCCAACTACGGCGCCGCCAAGCTGGGCATCATCGGGTTCATGAACACGATCCGCCTGGAGGGCCAGAAGAACAACATCCACATCAACGCCATCAGCCCGGTCGCCGCCACGCGCATGACCGAGAACCTGATGCCCCCCGCCATCCTGGAAAAGCTGAAGCCGGAATATGTGACGCCGGGCGTCGTCTACCTGGCCTCGGAAGAAGCCCCCACCGGCGCGATCCTGACCGCCGGCGCCGGCGCCTTCGCCCTCACCCGCCTCTATGAAACCGAGGGCGTCTATCTCGGCGAAGGCGGCCTGTCGGTGGAAGAGGTGCGGGACAACTGGAGCAAGATCTCCGATCCGGCCGGCCAGCAGGCCTATCTGAACGGCGGCGAGCAGAGCGGGAAATTCTTCCGCAAGATGCAGGGCGGCTAGGTTCACACCACATCGCGTTCGACCTCGGGGCGGCTCCAGCAGGGGCCGCCCCTTTGCGTTGCAGTGATTTCACTTGCTCCCCCCTGCCTAATCGCGCGTAACCTAGGGGCCTGCACGCCCCCGCTAGAGCGGCGATCCATCAGGAACAGGGACCTTACATGAGCGAGTCTTCGGTGGTGAGCGCGCGACGCCTGCCGCTCTCCACGGCCATGGCCTTCGCGGCCACCAGCCTGCCCATCTCCGCCGTCGCCATCGCCATCTCGGTCTATCTGCCCCGCCACTATGCGAGCCATCTGGGCATCGACCTAGCCCTCGTGGGGGCGGCCTTCTTCATCGTGCGCATGATCGACATCCCGGTGGACGGCCTGCTGGGCTGGACCATGGACAAGACCCGGACGCGCTGGGGCCGCTATCGGGTCTGGACGATCCTGGGCGCGCCGGTGCTGATGGCCGGCATCTACTTCCTGTTCATGCCGCCGGAGGGGGTGGGACGAACCTATCTGATCGTCTGCCTGCTGGTGATGTACCTCGGCAACTCGATCCTGGCCCTGTCGCACGCGGCCTGGGCCGCGACCCTGGCGCCTCACTATGACGACCGCTCGCGGCTGTTCGGCATCATGACCGCCATCGGCGTCCTGGGGGCGGCCTCGATCCTGGCCATCCCGATCATCAACGAGGCCCGCGGCGCGTCCGACGCCGGCAACATCTCCACCATGGGCTGGTTCATCTTCGTGCTGACCCCGATCGCCACGGCCCTGGTCATCTGGCGCACGCCGGAGAAGATCGCGCCCGAGGTTCCCGGCCACGCCTTCCGCCTGCGCGACTACGGCGCCCTGATCACCCGCCCCTCCTTCCTGCGCATCCTGCTGGCCGACCTTTGCCTGTCCTTGGGCCCGGGCTGGATGAGCGCGCTGTACCTGTTCTTCTTCACCGACAGCCGCGGGTTCACCACCGGCCAGGCGAGCATCCTGCTGGCGGTCTACATCCTGGCCGGGTTCGCCGGCGCGCCGCTGATGGGCCGCCTGGCCACCAAGATCTCCAAGCACCGCGCGGTGATGGTGGCCACCACGGTCTATTCCCTGGTGCTGATCTCGCTGATGGCGATCCCGCAGGGCAACATGCTGATCGGGGCGATCCCGATGTTCATGGCCGGCTTCATGGCCGCGGGCTTCAACGTGCTGACCCGCGCCATGACCGCCGACGTCGCCGACGAGGTGCGCCTGGAACAGGGCAAGGAACGTTCGGGCCTGCTCTACGCCATCACCGTCATGACCACCAAGATCGCCGGCGCCTTCTCCATCGGCCTGACCTTCTGGGTGCTGTCCAAGGTCGGCTACCTGGCGGCCGACGGGGCGCAGAACACGCCCGAGGCGATCCATAACCTGGAGCTGGCCTATCTGATCGGGCCAGTGGTCTTCGTGATGCTGGGGGGCGCGTGCATGATCGGCTACAAGCTGGGGGCCGAACGGCACGCCGAAATCCGGGCCGAACTGGACGCCCGGGACGCCCTCTATGACGAGGCGCCCATTATCGAGAGCGTGACCGGCGAGGCCGCCATTCCGACCCCGCCGAAGGCCGACTGACAGCTGGACGCGGCGCCGGTCGGAATCCCCGGCCGGCGCCGCGAAACCGCTTGCTTCGGCACAGGTGATCAAGCGTAACCTACGCGCAGGACTCAAGCCTCCGACGCGTGTGTGCTGGGTGTGCGCGGAGGATTGCGAAACTTGACCCAAGCCAGCACGGCGAGCCCGTCGGGCCGACTATCGCTCGCAACCATATTGGCCTTCGCGGGCACCAGCCTGCCGCTGTCGGCCCTGGGCATCGCCATCTCGGTCTACCTGCCCCGCTACTTCGCCAGCCATATCGGCGTCGAGCTGGCGGTGGTGGGCGCCGTCTTCGCCCTCGTCCGCGCCATCGACATCCCACTGGACCCGGCGCTGGGCATGATCATGGACCGCACGCAGACCCGCTGGGGCCGCTACCGGATCTGGACGGTGATCGGCGCGCCGATCCTGATGATCGCCCTGATCATGCTGTTTCAGGCGCCTGAGGGTTCGGGGCAGCTCTATCTCGGGGGCTGGCTGCTGATCATGTACCTTGGCACTTCGATCCTGGGCCTCTCGCACTCGGCCTGGGCCGCGACGCTGGCCACAAACTACCATGAGCGCTCCCGCATCTTCGCGGTGATGACCGCGGTGGGGGTGCTGGGCGCGGTCCTGGTCCTGGTGATCCCCATCGTCCTGGAGCGGCAAGGGATGAGCGACGCCCAGGGCGTCCAGGCCATGGGCTGGTTCATCATCGGCCTGACCCCGGTGGCGGTCGCCCTGGTGGTCTGGCGCACGCCCGAGAAGATCACCGTCGACGTCGGCGGAAAGCATTTCAATCTGCAGGACTACTGGGCGCTGATCTCGCGGCCCAACATGATCCGCATCCTGCTGGCCGACCTGTGCCTGTCGCTGGGCCCCGGCTGGATGGCCGCCCTTTACCTGTTCTATTTCACGGACGCCCGGGGGTTCTCCACGTCCGAGGTCAATATCCTGCTGCTGGTCTACATCCTGGCGGGTTTCGCCGGCGCGCCGGCGGTCAGCTG
>JAZKFM010000214.1:0-1937 GCA_040386415.1 Pseudomonadota bacterium
CAAGTCGGAGCTGGACCGGTTCATCCGTGTGCCGATGCGGATCGGGGCCAACGATCCCAACTACGTCGCGCCCCTGATGGTGGAGCGCGGCGAGTCGCTCACCGCCAAGGGCAATCCCTTCTTCGAGCACGCCGAGGTGCAGTTCTGGCTGGCGGTAAACTCCGGCCGGGACGTCGGTCGGATCAGCGCCCAGATCGACCGGCTGAATCCGCAGACCAAAGAAGGAATCGGCAACTTCGGCATGCTGGCCGCCGAAGACGACCCCGAGGTGTTCGCCGCACTTTTCGCCGCCGCCGAGGACTGGCTCCGCGAAAGGGGGTGCAAGGTCTCGCTGGGCCCCGTGAACCTGTCCACCAACGAAGAGGTGGGTCTGCTGGTCGAGGGCCGCGACACCCCGCCGATGTTCATGATGAGCCACGACGCGCCGCATACGGCGGCCCGGATCGAGGGCCAGGGGTACGTCAAGGCCAAGGACATCTTCGCCTACCAGTGCAGCGTCGCCGACGATCTGCCCGCCCCGATCCTGCGGCGTATCCGGAAAGGCCTGCCCGAGGGCGTCACCCTGCGCACCCTCGACATGACCCGGTTCAATACGGAGGTGGACACCCTTACGGGCATCCTCAACGACGCCTGGGCGGGCAACTGGGGCTTTACGCCTACCACACCGGCCGAGACGCGGGCCCTGGCCAACACGCTGAAGCTCCTGGTCGACAAGCGGCTGACGTGGTTCGCCGACATCGACGGTGAACCAGCCGGCTTCATCATCCTGCTGCCCAACATCAATGAGGCCATCGCCGACCTCAGGGGGAAGCTGCTGCCGTTCGGCTGGGCCCGGGTGCTGTGGCGGCTGAAGGTGAAGGGCGTGAAGACCGGCCGGGTGCCTCTGATGGGCGTGAAACGCAAGTTCGCCACCACGCTCCGGGGCCAGCTCCTGCCCTTCCTGCTGATCGACGCGACCGCTCAGGCGGCCCGCAAGCTGGGCTACGAGCGCTACGAACTGTCCTGGGTGCTGGAGGACAACACCGCCATGCGCCGGATCTGCGATGCGGGTGGGGCCAAGGTCTACAAGACCTACCGACTCTACGAGAAGGTTCTGGGATGAGCGGGTTCCAGGCGCTGGTGCTGGCGGGGTCGCGTCCGGGCGCGGTCGACCCCGTGGCGGCCTATGGGGGCGCGGCGCACAAGGGACTTATCCGGCTGGGCGGCGAGACCCTGCTGGCGCGGGTGGTCGGCGCGCTGCGAGCCGCCGGCGCGGCGAGCGTGGCGGTGATCTCCACTCACCCGGACGTGCGCGCCGAGGCCCAGCAGCTGGGCGCGGAGACCCTGGACGAAGCCGCGGGGCCGAGCCTGAGCGTTAAGGCGGCCGCCGAGCGGCTGGGAACACCGCTGCTGGTCACCACCGCAGATCACGCGCTCCTGCAAGCCGACTGGGTCCGGGCCTTTCTTGCCGACACACCGGCGGGCGTCGACGTGGCCGCCCTGGTCGCTGCACGGCCAACAGTCGAGGCCGCCGCACCGGGAACGCAGCGGACTTGGCTGAAGCTGGCGGATGGACATTGGTCTGGGTGCAACCTGTTTTACCTCGCCAACGACCGCGCCCTGGGCATAGTGGACTTGTGGCGGCGGGTGGAGGTGGAGCGCAAACGGCCGTGGCGGCAGGCGCAGATCCTGGGGCCTGGCATGCTGCTCCGCTACGTCACCGGAAGGTTGGCCCTGAAGGATGCGGCGGCGCGGCTCGGCCGGCTCGCCGGGGTCACGGCGGCGGTCGTCGAGACCCAGTATGGGCTGGCGTCGGTGGACGTGGACAAGCCGGCGGATCTGGATCTTGTGCGCAGGATTGTCGCGGGGTAGCGGCGCGACAGGCGGGCCCTGCTAGGCGGTCCAGCCCTTCGACAGACGGTTCAGGTTCTTCACGTCGGCGGGGAAGTCCATCTCCC
>JAZKFM010000215.1:0-5116 GCA_040386415.1 Pseudomonadota bacterium
ACGGGGTCAGCAGCCACCCGCCCAGCCCCCAGGCCATGCCGAAGCCGCGATTGAGCTCGGTGGGCCGGGTGTCGAGGCCGCCATAGATATAGACCTGCTTGTGGACCGAGGAGCCGTAGCGGCTGTAGGTCGTGGCGGTCTGGTTGGCGGCCGCCTCCATGCCGCTGAGGATCTGGCCGGCCAGCTTGCCGCCGCCGATGGCGTCGAAGGCGAGCGTCGCGCCGGTGGCGGCGAGCGCCTTGATCAGCTCTTCCATGAAGTCGGGCGCGGTGGAGTCGAGGACGTACTTGGCGCCGATGTCCTTGAGGATCTTGGCCTGCTCGGGGCTGCGGACGATGTTCACCAGGTCGACGCCGTCCTTCAGGCAGACCTTGTTCAGCATCTGGCCCAGGTTGGAGGCCGCGGCGGTGTGAACCAGAGCCTTGTGGCCCTCCATCTTCATGGTCTCCACCATGCCCAGCGCCGTCAGCGGATTGACGAAGCACGAGGCGCCGTCGGCGGCCGTCGCGCCGGCCGGCAGCACCAGGACATCGGCGGCCTTCAGCAGGCGGTACTGGGCGTACATGGCCCCGCCCAGCATGGCGACGGTCTTGCCCAGCAGGTGTTGCGCATTGGCGCCGGCCTTGATCACCTCGCCCGCGCCCTCATTGCCCACCGGCATGGACTCATCGGCCCGCCCGCCCATGGCGCGCATGAAGTTCGGCTGGATGGGCGCTGTGGTCACCGGGCGGTCGGCCGGGCCCGACATCTTGGCCTGGGCGACATCGATGGGGCCCAGCAGCAGGCCAAGGTCGGACGGATTGATCGGCGAGGCCTGGACCCGGACCAGGATCTCGTCGGGGCCGGGATCGGGGTGCGAGACGGTGGCGAGAGACAGCTCCAGCTCACCGCTGGACTTCACCAGGGAGCGCAGCTCCAGCCCTTGAGTTTCGTTGCTCATCTGCGTTTCCAATCCCGTGTTGTGGTCTTTTCGCGCCGGAAGCGCGTGTGGCCTTCACTTAAGGGGCCCAGGCCGCCGTTGCGAGCCCGGCGTGCAAATTCTCAAGCTTGTTTCTTGAACTCTCCGACGCAACGCGTGCGCTTTGCAGCTTCCCCCACGCGTGGGGGAAGTGGCCCGACAGCCTCTTGGCTGGAGGGTCGATGGGGGTGCGAATCTGAAGCGCACGGCCCGTCAGGCTCTCACCCCCATCGTCACGCGCCTTGGCTCCGCCGAGCCTTGTGACACGTCCCCCACATGCGTGGGGGAAGAGAGAACGCCTAGGAGCCTCGCGGTATTGTCGCGACCCGCCCATCCTCCACCATCATCCGCGCGGCCTTCTCGGCGATCATCATGGTGGGGGAATTGGTGTTGCCCGAGGTGATGGTCGGCATCACCGAGGCGTCGGCGATGCGCAGGCCGCGAACGCCGTGCACCCGCAGCCGGGCGTCCACCACCGCGCCGGGGTCGCTCTCCAGCCCCATCTTCGCCGTCCCCACCGGATGGAAGATCGTGGTCCCCAGGGTCCGGGCCGCCGCCAGCAGCTCCGCGTCGCTCTGGGCCTCGGCGCCGGGTCGGCGCTCCACCGGCGAGAACCGCGCCAGGGGCGGCTGGGCGACGATGCGGCGGACTAGGCGCATGGCGTCCACCGCCACCTGCTCATCCTCAGCCGTCGACAGATAGTTGGGCTGGATCAGCGGGGCCTCACGCGGATCGGCGCTGGCCGCGTGGATGGAGCCCCGGCTGGCGGGACGCAGGTTGCAGACGCTCACCGTAATGGCCGGCGCCACGTGCAGCGCCTCCCCGAACCGCTCCAGCGATAACGGCTGGACATGGAACTGCAGGTTGGGCGTCACCTGCTCGGGCGAGGACCTCGCGAAAGCGCCCAGCTGCGACGGCGCCATCGACATCGGACCCTTGCGGAACAGGGCGTACTCCGCCGCCATTAATGGCCGCCGCCACCAGGAGGCGTAGAGCTCGTTCATGGTGGGCACGCCGGTGACCCCGTAATAGGGCCGGATCTGCAGGTGGTCCTGCAGGTTCTCCCCGACACCCGGCAGATGGCGCGCGGTCTCGATCCCCAGCGCCGACAGCCGGCCGCCGTCCCCGATCCCCGACAGCTCAAGGATCTGCGGAGTCCCCACCGCGCCGGCCGCCAGCACCACCTCGCCGTCGGCCCGGGCCTCGTGGGCCTCGCCCCCTTGCGTCCAGGCCACGCCCACGGCCCGCCCGTCCTCGATGATCACCCGGCTCACCTGGGCGCCCGTCACCAGCTTCAGGTTGAGCCGGGTCAGCACCGGTTTGAGGAACCCCCGCGCCGCGCTCCACCGGCGGCCCGCCTTCTGGTTCACCTGGAAATAGCCGACGCCCGCATTGTCGCCGCCGTTGAAGTCCGCCACCACCGGGATGCCCGCCATTTCGGCGGCGGCCGAGAAGGCGTCCAGCACCCCCCAGCGCATGCGCGGATGCTCCACCCGCCACTCCCCGCCGCTGCGGTGGTGGTCGCCCACCGGAGCGATGTGGTCCTCCTGGGCCAGGAACAGGGGCAGGACATCGTCCCAGCCCCAGCCCGCCAGGCCCCGCTGCCGCCAGCCGTCATAGTCGGCGGCCTGGCCGCGCATGTAGATCATGGCGTTGATGGCCGAGGACCCGCCGATCACCTTGCCGCGCGGATAGGCCAGCTTGCGCCCCGCCAGGCCGGGAATGGCCTGGGTCTCGAACATCCAGTCGGCGCGCGGATTGCCGATGGAGAACAGGTAGCCCACCGGGATGTGGAACCAGATCCAGTCGTCCTTGCCGCCGGCCTCCAGCACCAGGACCCGGGTCTTGGGATCGGCCGACAGCCGGTTGGCCAGGACGCAGCCGGCCGAGCCGCCGCCGACGATGATGTAGTCGAAGCGCTCCGCCATCCGCCTTAGTCGTAGTTCATGAAGGCGCGGGCCTGCCGGTCGGCGATCCGCGCGGCGCGGAAGGTCAGTTCCGGCAGGGTCGCCTGGATCAGCCGGAAGCAGGGCTCGACGGCATGTTCGGTGGTGCAGACCAGCTTGGTGCCGCCCCCCATCAGCGGGCCAGAGCGCGGGATCACCGCCACCGGATAGAGGTTGGGCGCCTGCCTCAGACTGTCGATGATCCCCTCGGTGACGTCCGGAAACCAGTCGTGCAGGTAGTCGTCGATCACCACGACGCCGCCCTCCACCAGGAAGCTCGCCGCCAGCTGAATGTCATTGAAAACCGCCTCATAGGCGTGGTCGCCATCGATGTGGACGAAGCGCGCCGGCGCCTCCAGCAGCCCCGCCCAGCCGGCCGGGTCGATGGTGCGGGAGTCGGCCTTGGCGAACCGGACATTGGCCACGGTCTCAGGGCCAACCACCCGGTTCAGGTGATCCACCAGCACCTGGGCGATGTCGCCCTCGAAGACGTCCACGCCCACCAGCTTGTCCTCGCCGGCCGCCAGCGCCATGCCGACGAAGGTCTTGCCGTAATAGGTGCCGATCTCGGCCAGGGAGCCCCGCAGGCCCGCCTGCAGTTGCCATGACAGCAGGGTGGAGAAGACCCGCGCCGAGCGGGGCGAGATGAACCCCGCCACGCTCTCCATGCCGCCCCCGGCCGCGAACCACGCCTCGTGATCAGCCATGCCCAATCCTCTGAGTCGCCATGACCCGCGCCTTGAGCGATACGGTTTGGCGCCGGTGGTGACAATGCGCGACAGGGAGAGGCCCATGCGAGAGACCCGACCCGCCCTGCCCATCGCCCCCGGCGCGCGCCGGCCCGGCATGACCTGGATTGCGGGCGGCGACTTCCGCATGGGATCGGATCACCACTATGCCGAGGAGGCGCCGGCCCGCGAGGCCCGCGTGGAGGGGTTCTGGATCGACACCGCCCCGGTCACCAACCGCCAGTTCGCCCGCTTCGTCCGCGAGACCGGCTGGACCACCTTCGCCGAGACCGCGCCGGATCCGGCCGACTATCCCGGCGCGCCGCCGGAAAGCGTGGTGGCCGGCTCCCTCGTCTTCACCCCGCCCGCCGGCCCCGTGCCCCTGGACAACCCCGGCGCCTGGTGGCGCTACGTGGCCGGCGCCGACTGGCGCCATCCCCTGGGTCCCGAGAGCGGCCTGGCCGGGCTGTGGGAGCATCCCGTCGTCCATGTCGCCTGGACCGACGTCGAGGCCTATGCCGCCTGGGCCGGCGCCGACCTGCCCACCGAGGCCGAATGGGAGTTCGCCGCCCACGGCGGATCGGGCGACACCGAGTTCGCCTGGGGCGATGAGCTCAGCCCGAAGGGTCGGCTCATGGCCAACACCTGGCAGGGCCAGTTCCCCCACCAGAGCCTGAAACCCAACGGCCGCTTCCGGACCTCCAAGGTCGGCAGCTTCCCAGCCAATGGCTACGGCCTCGCCGACATGATCGGCAATGTCTGGGAATGGACGCGTGACACCTGGACGGTCACTGGTCGGCCACTGTCGGCCTGCTGCGCCGAGCCGGCGGAAAGCTTCGATCCCGATGCTCCCACCATACCCCGCAAGGTTTTGAAGGGCGGCTCCCACCTCTGCGCCCCCTCCTATTGTCGGCGCTACCGGCCGGCCGCGCGACATGCGCAGAGCGTCGACAGCTCCACCTCCCATGTCGGCTTCCGCTGTGTGGTCCGACCCTGATCAAGCGCCGCCATTGTTGCGATTGACTCGCAACTAACAACGCCCTAGTTCTTGCGAATGGTTCGCAAGACAGGTGGGAGATCGGCATGCAGCGGTTTGGCGACATGGCGGCCCCGGGGAATGATACCGAGGACGAAGCGCCGCGCGATCCGCTGAGCCCGGCGGAGCGCCTGCTGCTGGCCTCCCTTCGGGGCTGGGCCGGCCTGCGGGCGGCGGGACGGCGGCCTGATGACGAGATCGGCCCCCTGCTGACCCAGAAGGCTTCAGGCCGCACCTGCGCCCTGTTCGTCGCCTGGATCCACGCCATCGAGGCCGCCTGCCGCGCGCCGCTGCGGTTCGACTGTCCCGGCTGCGGCGGGGTCTCGGCCGACGCCCAGCGCCTGATCGTCGCCTGTGGCGTCTCCCCGGTGGCGCCCGACATCGCCCACGCCCTGCTCTCGCCCCTGCTCGTGGACACCCAGTTGGTGGTGCAGATGGGCCGCCGCCT